>DBVZ01000096.1:3848-8533 GCA_002308255.1 Lachnospiraceae bacterium UBA1251 | reverse complement strand
CGGGCAATGACGACGCGATCCGCGCAATCAAACTGATCGTTGCGAAGATGGCGGACGCTGTCATCGAGGCGAACCAGGGCGCGACCGGTGAGATGGAGATCCCGGCGGAAGGTTATATTGCGTACCCGGACGAAGAGAGTGAAGAAGCGGCAAAGCAGGAGGAGAAATAAATGGCAATCACAGCGGCAATGGTAAAAGAGCTCCGTGAGATGAGCGGCGCCGGCATGATGGACTGCAAAAAAGCACTGACGGCCACAGACGGCGATATGGACAAAGCGATCGAGTATTTAAGAGAGAACGGCCTTGCGAAGGCACAGAAGAAAGCAAGCCGCATCGCAGCGGAAGGCGTGTGCTATTCGATCGTTTCCGAAGACGGCAAAAAAGCGGTCGCCGTGGAAGTGAATTCCGAGACGGACTTTGTCGCGAAGAATGACAAGTTCCAGACATTCGTTCATCAGGTCGCCGAGCAGGCTCTTGAGACGGAAGCAAAAGACATCGATGCTTTCCTTGCGGAAGAGTGGAAAGCGGAAGAGGGCAAATCGGTTTCCGAAGCACTTGCGGCACAGATCGCGGTCATCGGCGAAAATATGAAGATCCGCCGTTTCGAGCAGGTCGCGGAAGAAGAAGGCTTTATTGCTTCCTATACGCATATGGGCGGCAAGATCGTCGTCCTTATTGACGTTGTCACTGACGTCGTCAACGACGCGATCCGTGAGATGGCAAAGAACGTTGCGATGCAGACTGCAGCGATGCGCCCGCAGTTCACGAGCCGTGCGGAAGTCGATCAGGAATTCATCGAGAAAGAAAAAGAAGTCCTTCTGGCATCCGCAAGAAACGAGAAGCCTGACGCGAACGAGAAGATCCTGAACGGTATGGTCATGGGCCGTATCAACAAGGAAATGCAGGAAATCTGCCTTCTTGATCAGGTCTATGTCAAAGCCGAAGACGGCAAACAGTCCGTACAGAAATATGTGGACCAGGTTGCAAAGGAAAACGGCGCAAAGATCAGGATCAAAAAATTTGTCCGTTTCGAGACCGGTGAAGGCATCGAGAAAAAGGTCGAGGACTTCGCGGCGGAAGTTGCTGCGCAGCGCAAATAATTTCGTTTTATACTTTACAGCATTTATAAAAAGTACCGCTTCAGCCGAGGCGGTATTTTTTTTATTGAATGGCATTATTGCACTATTCTCATATAGATTTCATTATTCTCTGATAATTCTTTGAATTTTGCCTCCTATTTTGCTTCCTGTGATAATATTCCAACGATTCTATTATCCATATGCAATGGGTTGTATAGCAATAATAATACAAGGAGGTAACAGCAGTATGGAGATAATAGTGGCTGCAGCGGACGGAGCAGTGTTGGAAACAATAACATTCATCCTGAAAGAAAAGGTGAGGAGCGGAATCACAGAGATCAGACAGTGCAGCAAGGCGCCGAAGCTGGCAGAACTTTTTCGAAAGCAGCCGCCGGAGATCCTGATCGTTTTTCCCGGACAGATCACGAAAGCGGCATTGTCCGTCATCGGTCTGACCGACCCGGAAAGAACTGCCGTTATCGCAGTCCTGCCCGAACGGGCGGGAGATATCGTATTCAAGATGCAGCAGTATCCCGTGAAGTGGTATCTGCCGGAGAGACATCTGGAAACGTGCCTGAACAGCATGATCGAAAGAACGGGGGAATTTCTGAAAAGGGAAAGGGAAATAAGGAAATACAGGATACAGCATCTGTACAGGATCGAAAATGAGTTCAAGCGGATCATCCTGGCAGAGTTTGAAAAGAACGCCGACATTCGCGAGTTTAAGAGATTCATGCGTTTTTTCTCAAGAGCCGGACTGCACTCCTGTGTGCTCATGCTTGAGTCCGATACGTGGGCTTTCTTCTGTACGGACGGATCAGAGGCGGAAGTGCGCAGGAATATCCTGTTTATGCGCAGATACTTTGACCGGTCGGAAAAGAATATCAGGTTCGCGGTCAGTGAGAGGATCCGTGATCTCGAAGGCTTTGTAAGCAAAAGACGCTTGCTGCAGATGATCCTCGCGTCGGCGGAGAGCGGAAACGGGAAACGGATTTTTTACGAAGCGGATTACAGGACGTGGCAGCGGGGAAACGTAAGACCGGCGGTCTATACGGCGTGCCGGTATGTGGAAAAGAACTATGCGAAAAAGCTCAGGACCGGGGAGATCGCGGAGAAATGCTATATTTCCCCCAACTATCTCAGCGAGATCTTCAAGAAAGACATGGGCATTCCTCTGTCCGCCTACATCGAGCAGGTCAGGATGGAACACGCGGTCCGGACGCTTGCGGAAGGAGAGAAGCTGATCAAAGACATCGCGCTGATCTGCGGGTTTCACAGCATCAGTTATTTCAGTAAGCGTTTCAAGGATATTTACGGGATTTCTCCGAAGAAATACCGCGAGAACGAAAAGACGGCACGGAGCGGAAAAGTGAACAGCATCGAGGTGATCCTGTAATATTTGCTAATATAAAGAAAGCGTGGTACAATACAGTCTGTGCATCCGGGGAAGGTAAGACCTTTATAAAAAACACCCCGGTAGCAAAAGCAACAAAGGAGGCTTATGTAATGGCAAGTAAACTGGAAACCAAAGGAAAAGAAGCAGCAGAAGAAGTGATCAAAAAAGCAGAGCCCGTATTGAAAGAGGCTAAGAAAAAAGCCGGCGAGGCAAAAAAGAAGGCAGAGCCGGTCATAGAAGAAGCTAAGAAAAAAGTAAGTGCTGCGAAAAAGAAGGCAGAGCCGGTGATCGAGGAAGCGAAGAAAAAAGCGGAACCGGTGATCGAGGAAGTCAAAAAGAAAGCCGAAGTAAAAACAGCGGCGACAAAAAAGGCTGCTGCGAGCGCCGGGAAGAAGGCTGCAAAAGCCGCCAAAACAGCGGCGGAAGTTCTGACACCGGATAAGGTCAATGTTTTTGTACAGTATCAGGGCCGTGAAGCGGACGCGCAGGAACTCGCTGCCAAAGCGAAAAGGATCTATCTCGAACAGGACAGCCCGTTCGGACCGGTCGGCACGATCAACCTTTATATCAAACCGGAAGACAACGCCGCGTATTATGTGATCAATGACGCGTTTACCGGCGCGATCAGTCTGTAAAAGGACAAAAAGAAAGAAGACGGTGCGCCCGCGAGGACGCACCGTTTTAGAAAAAAACAGAACGTACTGTTGTGAGGAAAAAACGCACCGTATGGAGAAGAAAATGAAGATAGTAGTACTGGCCGGAGGAAACAGCACGGAAAGAGAGATCTCAATCGTTTCGGGAACCGGCGTATGCAAAGCCCTCCGAAGCAGGGGCCATGATGCCGTTCTCGTAGATGTTTTCACCGGTGAACGCGGTGAGAGCGCTGCGCTGTTTCCGGAAGAATATGACGTCGACAGGGTGGCGATGGCGATCCGCTCCCATGACGGGGAAGTCGACGCACTGACCCGGGACCCGAAGAGAGGATTCTTCGGGGAAGGTGTTCTGGAAGCCGCGAAGACGGCGGATATCGTATTTCTTGCTCTGCACGGCGCCAACGGTGAGGACGGCAGGGTGCAGGCGGCGTTCGATCTGCTGAAGATCCGCTACACGGGATCCGGATATCTGGGATCGGCGGTGTCCATGCACAAGAGCGTTGCCAAGAGGATCCTCCATGACGGCGGTGTTCCGACATCACCCTGGTATACCCTGCACAGAGGGCAGGAGATAAAGGAACCCTCCTCCTGCGGATTCAGCTATCCTCTGGTCGTGAAGGTGAACCGCGGCGGTTCTTCGGTCGGCGTTTATATCGTACATGACCGGGAAGAGTATCTTGAGGCCGTCCGTCAGGGCTTTGCGCTGGAAGAACAGCTCGTTGTGGAACGTTTTATCAACGGCAGGGAATTTTCCGTGGGCGTTCTTGACGGAAAAGCGCTTCCGGTGATCGAGATCGCGCCGAAAGAGGGTTTTTACGACTACAAGAACAAATACACCGCAGGGTCGACAGTCGAGACGTGCCCGGCGGAGATCTCGGAAGAACAGACGCTCAGGATGCAGAAATATGCCGAAAGAGGCTACAAACTGCTTCGGATCGAAGGATACGGAAGACTCGATTTCCTGATGGAAGAAGACGGCTCGATGTGCTGCCTGGAAGCTAATACGCTGCCGGGCATGACCCCGACTTCCCTGCTTCCGCAGGAGGCGGCGCAGACGGGGATGGATTTCGCGGATCTTTGTGAGGAACTGATCCGGATCTCGATGATGAGATACAGCGGGGAAGAAGCATGAAAAATCTGACACCGAAGAATATAGCGGAGTGCTGCGGGGGAACGTTTTTCGGCGATCCCTCGATTCTTGACAGGGAAATCAGCGCGATCGTGAGAGACAGCAGGGAGACGGTCGTCGGATGTCTTTTCGCGGCGATCAAAGGAGAGCGCGTCGACGGTCATGATTTTATACCAAAGGTCATGGCGGACGGGGCGATGCTCGTCCTCACGGAGAGAGAAGAGACCGGACGCGAATGGCCGTGCATTCTTGTGGAGTCCACATTAAAGGCGCTGCAGGACATTGCGCGCTTCTACCTGGCCGGTCTTCCGGTGCGTGTCGTATCCGTGACAGGGAGCGTCGGCAAAACCAGCACAAAGGAAATGATCGCGTCCGTACTCGCTCAGAAGTTCCGCACGAAGAAGACACAGGGCAACTTCAATAATGAA
>DBVZ01000096.1:0-3824 GCA_002308255.1 Lachnospiraceae bacterium UBA1251 | reverse complement strand
ATGGGCATCAATCATTTCGGGGAAATGGATGTGCTCGGCAGTATCGCCCCGCCGGACATCAGCGTGATCACCAATATCGGCACCTGCCATCTGGAATTCCTGGGGGACCGCGACGGCGTTTTCCGCGCGAAGACGGAGATCTTCAGACATCTGAAACCCGGTGCGCGCGTGATCCTGAACGGGGATGACGACAAACTTGCGCAGGTAAAAGAAGTCGCCGGCGCCGCGCCTGTGTTCTACGGAATCGAAAACCGGAGCGGCGTTTATGCCGACAATATTGATTTTATCGGCACGGAGGCAGTACGCTGCATCATTCACGTCGGGGAAGAGGCATTCTCCGTACGGATCCCCTATCCCGGCCTGCATATGGTCATGAACGCGCTCGCTGCCGCGAGCGTCGGCATGGAGTGCGGGGTTCTTCCGGCTCAGATCAAGGCCGGCATTGAGACTCTTGAGCTTCCCGGAGGGCGTTTCCACATCGAGGACGGAAAGAACTGCCGGATCATCAATGACTGCTATAACGCGAATCCGATGTCCATGAAGGCAGCCCTGAAGGTCCTTTCCGAGTCGGAAGACAGGAAAGTCGCGATCCTCGGGGATATGGCGGAACTGGGAGACGATGAGCTTCTCTATCACCGCGAAGTCGGAGAATATGCCGCTTCGCTGCCGCTCGATCTGATTCTGACGGTCGGTCCGCGGGCGGCATCCGTTGCGGAAGCGGCTGCGGAGAAGAACGCGGATCTTCCGGTCATTCATTTTGAAAATATTGATGCGCTGAAGAGAGCGCTGCCGGTACTCATTCGGGAAGGAGACCTGGTTCTTGTCAAGGCTTCCCATTCGATGGCTTTCGAAAAAGTCGTAGATGCATTAAAGAAGGAAACTGCCTGACGAAGGAGCGGGAATCCCGGAAATGAAAACAAAGAAAACGCACAGCTTACAGGAGCTGTGCGTTTTCTTTCAGCATTCCGGAGATAATATCCGCGAAATAGTCGCCTATATTTTTCCGCTGATCTTCCGGAATATCTTTGAAGAAGACCGGTTTGCCGAAACGGACCACGATATGGGCCGGCCGGATCCTGGGAAACTGCTTTTCAAGAACAAGATCCGAATTGCTGATCGCGACCGGGATGACCGGACAGCCGGTGCGCTGCGCGGCTTTGAAGGAACCGTTGTGCATCATGAGGAGCTGGGTGCTGTCCTCGTTTCTGTTGCGGGTTCCCTCCGGGAAGATAAACATGGAGACGCCCTGCCGGATGTAGTCAAAGGAAGCAGTTATGGTCTTCATACCTTCCTTGGGATCTCTCCGGTTCAGGAAAAGGCAGTAGATCCGCTTCATGACGAAAGGAAGGATCGGTACCTTGAGAAGATTGTCTTTGGAGATAAATCCCGTAAGATCCGGTACATGGGAATAAGTGGAGACGATATCGAACATGCCTCTGTGATTGGCCGCGTACAGGACCGGTTCGCCTTTGGGGATATTCTCGTCTCCGAGGAAAGTCACCTTCACACCGCTGAGAAAGAGAACGACCCGGAAACCCCATTGAACGTAGTGCAGGCTCCTCAGGTCGGATTTTCTTTTGTCAAAGCACCTCCCGAGGATCCATTCGATGCCGAAATAGGGCAGCGCACTCAGAAGGAACAGAGCTACATACAGAACGACTATAATAAAACGAAACATCGTTACACCTCTGCAAATCCGTTTTGGCTGTACATGGAAGACACCGGCACTCCTCACATCGGTATGCCGGCGGATTAACAAATAAAGTATACTGGATTTCAGAGGGGGAAGCAAGTCAAGGTTGATAAGAGGGGAGAAACGGAATATAATAATTGTATACAAAATACAGATCCGTAAAGGAGTATTCACGTGACCGGAGAATTTGAAATAGACGGCAGCGGTTTTCTGCCCCTGCGGGAAGTCGTTTACGATGCACTCAGGAAAGCTATCCTGAAAGAAAAACTGAAACCGGGCGAGCGCCTGATGGAAAACACGATCGCCCTGAAGCTCGGGGTGTCCAGAACGCCTGTCCGTGAGGCGATCCGGATGCTGGCCGATGAAGGACTCGTTGTGCTGATCCCGAGGAGAGGAGCGCAGGTGGCTCAGATCTCGCGGCAGGAACTTCTCGACGTTCTGGAGATCCGGGAGAGCCTGGATGGGCTGGCGGTCGTGCTTTGCTGCCAGAGGATCACGCCGGAGCAGGAGGAACTGCTTGACGAAGCGGAAAGGGCGTTCCGGGACAGCATCGGAAAATCGATAGCGGAGATCGCCGAAAAGGACATTGTTTTCCACGATGCGATCTACACGGCATCGGGGAACCGGAAGCTCGTTCAGATCCTGAATAACCTCAGGGAACAGATGTACCGCTTCCGGCTGGAATATCTCAAGCAGATCCGGGATTTCGACGAAGTCGCGGATGAACATGGAAAGATAACGGCAGCCATTCACGCAAAAGATATACAGGCTGCAGTCAGCTGTATCAGGGAGCACATAGAGAAACAGATCGAGACGATCGGCAGGACGCTGCCGGAATGAACAGGATATGAGGACAGAAGAAGTAACCGTTAAAGTGACCGGAAATCAGTTTTATTTCCATTATACCGATACCAGCGAGGAGCCGGTGGAGGTGATCAGCGCGGGCACCATGCGGCAGCAGGACGGTGTCTGCATCGTTGAATATGAGGAGGCGTACGACGGCATTTCCGAAAAGACGCGGAATACGGTAACGATCGGGGAAGAACGCGTCAGGATCGATAAAACAGGGGTCGTTACGTCATCCCTGGTATTTGAGAGAGGGAAGAAGAGTTCCTCTTTTTATACGACGCCTTTCGGAAATATGGAGATGGGCGTCACGACGACCTCCCTTAAAAAGGATGTCCGGGAAGACGGGGCCGATGTGTATCTCGCCTACGCGCTGATCATGAACGGTTCCTATGTGGCGGACTGCACGGTCGATATCGAGATCCGGAAAACGCAGCCGTAAAGCGGAAAAAGTCGGAAACAACCATATAAAAAAGAATCTTCCCGGCGGCGGACCGCTTCGGAAGATTCTTTTTTGTTCCCTGTTCAGTTCGGATTTATCTGCCGGAAGACGCTCTCGTCAGGATCCTCTTCCGGAAGCGCTGCCAGCGGGTCAGCTTTTCCTGCGGGGCATTCAGCTTGCCGTGCGCGCCGCGGATACCGACGATATAGATGCCGCTCACTTCCGCTTTCACTTCTTTCTTGATCGGAATCAGGTCAAAGATCTTTTCATCGGCGACCATAGTCATGATCCTGGGACCGACTTTTGCCTTGACGACCGGGACTTTGCTGCGGCGCATCAGCTTCGGCGCCTGATCGATCACCATCTGGGGAAGACCGGACTTATTGAGCGGAAGTCTCTTCTTATCGATGATCAGCATTGAGGTCGTCTGTTTGGAAGCCTGAATCTGTTCTTCCTGCTCCGCCTGACGTTTTTCAAGACGTTTTCCGTAAAAATACAGCGCGATGAAAGCGCCAATCGCGATCACGAGAATGATCAGCATTACGATCAACCATGTAGGCATATATTTTCCCCTCCGTTATCATTTTTATCCTCCGGGAACGCACCGCGGAGGAGGAATGTTCTTTTCAAGGCATTCGGGAAAGCCTCCGACCCATTATCTTATCAAAGATCGCCGTTTCCCGCAACCAAAATCAATCAGGATTTTCCGCTCGCGCTGACCGGGGTCGGACGGACTTTGTCAAAGACGGAGTTGACGTCGAACAGATCTTCGAAAACATTCTTTTTCGCGAGCCCGGCCATCGCCCGGTACATCTGCAGTCCGTCGCAGTCAATGCGGCCCTG
>DBVZ01000141.1:22335-27240 GCA_002308255.1 Lachnospiraceae bacterium UBA1251 | reverse complement strand
GGCGATGCAGGTGCGATCAGGAAGCATCTTTCCGCTTATCTGGAAAGTATCCGTACCTCTCCTAAAGCGGAAGGGGCAGACCGCATCTTTACCCACGGCGAAAAAGAAGCGGATGCGGAAGCGCGTGCCCGTCGGGAAGGGATTCCCGTGCTGGACAGCACCCTGATCGAGATCAAAGAGGTCTGTGACGGTCTGGAACTGGATTATTCCTCCTATTTCGGAGACGAGGCAGTTCCCGACTCAGGGTTTAAAGGGAACTTCTACTGAGACAGAACCCGGCGGGATCCCCCGCCGGGTTTTCTTATGAGATCCCGCCATGCCTGAGATCACAAAATCTTCACACTTTTATTAGCACTCGCCTCTTGACAGTGCTAACAACGGTGCTATAATGGGTTTCAGAAACAGGGAGATCAAATATAAATCCCTTACAAAAGGAGGTTTTTAATATGATGTACTTACCGAGCATTTTTGGTGACAACCTGATGGATGATTTCTTTGATGATTTTGACACAAGCTTTTTCAGACCGGCAAGACGTGCAGTCCGTACGGAACGCACCGACCTCATGAAAACGGATATCAGGGAAACGGAAACCGGCTATGAACTGGATGTCGAACTTCCCGGCTATAAGAAGGAAGACCTGAATCTGGATCTCACGAACGGTTATCTTACCATCAGCGCCGAGAAAAATACAGAGAATGAAGAAAAGGATACCGACGGCCGCGTGATCCGCAAAGAGCGTTATGTCGGCTCCATGAAGAGAAGCTTCTTCGTAGGCAAAGATATCACGGAAGAAGATATCAAGGCTAAATTCGAAGACGGCATTCTGAAACTGGGCGTTCCGAAAAAGGAAGTCAAAGAACAGATTCCGGAAAAGAAGACGATCATGATCGAGGGCTGATCCGGTCAGGCATGATTATCTCAGGAAACAGTTTTCCGATAACCAATAACAGCACAATACATTCATCAAACCTGCAGGAAGCCGCACCGAATGGTGCGGCTTCCTGTTTTTTATATCTGAGCCGTTTCACGGCGTTTTATTCCCGGTTCTCCTTTTTCTCCGACGGATATGTTTTTGCCAGGATCTTCCGTATCCTTCCGCCGAGGATCCCGATCAGTACTCCGGTAACGAGCCCGGACAGGATCAGCACTGGAAGATAATAGAAAAGTTTTGCCGACTGCAGGACCAGCGCGGCAACCAGGATCTGCCCGATATTATGAGAGACGCCTCCGGCGGTACTGACGCCGATCTCCGAGAATCCTCCTCTTTTCATCAGGATTACCATGACCGCAAAACTGAGAAGGCCTCCCGCGAGAGAATACAGGATCGACATGCCGTTCCCGAACAAGAACCCCAGCAGCAGGATCCGTGCGGCGGAAACCGCGAGGACTTCCCCCGGACTCATAAAATAAAGTGCGGACAGCACGACAAGATTTGCGAGGCCCAGCTTGATCCCCGGAACTCCGAAACTGATGGGGATCAGAGACTCCACATAGCTGAAGATCATTGCAAGCGCAGTCAGCATTCCGCAATATGCTGTTTTTTTCGCCGTCGAATTCATTTTCAAAATGTCTCTTTTTCTATTTTCAGGATCCTGTAATGATCTCAAACGGAAGCGCGGACGCGAAGCTGTCCCGCAATCCTTCCGTAACGCAGATCTTTCCGTCCTCCGTGACCATGACCGCATCGAACCGGTCGCTGCGTTCTCTCCAGAAAGCCGACGCCCTCTCCTTTCCCATGATAAAAAGAGACGTTGAAAGCCCGTCCGCGTACGTTCCGTCCCGGCAGACGATCGTGACGGAAGAAAGTCCGCTCTCCGCAGGATAGCCGGTCTTCGGATCGAGGATATGGTGGTAGCGCTTTCCGTTCTCTTCAAAATACCGCTCGTATCCTCCCGAAGTGATGACCGCCCGGTCCGTAACGGAAAGCACGCCGATCATGGAAGAAGTATCTTTCGGATCCCGGATCCCGATCCTCCAGGGGTTTCCGTCCGGCTTCGAACCGAGAGCCTGCACGTTTCCGCCGAGACTGACCAGTGCGCTTTCCACTCCGTTCTTTTGAAAAACGGAAATGATCCTCGCCGAAGTATAGCCTTTCGCTATCCCGCCGAAATCGATCTTCATTCCCTCTTTCGCAAAAGAGATCTCCCCGTCTTTCTCATTATACTTAACCGCGTCCGCGCCGATAAGAGGCAGCGTCTCCCGGATCTCCACGTCCGATGGCAGCCGGTATTCCTGTCCGACAAATCCCCACAGCTCAACAAGAGGATAAACCGTGATGTCAAAGCAGCCTCCGGTCTCCTCATACAAAGACAGGGATTCCTTAAGCAGCATCTTCCCGTCGTCAGAGAGCTTTCCGTTACCGTTCCGGTTGATGCTTCCCACCTCACTGTCCTCATCGCCCGCAGACAGAAGACTGTCCAGACGATTGACCTCCCGGACGGCCTCCTCGACGGCGTTCTCCGCTTCCAGGCCGTACGCCAGTACGGACATGTAGGTATCCATGGCAAAAAAATCCCGGGAGGCGCTTTCCGTCTCCCCGGAATAACCGTCTTTCCCTGTTTTGTTTTCCTGTTCACTTCCGCCGCAGCCCGCAAGGAGCAGCACGGCAATGAGCAGTATCAGAATCTTCTTCATGGACGAAAATCAATCCGCTAACATGTATTTGATCGTCTCGATCACGCTCAGGATATGGTATTTAGCGATAAATGCCTGATCGCTGTACAAGGGATACTGGTTTTTAAGGACGTCCGCGAGCGGCAGCACATACTGCTCGGTTTCCCTGATATACTGGAGCATTTTTCTGCGTGTAAAGCTGCCGGCCATCGTCGATACGTTGTTGCATCTGTCGATCAGCTTGACGACGCAGGCTTTCGGATTCTTCGCGATCCCTGCATAATATGCTTCTTTTGCCTGCTTCTTTGTCATTCCTTCCGGAACGGAAAAGCTCACCAGGCGGACGATCTCCCTCACTTCCTCACTGAACGGGAGCTCTTCAGCCGTGATTCCCGTGTCCTCGACGACATCATGCAGCAGGATCGATGCCAGAAGCACGTCGTCGCGGATCCCGCAGGCATGTGCCTGACACGCCATGAGGAGAGGATGATTGATATAGAGGACCTTCTCGACCGAGTACTTGCTGCGTTTGCGAAACTGGCCGGCATGCTGCTGTCTCATGAACTGAAGCGCTTTGTAGGTCTCCTCCAGCCCCTCTCCGGCAGCGACCGAACGCAGACGGGTGAACATATTGTTTTCGCGGAAAAGCCGGTTCCTGATATTGAGAAGGCCTGCATCCTCCCCGCTGATGTCCCTTCCGAGAAGCATCGAATAAGTAGTGTTGGTGAGCTCGGCGATGTGCATCAGGTTCTCGATGTCAGGGAGATTGTGTCCGTTCTCCCATTTACTGACAGCCTGCACGCTCACTCCGCAGCTCTCCGCCAGTTCCTCCTGTGTGAAACCGGCTCGTTTCCGGGCATCTGCTATACATGTTCCGATTCTGGTCATATCCATGTCTTTTCTCCTTTAAGCCCATCCTACAGCTGCCTTCGTCAGAACAGAATCAATCAGTAGTTAAAGCCGCCCTTAAATATGTTTAAGTCCTACGATTAAAGATCCATAAAAGTGATCATCGTATGGATCGCGAGATCCATGATCTTCGGGTCCGTGAAGCGATGGTCCGCGTTTTCCGCCGGAACAAACTCGATCACATTGCTTTCCGCAAAGTCACGCACGGCCTCAAAAGGAATGATCTCATCCTTTGTCCCGTGGATGATCAGCAGATCATCCGCCCAGTCAAAATATTCCCGTTTCCTGATATCCGCCTCTTTCAGTTCTTCGAGGAAAGAAGCCGTGATCCTGACTTTCCGGTCAAATCCGACAAGCGCCGGTTTTCCTTTGCCGAGCTTTTCGAGATCCCCGTTATTCATGATGCGCGTACACAAAGATTCATGCATCGTGACCGCCGGACAGCGGAAAACGGCTTTTCGGAACGGCATTCCGTGCTCCGCGATGTACTTCAGGAACAGAAACCCGCCGAAGCTGGTCGCATATCCGTAAAGATCCTCCGCGTGCAGAGAATCTTTCGCGTACCGGATCACTTCCGTAAGATAGGTATCACAGTCTGCCAGTGTCAGATTTTTCCTGCCGTCTTCTCCGTGGCACGGCCAGTCGAACGTGATCACGGCAGCGTCTTTGTGCTTGGAAAGGAGTTTTCCGGCAAACCGCTCCGCCGCCCGGTTGTCTTTATGTCCTCCGAATCCGTGTCCGAAAATAACGGCGCTCCGCGCCTCCCTGGGTTGATTCGTGTAAATCCCGCAGCGAATGCTGCAGCCCGCTTCATTGATATCAAAGTATTTATGCATCCCGATTTGCCTAGATTGTACAATAAATTTCTTCGTTATTCCACGGAAAGCTTCCTTTGTCCTGCTGTTTTCCGTCAGGAATGCGCTGTTCCGGCACAGGCACCGCTTTCAGGGCGGAAACACAAAGCAGTCATAGCGGATCGCTTTTCCACTCAGAGAGTAATCCGGCCTGCGCCCTGCCAGGTAAGGTCCCTTCAGAGGACGCTTGACCACGATCCGGCGGGGCTGGGCGGAAATGGCGGCTTCCAGCAGTTCCTCCTCATTTTCGCACGGCTTCTCAAGCGTATGAAGCAGCTGAAATTTCTTCCTGACCAGCGCGCTTTTATTTCTTTCCGGAAACATCGGATCCAGCAGGATCACATCCGGAGAGGAAGCATTTTCCTTCGCCATCTCTCTCATGGCGTCTATGCTGTCTCCTTCCGTAAAATGCATCCTCGCAGCGGTTTCCCGAAGTTCCGGGTCTTCCGCAGCTCTTCTCAGCGCATCCGCAAGAAGCGCCGCGATAACGGGATCCTTCTCATAAAGCAGGACCTGACAGCCGGCTGC
>DBVZ01000141.1:17134-22286 GCA_002308255.1 Lachnospiraceae bacterium UBA1251 | reverse complement strand
CTTTTGGCGTTCCGGATGCGGGAAGCTTTGACCAGCATCTCCCGTGACAGATTTCCTCTCCGGATCCTCGGCAGCAGCTGCCGGAAATCTCCGCGAAGGGACAGCTCTCCGTCTGTCAGTATAAGTCCCTGCTCCGTTTTAACCAGTTCAGATCCCATGGATCTCTCCGCCTGTTTCAAACACGGTCACATAGCCCTCCAGCGACTCCGCTTTCTCTCTCAAAGCGCGTACGCCCCTGTTTACAAATATACGGCATTTATATTTCGCGTTTTTTGCTTCCTGGATGAGGTTCGCACCGGCGCTGTTGCCGTCCATTGCGATCAGTGTGGATTCCCTTCTCTTGAAGACCTCATAGGAAATGCTCTTATAAATCCCCATCGCCTCCGGTTCGATCGAGACGCGGACGTTCACGCCGCTTTCCCGGATCTTCCGGATCCGCTGCGAACTGAGGAGGGTGGGAACGAAAGCGAAAACAGCGAATCGCCCTTTGTTCTCTTCGATCAGGCACTTTTCGTAGCCGCTGATCCTGTGGCCGACGACGAAGAAATGTTCCTTCGGATCACATGCCGCAAGGAGTTTCACGATCATCTGCCGCCCTTCGGGGGTCACTTTCGTCGTTCTGGTATCATTATTAAAGCTCCCTCCGCACAGCACGACCGGCCTGC
Source organism: Lachnospiraceae bacterium UBA1251 (assembly GCA_002308255.1). Lineage (GTDB taxonomy): Bacteria > Bacillota > Clostridia > Lachnospirales > Lachnospiraceae > Chordicoccus. Next base: position 21,621 of record DBVZ01000141.1, on the reverse strand, counting down.
CTTTTTCCGGCAGCTCCACGATACGGTCCGCCAGGGCGGCCGCGGCATTTTCTCTCCTGTCGCTGCGAAGGCCGATCCCCTTGAGTTCCGACATCTCTTCGATCTTCTTCCTGTAGAAAAGGCAGACATCACGCTCCCCGTCATCCGGAGAAACCTGTTCCCCAAACAGGATCATTTTGCGCTCAAATCCCCGCATCCCCCTGATACGGACTTCTTCTTCGCACCGTCTCATCGCGCAGAGTTCTTCGAACGTGAGGCCCAGCATTTTTTCCAGGGAAAGCTGTTCGTCGATCGAATCCGTCCCGTAAAGTGCGCCGCCGTCCGTCCCCTGAACGCATCGCACGCCTGCGCGCAGATACGAGCGCAGAGGGTGTTTCTCCATGCCGCTCAGATTGTTGAGACGGACGTTGGACGAGATCTGGAATTCAAGCACCGCTCCGCTTTCTGTCAGCTCACGGATGAGGCTCCTCCCTTTGGAGGAACTGAGATTTGCCGTATAAAGGCCGTGTCCGATCCGGATCGCCGGCATGGGCTGACCCGGCGACAGAGATTCTTTGACGCAGCGGACGCTGTTCATGACATTGTCGCGCAGACTGTCGTTTTCTCCGGCGTGGATCCGGACCGTGAAATCGGGATCCTCCGCAGCGATCTTCACGATCTCGCCGATCACAGGCCGCAGGTCACGGATATCGTTGATCTCCTCACCGATAATATCGCTCCCCGCCACATACGGATCCCCCGCGACGGCGGACAGGACCTGCAGATTCTCCCGGAAATAATCGCTCCCTGACGCTTTATGCTTGATAATGGTGAGAGGGATCCGCCGGATCCCCGCAAGGAAGCGGAGCGTCACTCCAGTCTCCCGGGTCACCGCAGGCATCACGCTGTGAATCTGCGCGAGCAGTTCTGGTGCGCCGTCCTTTTTGACCAGCGTCGTATCGCTGATCTCCGCGTATGTGATCCCGCGGGACGCATAGCAGCGCGCGATCCAGAGCAGTTTGTCCTGGAAGACCGTATTATCCCTGTATTCCGGGTTTTCGCGGTCCCGCAGGATCGTAAGCACGATCCGCCGGACATCCTCATCCGGGATCGAGCGGATCGCGGACATCGCCTGGAAGGCATTTCTCGCGGAAGGAAGCTTTCCGCCGTCTTCTTCCCTGTCGAAGATACCGATCCGGTCCTCCGACGTCTCCCCTTTTGTGAACACGTAGCGGTAGAGATATACTTTTTCAAGATTTGTAAAGACAGCCTGCCCGTCTTTCATGATCGCCAGGGAATTCCTGATCTTCGCGATATTGTACGCGGCGTCTGCAGGATTTTTCAGGATCAGATCAGCGAAATTGATAAAGGTGTTGTCATCGACGCGGCGCACCATATATTTGCCGGTCAGTGCATAATCCCTGTACTTTTCCTCCGCTGCCGCGCGGCGTTCCTTCAGCTTTTCTTCCTGTTCCGCCGTGCAGCGCAGATTCAGTTTTTTAATGTAGTACAGGGGATACCGGATCTCGTGCGCGATGCCGAGTGCGATCAGAACGTCCGGCGGGAGATTCGCGTTCATATGCGTGTGCAGGTCTGTCCGGAATTTGCACTCCGACCGGATGTAAGTCTTGACGATGGTCTTCTCTTCGGAGAGCCTGTAATCTTTGGTCTGGGACATCAGCGTCTTCGAAATGGAAGGGATCTGCGCCTTCATTTCCACTGTTCCGTCCGGGTAGATATTGGCCACTTTTGTATTGCCGAGCCGGAAGATATAGATCTCCCGGTTATATCCGTCCACATAGCACGGCACATCACCGCAGATGACCTTCAGTCCGTTCTCGTCGAACGAAAGCGGCAGCCCGCAAAGCTTCGCCAGATTCGTGATCAGATTGCCCGTGTTGTGATTCGGCGTGCGAAGAATGTAAGAAAGACCGCCGGTCTCTTTATAGAGATCGACGATCATGTCTTTTTCTTTGTCAAGGTAGAATCTCTGAAACCAGATCATCGCATTCCTTTCCTGTCATAAGCTCTTTCCGGCTTATTCCTTGATATGCTCCATTCCCATCGCGATGATCATCTTTACATGTTCATCCGCAAGGGAATAAAACATCGCTTTCCCGCTTCTTCTTGCCTTGACGAGTTTTGCTGTCCGCAGGATCTTCAGCTGGTGGGAGACTGCCGACTGGTTCATTTCCAGATCTTCGCACAGCTCGGAGACATTCTTTTCCCCCTGCAGGAGATCCGCCAGAATCTTGATCCTCGTGGAATCACCGAACATCTTGAAAAGTTCGGCCAGATCGGTCAGTTCGTTTTCTGTCAGATTTTCAAATAAATGATTCATATTTACAAAATCCTCAGGCGATCGAGAGAACCTTGTAGTCTTTATCTTCCACGGCCTTTTTCAGGATCTCGTCGTCGACCGCCGCGCTGAGCGTGACAACTGCACTGTTCTTTTCATGGCTCACATCCGCGGAGACGACGCCGTCCAGCGCTTCCAGTGCTTTCTTTACCATTGCTTCACAGTGTCCGCACATCATGCCTTCAATATTCATAGTCTTTGTCATGGCAGTTTCCTCTTTCTCTTCCTGTTGATTATTATCGATGCTTACCGGAAGGAGCCTTCCGTCGGCATCGGTTTCCACCTGATTCTTAAGTTTTTTGTCCCGTGAGGCGTCATCCATGCGCAGCAGGTTCAGCCGCAGCGCGTTTGTCACGACGCAGAAGCTGGACAGGCTCATCGCCAGCGCGCCGAACATCGGATCCATCGTGATGCCGAGAGGCGCCAGGATCCCCATCGCCACAGGGATCAGGATCGTGTTGTAGATCAGAGCCCAGAACAGCCCCCACAGGATCGTCTTATACGTCGCGCGGCTGAGGCGCACCGCCGCGCTGACATCCGTCAGCCTGCTCTTCATGAGCACCACGTCCGCCGCGTCGATCGCGACATCCGTTCCCGCGCCGATCGCAATGCCGATGTCCGCTCTCGTAAGCGCTGGCGCGTCATTGATCCCGTCGCCGACCATCGCGACCCGTCCTTTTTCCTGCAGCCGGCGGATCACTTCCTCTTTTCCGTCCGGCAGGACGCCGGCCACCACCTCGTTGACGCCCGCGATCTTCCCGATCGCTTCCGCGGTCCTTCGGTTGTCACCTGTCAGCATGACGACGTGGATCCCCATATTCTGCAGTTCCTTCACTGCCTGTGCGCTGTCGTCCTTGATCGTGTCCGCAACAGCAATGATGCCGGTCAAAGTGCCGTCCTGCGCGAAGAACAGCGGCGTTTTGCCTTCCTCCGCGAGCTGCTCCGCTTTCTTTATCATTTCCGCGGGGACGGACGCTCTCGAACGGATAAACGTGAGATTTCCTCCCGTCATCTCCCTGCCGTCGCAGACTGCCGTAAGGCCGTTTCCGGGCAGCGCCTTGAAATCGCGGATCTCAGCAGTCCCGACTCCCTTCCCGCTGCCATAAGCGGTGACTGCCTTTGCCAGGGGATGTTCACTCTGGGTCTCCAGGGCATTTGCGAAATACAGCAGATCCTCTTCCCGGACACCTTCCGCGGGGATCACATCTGTCACCTTCGGCTCTCCGCTCGTGATCGTACCGGTCTTGTCCAGTGCGACGATCTGCACGTTTCCGGCTTCCTGCAGCGCCTCCGCCGTTTTGAACAGTGTCCCGTGCTTCGCTCCCATGCCGTTGCCGACCATGATCGCGACGGGTGTCGCAAGGCCCAGCGCGCAGGGGCAGCTGACCACAAGGACAGAGATGGCTCTTGCAAGGGAATAGCCGACAGGCCTGCGCAGGATCACCAGCCACAGAACAGCCGTCATGAGAGCGATCCCGATCACGACCGGCACGAACACACCGGAGATCTTATCCGCGATCCGGGCAATGGGAGCCTTCGTCGCCGCAGCGTCCGAGACCATCTGAATGATCTGCGCGAGAGAGGTGTCTTCTCCCACGCGCGTCGCTTCGCATTTCAGGAATCCCGACTGATTGATCGTCGCGGAGGATACCCCGTCGCCGGGCGCCTTGTCAACGGGAATGCTCTCTCCCGTCAGGGCAGCTTCGTTAACCGCGCTGTTACCCTCAAGGACAATCCCGTCCACCGGAATGTTCTCCCCCGGACGGACCACAAAGATATCTCCCTTGACGACATGGTCGATATCGACGGTCTGTTCCGTCCCGTCCCGGATGACATTTGCCGTCTTCGGGGCCATTTTCATAAGGCTCTTGAGCGCGTCCGTCGTCTTTCCCTTGGACTGGGCTTCCAGCATTTTCCCGACCGTGATCAGGGTCAGGATCATCGCCGCGGATTCAAAATAGAACTCCATCATGTAATGCATGACGGCTTCGGCATTGCCGTCGGCCTGCGCGCGGGTCATGGCAAAAAGGATCACCGTGCTGTAGCCGAACGCCGCGCTCGCACCGAGTGCGATGAGCGTATCCATGTTCGGAGACCGGTGGAACAGGCTCCTGAATCCGCTGACAAAGAATTTCTGGTTGATGACCAT
>DBVZ01000141.1:4467-17033 GCA_002308255.1 Lachnospiraceae bacterium UBA1251 | reverse complement strand
CCCATCGAGAAATACATGAGGATCACAAGGAAAACGACCGACCAGATCAGTCTTTTTTTCAGAACCGGCGTTTCCTTATCCCGAAGCGCCTCCTCTTCCGCTGCCAGCTTCGCCGAAAGACCGCCTCCGCTGCCCGTCCTTCCGCCGGCTTCGGAACCGGTGTTNNGGAGCCGGTGTTCTTTGGAGAGGCGCCGTATCCGGCATTTTCGACAGCTTTTATGATTTCCGAAGCATCCGCGCTGCCTTCCACCCCCATCGAATTGGTGAGAAGACTCACCGAGCAGGACGTGACGCCCGGTACCGCACTGACCGCTTTCTCCACTCTCGCCTGACATGCCGCGCAGCTCATGCCGGTAACATTGTATTGTTCCATTAATTATCCCTGCTTTCCTGTCCCGATGCAAAATAAATCCAAAAAACCGTCCTCACAGGCTTCCGAACCGCCGCTTTGTACGCTTCCGTTCACTTCATCAGCTTCTGCAGGAGCGCTGCAAGTTCATCGATCGCTCCGTCGTCCCCGTTCCGGATATCCTGCACGACGCAGGAATGCAGATGAGACGCCAGCAGTTCTTTATTGAAACTGTTCAGGGCGCTGTTGATCGCGGATACCTGAATCAGAATATCCGGACAGTACGCATCCTTTTCCAGCATGCCCTCGATGCCGCGCACCTGTCCCTCGATCCTCTTCAGCCGGTTCATCAGTTTCTTTTTTTCATCTTCCGTCCGCTTTTTCGTTTTACCGGATTCTCCCCCGCAGTGCGGACAGGTCATGGTGTTGTTCTCCGCCATATAATCCTCATTAAAATAGATAAAAGCTTCTTCAATCGGTTCTGTTTTTTTCAGATTATACCCCCTTGGGGTATATGTCAAGTCTTTCTTTCAGTTCTTCCAGAACTTCCGTCAGGGAAGGCAGGATCTTTTCCGTTTTCTCCCTGCATTCCTCCGTCGGGGGCAGCAGATCCAGCACCATAATGACCGGTATTCCTGCCGCGCATGCCGCCCGGATCCCCTGATAGGAGTCTTCGATTACAAGACAGTCCCCGGGCACGATCTCCTCTCCCGGCTCTCCCTGTCCCGCGATTGCTCCGCGTATTCTGTTCAGTTCTTCCGCCGCCTTCAGAAAAACATCGGGAGCTGGTTTCCCGCGCGTCACCATATCTCCGCCGATAACCGCCTCAAAATAATCCAGAATCCCTGCATTTCCGAGCAGATGCTCCACATGAGCCCTGCCGCCGGAGGACGCCAGTGCGATCCGGATCCCGTTCTCTTTCAGAAATCCGAGCAGCTCCCTTACGCCCTTCTTCATAGGCAGCCGGCCCGCGTCACAGAATTCCCGGTAGACCTCGTTGACCTCTTTCCGGATTTTTTCATACGGCAGATCCTGTCCGTAGACTTTCCGGAAGACTTTCGCGCTCTGGGTCTCGGTGATGCCGATACACTTCAGGCACTGCGGCAGCACATCGGGAATCCCGTATTTTTCGGCCACCGGGATCCAGCAGTCGATAATCGAGCGCTCCGAGTCAAAGATCACGCCATCCATGTCAAAAATCACTGCTTTGAGCATATTTCTTCTCTTTCTTTGGTTCTGCCCGTTTACGGTTTACATCCGCCGCAGGGATCGTACCCCATCTCCAGAACTTCTTCTCTCGTCCCGGTAAAATCCTCGCGGTTCTTCGGGTTCATCTCCCTGACGGCATCACAGTCCGGGCGATGAAATTTCATGGATTTGGTATTGAGAATATAAGTGACGTCCCCGGAAGGCGGGACAAATTCCCAGTCCGGCTTTGGAGACGGCGCTGAAGACGGGTGTCGGACCTCCGTCCCGGCAAACGGCGTTCCGCTGCTCTCTCCCGTTCTGTAGTCGATGGTAATGCCGGGCTGAACATTGTAGGCGTAAACGCAGAACCGGAAATCATCCTTTTCGACAGACTGCGCCTCCATGAGGACGCCGGATGCAATCAGGTTCTCCCCTTCAAATACCGGCGTCACACGGTAAAGAACGTGATTTCCCGTCCTTCTGATATAACTGATGGTCTCGTTTTCGAGATCGTTCATGCCGAGGGTATTCATATAGCGGGTGCCGGTGATGAGATTGCGCTCGTTCGCATTTTCCGCCGTCAGGCCGTAGGCGATCAGATGACACCGGTTGTAAAGATAATTGCCGTCGATGCCGTCATATTTCGTAAATTTCCATCCGGTCGGACGGATCCCGCTGATCCGCTCCCTTTTTTCCGTCGGCATGAGATCCGTCCCGACGCACGCAAATGCATACGTGCAGCGGCCGAGCTCATCGAGCCCACCGTATGTCTCAAAAGAATCCGTCGTATAATCCGCTTCGGTAAAGTAGGGACGGTTATCATGAACGGGAATATTGGGGCTGCCGTCAAACGGCGGGATCTCCGAAAAATCGAAATAATCCTCCTTCACGGTCTCTTCCGGCATGCCGGCAGGAGAAGACTCCGCCTGCGCCGGTGCACTTTCTTCCGTGGCAGGCGCCGCTGACCCGTGGGAGGCTGTCTGCTGCGCGGGGGATGCTTCCGGAGGGACTGCGTTCTGCCCCTGCTGCACTGACAGCAGGACGGCATACCATACCATCCCGGCGGCCGCGACCGCCAGGATGGTCAGCAGGATTACCTTCCATGGAAATGTTTTCTTTTTATTATCGAAATTCATTATTCCCTGTCTGAAGCCAGCATGACGGCGTACTCGATCGCATTTACAAGGCTGCTCTCGCACACATCCGGATTGCCGACCTGATCGTAGGCGGTTCCGTGGTCAACGGAAGTGCGGATGATCGGCAGTCCAAGCGTCACGTTGACGCCGGAGACGGAATTCCATTTCTTCTCTTTTTCGTTGTAAGTGAATCCGAGCACCTTCATAGGAATGTGCCCCTGGTCGTGGTACATCGCGACCACGATATCGTACATTCCTCCGGCTGCTTTCGAGAAAACCGTATCCGGCGGGACGGGACCGTCGGCATGGATTCCGAGGGCTCTTGCCTCTTCCACCGCCGGCCGGATCTCTTCAATCTCCTCGCGGCCGAACATACCGTTCTCGCCGGCGTGCGGATTCAGACCCGCGACAGCGACTTTCGGCCTGTCGATTCCGAGCCTTCGGCATGCATCGTCCGCGATCCGGATCTTCTCCAGCACATTTTCCTTTGTGACACGGTCACAGGCTTCCCGCAAAGAAACATGGGTCGAGACGTGGACCACTCTCAGACTGCCGTGCGCAAGCATCATGGTGTAGCGCTTCGTACCGGTCTGTTCCGCAAAGACCTCGGTGTGGCCGGAGAAAGGATGCCCGGCCAGATTGACAGCTTCCTTATTCACCGGATTTGTCACCGCGGCGTCCACTTCGCCTGCTTTTGCGGCTTCGATCACCTTGAGGACATACGCAAGTCCTGCTTCGCCGGCTTCTTTGGAGACTCTTCCCCGCGGAAAGATAGGGTGCCCGTTTTCATCTGTTTTCACCAGATCGGCAACGTGGATCACATTGATGACCCCCGGCGAAAAATCCGCTTCGCCGGCATTTCCGATCCTTTTGATCCTGACCGGAGGCATCCGTTCATAAGCCGCAGCCATCTCCAGTATATCCGCACTGCCGTAAACGACTGGCCTGCATTTCTCATACAGTTTCCCGTCTGCCAGCGCTTTGACGGTGATCTCCGGCCCGATCCCCGCCGGATCGCCCATGCTGATCCCTATGATTTTCCGATGATCCATACTGCCCCGCTTTCTTTTGTGCCGTTTTCCGGCAAAACAGAATTGTGTTATACTGATTCTAGAGTCAAACCGCATTATAATTCAAGCGGAAAATGCTATTTATCCCGGGTTTCCCCTCTTTGCAGGAATGATCATGACTACTGATTCCGTTAATGAAAATACCTCCGTCCGTCTCCTCGTCCTCGCCGATGATCTGACCGGTGCGCTCGATACCGGCACCGCGATCGCAAAAGAAGCCGTCAGNNCGCGATCGCAAAAGAAGCCGTCAGTCATCCGGACGGCTGCCGTTTCGACGTGGTCGTGAGCTGTGATCCGGACTGTCCGTTCGCAGATTCTCCGGATCAGCCGGATGTCCTTGTGATCGATACGGAGACCCGGCATCTCACGGCGGAAGAGACCCGCTCCGTCGTCTTCCCGATCGTTCGGCGGGCTAAGGAGGCAGGAATCCCCCATATCTATCTCAAGACCGATTCCGCGATGCGCGGAAATGCCGGCGCTGTCTTTCAGGCAGCACTGGAAGCTTCCGGCAGCTCTGTTCTTTCCTTTGTTCCCGCATTTCCGCAGATGGACCGGACCGTTCGTGAGGGGAAGGTCTATATCGGCGGGGACCTTCTGACAGACAGCTTTTATGCTGCGGATCCTCTGAACAGAACCGTCAGCGCGGATGCCGGTGAGATCATCGGACAGCAGTGCTCTTATCCCGTAAAGTACCGAAGTCTTTCCCGGCAGACAGCCCCGTCTTTTTCTCCGGCCGCCGTCGAACTGTGGGATACCGGTTCCGAAGACGACCTTGACCGGATCCTTGCATGTCTCCTTGCCGAGGGAAAAACGAAACTGATGGCCGGCTGTGCCGGATTCGGAAGCCGGCTTTCTTCTCTGCCTGTCCTGGCAGGAGACTTTCCCGGCGGTCTGCGGAACCGTCATTCCCGTCCGGAAGGTCAAAGGCTTTCTTCCGCCGCGCCGCCCCTCCTTGTGCTCTGCGGCAGTATCGGAAAAGCTTCCGCGGATCAGGTCCGCTGTGCCTCGGAGAGGGGTTTTGAGATCTGTTCTCTTCTCCCGGAAGAAAAATACTGTCCGGAGTACTGGCAGAAAGAGAAAGGGCGTGCAAAACTCCGCTCCCTTTGGGATATCTGCGGTTCTCGAAGTACGGTAATCGGCAGTTTTGAGATCTCGGACGCCGATAAAACTTACTGCAAAGAACACGGCCTCTCTCTGAAAGAAAGTGCGGAGAGGACATCGGGATCCATTGCCGGAATCCTCTCCGGCCTTCTTTCCGAAGCTCCCGCCGGCACGGATCTTCACATCCTGATCACCGGAGGAGACACATTAAGAAGCTGTCTTGACACGCTCGGTATCCGTAAGATCCGCCCGCTCTACGAACTGATGCCGGGAATCGTCGTATCGTCTGTCCGGATCCGGGGGAAAGAATGGCGCTTCATCTCTAAATCCGGAGGGTTCGGGGACGCAGATCTTTTCGTGCGGCTGCGCGGTCTCACAACACTTTAGTGTCATTTCAGAAGGTTTTCACGAAAAAATCCCTTCCGGTCTTATGCCGGAAGGGACTCTTCGTTCTCCAGAACATTATTTCTTATTTCATGGCCTCTCTGACTTCCATATAAGGAAGATCCTCAAAGCAGTCCGCGACGCCCTTGAATGTGATCTTCCCGTCATAGGTATTGATGGCGGAATAGATCACGTCGTTTTCTTCACAGGCTTTCTTAAGCCCTTTTCCGGCGATCTGCAGGCCATAGCGCAGCGTCGCGTTCGTCAGGGCGATCGTGGAAGTTCTCGGGACCGCGCCGGGCATATTGCCGACGCAGTAGTGAACAACGCCTTCCTCCACGAAGATCGGATCGTCGTGCGTCGTCACATGGGATGACTCGCCGCAGCCGCCCTGGTCGATGGCAACGTCGACAAAGACCGCTCCGTCTTTCATCCCCGGGAGATATTTTTTCTTGAAAAGTTTCGGTGTCGCCGCGCCCGGGATCAGGACCGAGCCGATGACAAGATCCGCCTCTTTCACCGCTTTTTCAATATTGGCATCCGTGGATACAAGAGTCTGCACCCTTGCGCCGAACAGGTCATCCAGGAATTCCAGCCTCTTCAGGCTGATATCGATAATGGTCACGTCCGCGCCCATTCCGACCGCGATCTTGCACGCGTTCGTGCCGACCGTGCCGCCGCCGAGGATCACGACTTTCGCCTTCGGAGTGCCCGGCACGCCCGCAAGGAGAATGCCCTCTCCGCCAAAGCGCTTCTCAAGATATTTGGCGCCTTCCTGAATGCTGAGCCGTCCGGCGATCTGGCTCATCGGGACAAGGAGCGGAAGGCTTCTGTCTCTCTCGCACAGTGTCTCATAAGCGACACCGGCGACTTTTCCCTCAAGAAGGGCTTCCGTCTGCTCCCGGTCCGCCGCGAGATGAAGATAGGTATAAAGGATCAGCCCTTCGTGGAACAGCGGATACTCCTCCGGAAGCGGTTCTTTTACTTTCACCATCATCTCACACGCTTCCCAGACTTCTTTCGCTGTCGGGAGCACCTTCGCGCCGGCCGCCTCATACTCGGCGTCCGTGAATCCGGAACCGATGCCGGCTCCCTTCTCGATCAGGACTTCGTGTCCGGCGGCCCTGTAAGCGGCTGCATTATCCGGTGTAAGGCCGACACGGAATTCATTGTTCTTAATTTCTTTTGCGCATCCTATGATCATACTCAGACCTCCGTTTCCTGCATCTGAACAGACAATGTTATCATCGTCTCCTGTGCTTATATTTTATCATACTCCATGGATTCTTCGTAGATGAAGCAGAACTTTTCCCGATTTTTTTCCTAAACCTTTACGTTCGTGCCCTCTCCGTTGTAAAATAGCGGCATGTAGAAATGGGAGAACGCATTTATGATCGACTTTAATATTCCTCCGTTTACCGGAAAAGAATTTGTTTACATGAAGGAAGCCGCGGAAAACCATAAGATCTGCGGGGACGGCGCATTTACAAAACGCTGCCAGGAATGGATGAACGAACGGTTCGGAGTTCCGGCCTCTTATCTCACGACCTCCGGCACTTCCGCTCTGGAAATGGCTGCTCTGCTCTGCGCTCTCAAGCCGGGCGACGAAGTCATTCTGCCGTCCTATACCTTCTGTTCGACTGCAAATGCCTTTGTCCAGCGCGGCGCGGTGCTCGTCTTCACGGATATCCGCCCGGACACGCTGAATATCGATGAAAATAAGATCGAAGCAGCGATCACGGACAGAACGAAAGCCATCTGTGTCGTCCACTACGCGGGTGTCGCCTGCGAAATGGATACGATCATGGAGATCGCGCGCAGGTACGGGCTTTTTGTTGTCGAGGATGCCGCGCAGGCCGTCGGTTCGTACTACAAAGGAAAAGCGCTCGGCACGATCGGCGATTTCGGCTGCTTTTCCTTNNACCAAGAACTACTCCATGGGAGAAGGGGGTGCGATCCTGCTGCCGGATCTGAAATACAGGGATCAGGCGGAGATCTTCCGGGAAAAGGGAACGGACCGGAGCCGTTTCTTCCGCGGACAGGTCGATAAATACACCTGGCGGGACTATGGTTCCTCCTACCTTCCGAGCGATCTCAACGCGGCTTACCTCTGGGCGCAGTTCGAGGCATTCGACCATGTGATGGAAGACCGCATGGCGAGCTGGAACGCGTACCGCGAGGCTTTTGCGCCGCTCGAAGCGGACGGAAAGCTGGAGCTGCCGTTTATTCCGGAACACTGCGGGCACAATGCGCACATGTTCTACGTTAAATTAAGAGATATAGAGGAACGCACCGCTTTCCTGAAACATATGAAAGCATCCGGCGTGCTCTCCGTTTTCCACTACATCCCGCTTCACTCGGCACCGGCGGGACTCAAATACGGCCGATTCCACGGAGCGGACGAATATACCACAAAAGAGAGCGAACGGATCGCCCGCCTGCCGATGTACTACGGACTCTCCGAAGAGGACCGGAATACGGTCATCGAAGCCGTCCGTTCCTTCTTCCGCTGAAACCGGTCATCTTCTAACAGAAANNTCGAGCGAATTTGCCAAAGGAGCCCGGAGACGCGTGCCTCAAGCTTGAAACAGAACTTGAACAGGGCTCCGGGGGACGACGCTTCGCTTCGCGGGCAGCCGGATTTCCTGATAAAAAAGTTCAGATGAAAGCAGGACCTCTCCGCAAATCCGCGGAGAGGTCCCGTTTCGTTGTTCGATCTTATATTACGCCTCGCTGAAAGAATCCTTTCCTACGCCGCAGACCGGGCATGCCCAGTCATCCGGAAGATCTTCAAACGCGGTCCCTGCAGCGATCCCGTTATCCGGATCGCCGACTTCCGGGTCATATTCGTAACCACAGACATCACAGACATATTTTGCCATTTTACCTTCCTCCTGACTATAAAATCTCCCTTTTCCGTCCGGACCCTCCGGCTGTTCGGAGCGATTCCTTCACGGATAAAAACATTGTACTTTACGGTCTGTCAAAATGCAATCGCAATATTCCGCCCGTGTCTTCAGGACGCATTCGCCGGGACCCAGTCCGGATACAGCTGCGTTTCCAGATTCACCTCATAGAAACGGTCCGTCTCCACCCCGTAATCCAGATAGGCGTTCTTATGTTCGTAGCTCCACTCGCCCCCGTCCTTCAGCGTAAACAGCGTGCACCCGCGCTGGAGACCGTATTCACAGATGCTGTCATAGGCGAGATTGTCCAGCGAATATCCGTATCCGAGAAGCACTCCCTTATATCTGACAACGCCGTTATTTACATGATCATGCCCGCAGAAGCACGATTCCAGCGTATTGATCCCGTCGGGTCCCATCGTTTCGAAAAAGCCGTCCAGGTCGTTCGGATCCGTTTCCGTGCGGTGGCATCCGCCGAACCAGATCCTTCCGCCCATACCCTCGTCCACGAGTTCGTCCCAGACACCTTCCACGTATTCGCTGTCGGCGGTATCTGCAAAATTGTTTGCGGTCAGTTCGCGGTAGGCCGTCTCGTATTCACCGGTCGGGATGTGGAAGAAGCACATTGTCTTCAGCACCTCGCCTTCCGGCAGCCCTGCCTTCTTTGACAGCGCCAGCACCTCATTTTTCGCCCACTCGGTCTGCCGGTCATGGATGGTGTCATACTGCCAGTTCATCGTCGCGGAAATGCTGCCGTCGATATAATCGTTCGTATCCATGAGCAGAAGAAGTTTTCCGATGCTTCCGTCCGCGTTTTTCACAACGATCACCTGGTTTGAGACGCTCGGCCGGTCATCTTCCGGGTCTGTGAATTCCGAACGGAAAACACTGTATTTCAGACTGTCCCTCGCATAGGTCTTCCCGAGACGCGCGCGGTTCGTATAGTCGAATGCTTCCGTGTCATGATTGCCGAAAACCGTCGTAAAATAGACCCCTTCGTGCTCAAAGATCCGGATCACGTCGTTGGCTGCCATGTTGTTGTTCAGCGTCCCGCCTCCGTTGAACATCGGTCCCGGGACAGCGAATGTATTATCTCCGCACAGGATCACCAGGTCCGGCTTCTCGATCTGGAGCATGGAAATCACTTCGCAGATCGTTTTCTTATCCTTTTTGAAGCTCCAGCATCCTCCTCCGAGATGAATGTCCGTGAGCATCATGACCTTGAGATCCCTGTCCGTCGTAATCGTATAATGCCCGAGCTCCTCGTCATATTCCGGTACGATCCGGTCCGCCGCGTCATAATGCACCGGTGCAAAACTGCCGATATAGGCCCTCAGTGCCATGGAAAATCCCCAGTTCGTCACAAAAAGCAGAACATACAGCCCGATCAGAATGCCTATGATCGTCAGGATCACCTTCCACCACGGTTTTCTTCTCTTCTTTTTCTCCATTATTCTGTCCCCGCCGAATAAATATCAGATTCCCGAATCATTATATCATACGCAGGACGAACAGAAACGGCTCTCTTTCATTCCATGAACTTTTATGCAAGAAGAAATCTGCGGATCGCTTCCTCGCAGCCGTCCTCTTCATTGGTCGCCACGGTCACATCCGCAGCTTCCCGAAGCTCCTCGTCCGCATTTCCCATCGCGACGGCAAGCCCCGCGGCCTTAAGCATCGCGATGTCATTTCCGCTGTCTCCCACGGCGATCGTCTCTTCGATCGGAATACCGGTCATCTCCGCCAGTTCACGCAGGGCATTTCCTTTCGTCACGCCTGACGGGGACATTTCCAGAGACGCATTGGCGGAAAAGGCGCTTTCCGCGTCGATCTCCCTCACCCTTTCCAGTGATCTCAGCCGTTCTTCTTTGGAAACATGATAAAGATTGATCTTCTCAAATTCCATTTCCCCGCTGAGCATCACTTTCCGAAGATCCGGCACCACTGTCTCGCACTGTTCCACGAACTCCCGAAGGCCCGCAACGCCCATTGCTTCCAGACGGTCGACAAATGCCTGTTCGATATAGCTTTTTCCGTCCGCCATCACCTGGAGGAGGATATCCTCTTTGCGGCTGACCGCCTCCAGTTTTTCAACGGTCTCCCGGGGAAACACCACTCTCTTCAGGACTCTATCCTCATCAAGATCATAGAGCATCGCGCCGCTTTCCAGGATCGCGTAACGGATCCCCTCAAACTGCTTCCTGTAAGGAAGGACTTCCGTAAGAGACCTGCCGGTCGCGATGACGACGGCCCTTCCGGCGCCCGCTGCCTCCCGGATCGCATTTTCCGTCTTCTCCGAGATCCGGTTCCTGCTGTTGAGGAGCGTACCGTCCATGTCGAAGGCGATCATATTGTATTTCCGGTCTGCCGTCATTCCTCTTTTTCCTTTTTCAAGAAGCTTAAGTTCCTTTTCGGTGAGTCTCCGGTACTCTCCCGGTGCAAGACTTTCATCCAGTGTCAGCATGCCCATGGAGATCCGCTTGAGGTATGTCACTTCTTTTCCCACCGCGCGGAACATCCGTTTGATCTGGTGAAATTTTCCCTCCTGAATCGTGATCCGGACGTAAGAGCGGTTTTCCTCCGCCTTCAGGATCTCAAGCTTTGCCGGCAGCGCCGTCAGCGCCTTGTCGACGACGAGACCCTCCTCAAATTTGCGGACGTCGTCCTCCGTGACGTTCCCGTCGATCTCCGCCTCATACACCTTGTCGACATGCTTGCCGGGAGCAAGGAGCCGGTGCGCCATGTCCCCGTCATTTGTGATCAGAAGAAGTCCCTCCGTATCCTTATCGAGCCTCCCCACCGGGAAAAGATCCCTTCTTTTCGGCTCCCGGATGAGATCCAGCACGGTCTCCGCCTTCTTATCCTCACTGGCGGAAATAACGCCTGCCGGCTTGTGAAGCATATAATAGACTTTCTCTTCATAGGAGACGTCTTTCCCGGCAAAAAGAACCGCTTCCCCTCCCTTCAGGGAATACCCGGGATCTTTCACGCTCCTGCCGTCTACGGAGGCCTCTCCTTTATGGATCCTTCTTCTCAGTTCGCTCCGTGTGCCGCAGCCCATATCCGCAAGATATTTATCCAGTCTCATCGTATTCTCCCGTTCCGGCAGCTCTTTCAAAGCGGTCCTTCCCGCCCTCCTGCCGGTCCGTTCTCAGTATAATGATCCCGGTGACGAAAAGCAACCGTCCGCCCCGCTTCCGGCCTGATGAACAGCCGATGCCATTTCCCGCACGAAAGCCCCCACCGGCGCCGGTGCTGCGGTGCCGTGCTGCGCGATCATCTTCACAATGGCGGAACCCACAATGGCCCCGTCGGAGAGCGACGCCATTTTTGCCGCCTGCTCCGGCGTCGAGATGCCGAAGCCCACCGCGCAGGGGACGTCTGTATTTTCGCGGACAAGTTTTGTCATGGCGCCGATATCGGTCGTGATCGAGGAACGGACTCCGGTGACGCCCAGGGAAGAGACCATGTACACAAATCCGCCGGCCGCGCGGGCGATCGCAGCGATCCTTTTTTCGGACGTCGGCGCGATCATCGCGATCAGATCCATATCGCACGCCCTGCAGACCGGCTCGAAATCCTCCCTCTCCTCGAAGGGCACGTCGGGAAGGATCAGGCCGTCCATGCCGGCTTTCGCCGCTTTGTTCATGAACCGCTCGCTGCCGTAGGAATAGACGACATTCGCGTAAGTCATAAAGACCATCGGAATGCTGATCTTCTGCCGCAGCGCCGCGGCAAGCTCGAGGACCGCGTCCGTCGTCGTGCCGCTTTCCAGCGCCCGGCTGTCCGCGCCCATAATGACCGGTCCCTCTGCCGTCGGGTCGGAAAACGGGATGCCCAGTTCAATGAGGTCCGCTCCGTTTTCCGCCATGGCAAGGACAGTCCGGTAAGTCGTATCGAGATCCGGATCCCCGCAGGTAATGAAGGGGATGAATGCTTTGTGATTGTGAAATGCTTCTGCGATTCTGCTCATATAATAACCCTTTTCCGTTTCCGGCTGCTCTGTTTGCCGCGCCTTTTTTCACTACTCGTCGCGGATATCCTCCCCGCGGTACCGGGCGACGGCCGCGCAGTCCTTGTCGCCCCGTCCGGAGATCGTGATGACGAGGATCCTGTCCCCGGACATGGACGGTGCGATCTTTACTGCATGCGCCACCGCGTGCGCGCTCTCGATCGCGGGAATAATGCCTTCGACACGCGAAAGATATTCGAATGCTTCCACAGCCTCCTCGTCAGTGACCGCCACATACTGCGCGCGGCCGATATCATGGAGATAGGCGTGTTCCGGTCCGATGCCGGGATAGTCAAGGCCCGCTGAGATCGAATAGACCGGTGCGATCTGCCCGTATTCATTCTGGCAGAAATAAGATTTCATTCCATGGAAAATGCCGACTCTCCCCGTATTGATCGTTGCCGCCGTCTCAAACGTATC
>DBVZ01000141.1:3475-4402 GCA_002308255.1 Lachnospiraceae bacterium UBA1251 | reverse complement strand
AAGGAACCGATCGCATTGGATCCGCCGCCGACACAGGCGAGGACACAGTCGGGAAGGCGGCCTTCCTTTTCAAGTATCTGCGACCGTATCTCCCGGGAGATCACGGCCTGAAAATCCCTTACGATCGTAGGGAAGGGATGCGGGCCCATGACGGATCCCAGACAGTAGTGCGTGTCTGCGATGCGGCTCGTCCATTCCCGCATCGCCTGGGAAACGGCGTCCTTCAGCGTCGCGGTACCGTCCGTCACCGGTACGACCTCCGCTCCGAGAAGACGCATTTTATATACGTTAAGCGCCTGGCGCTCCGTGTCCTCTTTCCCCATGAACACAACACATTCCATTCCGAACAGGGCCGCCGCCGTGGCAGTCGCCACGCCGTGCTGTCCGGCGCCGGTCTCGGCGATAAGACGGGTCTTTCCCATTTTTTTTGCGAGCAGTGCCTGTCCGAGCACATTGTTGATCTTGTGTGCGCCCGTATGGTTAAGATCCTCTCTTTTCAGGTAGATCTTCGCCCCGCCGAGGTCCTTCGTCATTTTTTCCGCGTAATACAGCCGGCTCGGCCGTCCCGCGTATTCATTGAACAGCGTTGTGAGCTCTTCATTGAAGACGGGGTCGTTTTTGTAATGATCGTAGGCTTCCTCGAGCTCGATCACCGCATTCATGAGAGTCTCCGGGATATACTGCCCTCCGTGCCCTCCAAATCTGCCTTTTCCTGCCATAATTCCTCCTCAGTCGTCTTTTGCGGAACAGCTGACTCTTCTTACCGCATCTGCAAATTCTCTGATCCTTGCCGCGTCCTTTACCCCGTCCGTTTCAAGTGAGGAGCTGGCATCCACCGCGTATGGGGCGGCACATTTTACCGCTTCCGCAAGGTTTTCCGCGCCGATCCCTCCGGCAAGGATGTATTTTCTTTTAAAATCCTTCAGC
>DBVZ01000141.1:2375-3406 GCA_002308255.1 Lachnospiraceae bacterium UBA1251 | reverse complement strand
TCTTCCAGATCCTTTGGCGATTCAATTCGGAACGCTTTGATGATCGTGATGCGGTCCGGACTGTTCCCGGCTGCATGCCTTTCGGAAATCCTTTTCCTGAGGCTGCGGATATATTCGTTGCTTTCCCTGCCGTGAAGCTGAATGCATGCGAGCGGACAGATCTCCATCGTACGAAGGACCGTATCTTCCGCGGCATTGACAAATACCCCCACAGGCTGTATCGCCGGATCCAGACGGCGGGTCAGTTCCGCGGCTTTCTCCGGAGCGATATACCGCCTGCGTGCCGGATCAAATATAAAGCCTGCCATATCCGGTTTTGCTTCGTTTACGGCTTTGACGTCTTCCTCTCTCCTGAGCCCGCAGATCTTGAACCGGAGCCTTTCGGAATCATTCCCCCGGACAGACTTTTCCGGCAGGCGCAGTTCATCAAGCGCCGCCCGCTTATCGGCCGCTCTCATGAGCGTCTCTCCGACCAGAATGCCGTTTACCCCGTTCCGGCGGAGTTCCCCGACCTGGGCAGCGTTCCGGATACCGCTCTCCGCAACGAAGAGAATGCCTTCCGGAGCGGCTTTCCGCAGGCGGATGCTGTTGCGGATATCGACGGTAAAATCCTTAAGATTCCTGTTGTTCACCCCGATGATCCGCGCTCCTGCTGCCGCCGCCATAGCGACTTCCGCCTCGTCATGGGCCTCCACCAGGGCGGAAAGGCCGATCGAGTCACAGATCCGGATATATTTTTCAAGTGTTTCCTTATCCAGGATCGCGCAGATCAGCAGCACGGCCGATGCGCCGAGCGTCTTTGCCTCGTAGATCATGTATTCGTCCACGACAAAGTCTTTCCTGAGGCACGGAATCCGGACCTCCCGTGCAATCTCGGCGAGGTACTCGTTTCTTCCGAGGAACCACTTCGGCTCCGTGAGAACGGAAATGGCCGCTGCCCCTGCTTCTTCATATTCTTTTGCGATGGCAAGATACGGAAAATCCGGGGCGATGAGGCCCTTGGACGGAGACGCCTTCTTGCATTCGCAGAT
>DBVZ01000141.1:823-2323 GCA_002308255.1 Lachnospiraceae bacterium UBA1251 | reverse complement strand
TCCTCTTCTGTCTGAGTATGTTTCGGCGCGCGCCTTCATTTCCGCAAGGGAACAGGTCTGTTTTGCGGTCCTGACGCGTTCTTCCGCATGTGCGGCCAGCATTTCAAGTATATTCCCCATGGCGTCGGTCCTATGCTTCATTCGACAGTTCGATGAATTTGTTCAGGGTCGCAAGCGGCCTGCCGCTGTCCAGGACTTCTTTCGCGTACCGGATGCCCTCCGCGATGGTCGGAGCCTTTCCGGCGACGAAAAAGCCGGCTCCGGCGTTCATAAGCACGGTATCCCTCTTCGGTCCTGTGAGCTCGCCGCTTAAGATGGCACGGGTCATTTCCGCGTTCTCCTGCGGCGTCCCGCCGACCAGATCGGATTTCTTACAGCGGGCAAAACCGAAATCTTCCGGTTTGATCACGGACGAGCGGTAATACCCGTCACGCAGCTCGCAGATCGTGGTCGGGGCGCTGCATGTGATCTCATCGATCTTATCCTGCCCGTACACGACCAGGGCTTTTTTCACTCCAAGCGACGAAAGAACTTTTGCAAGCGGTTCAACAAGGTATTCGTCATAGACGCCGAGGAGAAAATACTCCGGAGAGGCCGGATTGGTAAGCGGTCCCAGGATGTTGAAGACCGTCCGGAATCCGAGTTCGCGCCGGACCGGGCCGACATATTTCATGGCGGAGTGATATTTCTGCGCGAACAGGAAGCAGAATCCGATCTCATTCAGCAGACGCAGACATTTTTCGGGATCAAGGGAAATATTTGCTCCCAGCGCTTCAAGACAGTCCGCCGTGCCGGACATGGACGAGGCTGCCCGGTTGCCGTGCTTCGCGATCCTGATGCCCCCCGCCGCAAGGATCATCGCGGACGTCGTCGAAATATTGAATGAATTTGCCCCGTCGCCGCCTGTTCCCACGATCTCCATGACCTCCATCCCGGGATGCGGGACCGGCGTCGCATGCGAACGCATGGCGACGGCACAGCCGCTGATTTCGTCGATCGTCTCGGCTTTTGTGCTTTTTGTCGACAGCGCCGCGAGAAAAGCCGCGTTCTGCGTCATCGACGTCTCTCCGTTCATGATCTCATTCATTACCGTGCAGGCCTCTTCGAATGTGAGATCTCCTTTGTTTACGATTTTTTCGATAGCTTCCTTGATCATTCCTGTTTCCTCCTTGATCACAGAATTCGAGGGATATTACAGCCTGCGTATTTTTCATAAAAAAAGTCCCTGACAGAGGATCTCTCCCTGTCAAGGACGAATAAAAATCCGCGGTACCACCTTGTTTCACGGCTCTGCCGTGCACTTTCCGGAATACATGCATATCCCTGGCAGCTGACGTGTGCCTTACGTCACGGAATACTCGCTCTTCCGGACCTTTTGTTCCGTCTTCGCTTTCCCCGTGCCCTCAGCGGTCCATTTGAAAGGCAGGGTTCTGCCGGGCTCTCAGCTGCCCCGGCTCTCTGTGAGATCTTACCAGACGTTATCTCCGCTTCAACGGTTTA
>DBVZ01000141.1:0-794 GCA_002308255.1 Lachnospiraceae bacterium UBA1251 | reverse complement strand
GCTCTTTCAGGGCCTTCTCAAGAGCCAGAGCGACGCCGTCCTCGTTATTGGACGCCGTCACGTAATCCGCAGCGGCTTTGACAGCTTCTTCCGCATTTCCCATCGCGACGCCGAATCCGGCCGCCCGGATCATCGGGATATCATTTTCCGCATCACCGAAAGCAGCGGTCTCCGAGCGGTCGATGCCGAGCACCTGACAGATATCAAGGAGCCCTTTTCCTTTATTGATCGAGGAGGGGATGATCTCCAGATAAAAAGGTGCCGTTCTCACCACAATGAGGCTCGGCGGCAGCTGCTGCGCTATCGTCTTCTGCACGTTTGACAGGATCTCCGGCTGTACGGACAGCAGGAGTTTTACAGGCGAAAAAGAGAGGAATTCCGCCAGATCGGCCACTTCAGAACAGGTCATCCGGTTGTTCCGGCACTCATATTCGATCTTGTAGGCTTTCGGATCCTTCACATAGAACTGAACGCCGTCGTCAAGGATCACATTTACGGGAAGCGTGTCGAGAAAACGAAGGATGCCCTTCGTTTCTTCCCTGTCCATCCCCGTTTCGTANNAGAGTCTTTCCGGTGGATGCCTCCACGATTCTTCCTCCGTTGTAGGACATCAGGATTCCGCCATACGCTCTCATTTGCAGAAGATCACAGACCGCATAAAGACCCGGGGCCGGCCTTGCGGACGCCAGGGCAAGACGCACGCCCTCTTTCTGCAGCTTCATCAGGATCTCCATCGTGCGGGGCGTGATCTCTTTCTGATCATTCGTCAGCGTGCCGTCAAGGTCAAGCGCAAT
>DBVZ01000013.1 GCA_002308255.1 Lachnospiraceae bacterium UBA1251 | reverse complement strand
ACGGATGAAGACTGGCGCAACCGTGACAAATGGGATCTCTATGAGGCGGCCGTCAACGAGATGATCCGCAAGACCAATACGACGTTCGCGCCGTGGCATATCCTGGAATCCAATGACAAGAAATACGCGCGCATCAAAGCGCTGCAGATCGTGACCGACGCGATCCGGACCGCCTGCAAAGAAAAATAACCGCAAAAAAGAGGACCGGCAGAATCGTTTCTGCCGGTCCTTTTTTGCGCCTTTCAGACCTGCGCTGCTCCTTTGTATTCCACGCAGAGCATCGTCAGATCGTCGAACTGCTCCGTATCCTGCGCGAAGCGGTCCACCGACCCGCGCACATTTTTCAGAACAGTCTCCGGCGGTGCGCCCGGATCTTCGTTCAATGCGAGAAGCATCCGCTCCGTTCCGAACATCTCCCGGGCGGAATTGACCGCTTCCGGGACGCCGTCCGTATAGAGGAAAAGCTTATCTCCGGGTGAAAGCGGGAGACTGTACTCCCTGTAGACGATGCCCTCCATGCCTCCGATCACAAAGCCGTGCTTTTCTTTATACAGTTCGAACGCTCCGCCCGCCCTGCGGATCGCCGGATACTCATGTCCCGCGTTAGCCGCGGTCAGGATGCCGCTCGATATCTCCAGAATGCCGACCCAGACCGTGACAAACATTTCCATCTGGTTGTTCGCACAGATCGTCTCATTGGTCTTTGTGAGCATTTCCGAGGGTGATCTGCTGAACATGGCGCAGTTCTGCACGATATTTTTCGCGTTCATCATAAAGAGAGCTGCCGGTATGCCTTTTCCGCTCACATCCGCGATCACCATACACAGATGATCCTCGTCGATCAGGAAGAAATCATAAAAGTCTCCTCCGACCTCCCTTGCGGGATTCATGGATGCATAGATGTCGAATTCCGTCCTGTCCGGAAATGCCGGGAAAGTCCCGGGCAGTATCCCGACCTGGATGCGGTTCGCCATAGCAAGTTCAGATGCGATCCTTTCCTTCTCCGCCTCCTCACGGTGCTTCTTCTCAAGCTGTTTCATCTGCTTCTCGACGTACTTGTTCACGCAGAACGCGATGGAGGATACCACGATGAGACCGGCCAGGACATAGAACCAGAGGTACTCATAGAACGCCTTCTCCTTGACGATGGAAACAGAGAGCGTTTTGTCCTTATGAGAGACGGGTTCCCGGATCTTCAGAAGGAATTCATATGTCCCGCCTCTTAAGTTCGTATAATCGACAGGTGCGAGATCGCTGCGCCGGACCGTCACAGGGGCCGTGTCAAAACCGGTCAGCTGATAGGATACCATCGGATTGATCAGGGAATAGTTATATACCACGCCGTAGATCGTCAGCTTCCGTACCCCGGAACCGATCCGGAATCCTCCCTCTTCATCCGGATACAGGCGGACCCCGTCCGCGTCCACATACGGAACGGCTGCTTTCAGATTTGCGACAGTATCATAAGGCGCTTCGATATTGACCTTCGCGACGCCGGTCGTTCCCGCGACGTACAGTTCTCCCTCCTCAGTCAGTTCACTGTAGGAATTGGCGGTGGCAATACAGGGCAGCCCGTCGGAAATGGCATAGTGCAGCGGGTCAATGTCCTTATTGGCCTCAAGGTCGTCGGCCCTGACGATGTAAATGCCGTTGCTGCTCAGGATCCACACTTCCCCCCTGCTGTTCTCATACAGGTCAAAATTGTTGGAATAGGGGAACGTATCGATCGTCGTGATCTCATAATTATCGTTCATATAAGCCAGAGAATTGCCTGTGACGATCCAGTAAAGATCCTTGTACGGGTCTTTTTTAATGCGCATCACAGCGCCGGAGGTAAGTCCTCCTTCTGTTCCGATATGCAGCGTAACGCTTCCTTTCAGGATATAAATGCCTCCTCCGTCCGATCCGCAAAGGATCTCTCCGTTCTTCCCCTCCTCAACGGTCAGGATCTCGGTATTGATGATCCCGTTATTTTCGTTATAGCCTGCGGTAACGCTGTCCCCTTCTATGATATTTACGCCGCCTGTCACTGCCGCGGCGAAAGACCCGTCCTCCCGCTCGCAGACGGTCCGTACATGGTCTGAAAACAGTCCGTCCGCCGCGGTAAATGCCATTATTTCCTTTCCGTCGAAACGGAGCAGACCGAATTTACGCCAGGTCGAGATCCACAAACGGTTCCGGCTGTCCCGGATGATCGAACGGATCCGGCATCCGTCCAGCATCTCAATGAGGTCCGTTTCGGGAAGCACCTCCCCGGATGCCGTCACTGCCTTCTCGATCGGGACGAAGGGGACCGCTCCTTCCCCGCAAAGGACGGTCAGACCTTCATCTGTGGCAACATAGAGGTCCCCGTTGTAAAGACAGGTGGAATTGACCACTGTTTCCGACAGACCGTACCGCTCAAAGATATCCGTAAACCGGTTCGGAGTGATCTTCATCACCCCCTGCCGCGTGGACGTGAACCACAGATTGCCCTCGTAATCGGAGATCATGCGGCCGACAGAATTATTGAGCGGGAGCTTGTCAAGATAATGGAAACCGTCTTCGTCCAGCACGCCGATCCCGTTTCTTGTGCAGATCCACAGTTTCCCGTATACAGACTCAAAGCTCGAGACCTGGGAAAGAGGCGAGATGTCGATCGTCTTTTCTTCCCTGAAGCCGTTTTTTTCAAGGAGTCCGTAGCTGAGCACATTGTCCATCGTCTCGAGATACACATATCCAGGATTCTTCGGATCCGGAAAGAGACAGTTGACACCGTCGGCGCTGAATTTCGAATGCGGGAGGAAGGTCTCAAGATCTCCGTCCCTGATCGTAAAGACATCGCCTGCGTTCGTCGTCCCGTACAGAAGTCCGTCCTCCGCGGAGCGGAGCATGGTGACAAATGCGCCGACGATCGCCGGAGCCCGCATGGGAAAGAGACGCATGTTTTCATCGATCATCGTGATGCCCGATGTCGTCGCGATGTAGATTATTCCCCGCGAATCTTCTGTGATCGCGCGTACGGACGACCCGGCCAGGCCGTCTATCTCATTCCATCTCCGGAATTTTCCCTCTTCCATAAGGGCGGCTCCGCTTTCATTGGTACCGATCCACAGGCGGTCACGGCTGTCCACAAAAAGACATTTCACACTGTTAATGCCGGTCGTGGAATCCATTCGCTCAAAACTGTTTCCGTCATACCGGACAAGGCCGCTGTAGCTGCCGATCCAGATGAAACCGTCGCCGGTCTCTGCGATATCATTTGCCTCGGAAGTCGGCAGACCGCTCGTGTTGTTATAGAGGATCGGAGAAAAACCGGAGTCCTGCGAGACAGGATCAACAACCGACACTTCCTCGTCAAATACGTCGTCCCCTTCCCCTTCGCCGTCTCCGCGGCAAACGACAGCCGTCCGCATGAGAAGGACAAAAAGGCAGAGGATACCGATTACCGTATACAGTTTTCGAGAAGATCTTCTCNNCTCCTCATATGGTTTTATTCTCCCAGCGCGTAATCCAGAACGCGTTTCACCTCGTCCCTGATCTCGTCGTAGCTCATGAAAAGATGCGCCTCAAAGAGTTTTTCCTTCCCGTCAAAAAAAGTCGGAACGGCATAGTAGTCATACTGATCGGCGATCTCCGGATTCCGCGACTCTTCTATTTTGGTGATCGGGATCTCCCTGTAGGCGGGATTCTCCTTATACAGTTCTTCGAGAGCCTTTTTCGCCTTTGCGCAGTACCC
>DBVZ01000147.1:16813-17511 GCA_002308255.1 Lachnospiraceae bacterium UBA1251 | reverse complement strand
GCTACGCTGGTTGCATTCTGAAGAGCAGATCTTGTGACCTTGACCGGATCCAGAATTCCCTTCTCGACCATATCACAGTACTCATCCGCAAGCGCGTCATAGCCGAAGCCTTCTCCGCCTTCACGGACCTTATTGATAATGACAGCGCCTTCCTGACCCGCATTCTGAGCGATTCTCGAAAGCGGAGCTTCCAGTGCCTTTACAACAATGCGCGCACCGGTCTTCTCATCGCCGTCAAGTGTGTCCACGACGCCTGCCAGTTTATCGGCAACATGAATGTACGCAGAACCGCCGCCGGAGATAATGCCTTCCTCAACTGCCGCTTTGGTGGCATTGAGAGCGTCTTCCATGCGGAGCTTGATATCCTTCATCTCTGTCTCGGTAGCAGCACCAACGCGGATAACCGCTACGCCGCCGGACAGCTTCGCAAGTCTTTCCTGAAGTTTCTCGCGGTCGAAATCGGATTTTGTTTCCTGGATCTGAGCCTTGATCACATTGATGCGGCCGTTGATATCATCCTTGGCGCCCAGGCCGTCAACGATAACGGTATTCTCTTTGGTGACCTTGACGGATTTCGCGCGGCCGAGCTGGCTCATGGTCGCTTCTTTCAGTTCAAGGCCGATCTCATCGGAGATCACGACGCCGCCCGTGAGCGTGGCGATATCCTTAAGCATTTCTTTTCTTCTGTCGCCGTAGCC
>DBVZ01000147.1:1840-16796 GCA_002308255.1 Lachnospiraceae bacterium UBA1251 | reverse complement strand
CGCAGCTTGTTGACGATCAGAGTCGTAAGGGCTTCGCCTTCCACGTCTTCCGCGATAATAAGAAGCTTGGATCCGGACTGGACGACCTGTTCCAGGATCGGAAGGAGTTCCTGAATATTGGCAAGTTTCTTGTCGGTGATCAGGATATACGGATTGTCAAGGACCGCTTCCATTTTTTCCATATCCGTGCACATATATGCAGAGATATATCCGCGGTCAAACTGCATGCCTTCCACAACATCCAGTTCCGTCTTCATGGTCTTGGATTCCTCGATCGTGATGACGCCGTCACCGGTCACTTTTTCCATCGCATCCGCGATCAGCTCGCCGATCTTGTCTTCACCGGAAGAAACTGCCGCGACACGCGCGATCTGTTCTCTTCCGCTTACGTTCTTGCTCATCTTCTCGAGCTCTTCGACAGCAGCTTCCGTAGCCTTCTGCATACCTCTGCGGAGGATCATCGGGTTGGCTCCGGCCGCGAGGTTCTTCATGCCTTCGTGGATCATCGCCTGCGCGAGGACCGTAGCGGTCGTTGTGCCGTCACCGGCTACATCATTTGTCTTGGAAGCGACTTCACGGATCAGGGAAGCGCCCATATTTTCAAAACCGTCTTCGAGTTCGATCTCCTTAGCGATCGTCACGCCGTCATTTGTGATCAGCGGAGCGCCGAAGGACTTCTCAAGAACCACGTTGCGGCCTTTCGGTCCAAGCGTCACACGGACGGTATCCGCAAGTTTATCTACGCCAGCGAGCAGAGCTTCTCTTGCCTCTGCGCCGTATTTAATCTCTTTTGCCATTTTTCAAACCTCCGAAGTGTGTTATTCTTCTACAATTGCCATAATATCGCTCTGGCGGACGATGATGTATTCGTCGTCACCGAGTTTTACTTCCGTACCTGCGTATTTTCCGTAGATAACCTTCTGGCCGACTTCCACGAACATCTTTACTTCCTTGCCTTCGATGAGACCGCCCGGTCCCACGGCAATAATCTCAGCCTGCTGCGGTTTTTCCTGTGCCTGGCCCGGAAGAACGATTCCGGATTTTGTGGTTTCTTCTGCTTCAAGTGCCTTCAGGACTACTCTGTCAGCAAGTGGAACTAACTTCATATGGATTACCTCCCTTTAATGATCAATCTCGTTTGTTAGCACTCGAGTTTGTTTAGTGCTAACATCTTTTTATACTATAAACCCCGACTTTTTCTTTGTCAAGGGTCTTATGTTACGATTTTGTTATTCCCTGTGCTGTTATCTGGCCTTCATGCGAAGACGGATCCGCTCGATCTCCTCATCCACATACGGATTCAGGACCTTGATATAGGTCCCCTTCATTCCGGAAGACCGGGACTCGATGATTCCCGCGCTCTCAAATTTCCGGAGAGCATTGACGATCACGGACCTCGTAATCCCGATCCGGTCTGCCACACGGCTCGCGACCAGGATTCCCTCCCGTCCGTCCAGCTCTTCGAAAATATGTACGATCGCATCTGTCTCCGACACGGACAGCGTGGAAAATGCTGACGTCACGATCCCGCGCAGCCTCTGTTCATGAGCCGTCTCCTCATCCACGGAGCGGACCATGGCAAGCGCAACGACCGTGGTGCCGTACTCACTGACGATAATATCATCGATATCATATGCCGAAGAGTTCCTGTAGGAGAATACTGTGCCGAGCCTCTCACCGGCGATCTCGATCGGATTGATGATCGCCCGGTAGGATTCTATATCCTCTCCCCGGAATCCGAACATCCTGAGATCCACATTTTCTCTTGTGGAAAGCACATCAAGGAAACGGTCGTCAAGAAGCGGATCGATCATGCTCCCCACTTCGTCACCGAGGAGCTCTCCGATCACGGACGCATCCTTTCCGTTCCAGAGTCCCAGGATCTTCCCTTTTCTGCTGATCACGAGAACATTGGACGAAAGAGTCTGTCCGAGCACTTCGCAGATATCATTAAAAACAACTTTTGTGGAATTGGCATTATGGAGCAGTTTGTTTATTTTTCTGGTTTTATCCAGCAGTTCTACACCCATGTTTCCTCCGGTTATCCGATGCCGTTCTCTCCGGCGCTGTCTTTTTTTATTTCCGTGCGGTAGCCGC
Organism: Lachnospiraceae bacterium UBA1251; assembly: GCA_002308255.1. Taxonomy (GTDB): domain Bacteria; phylum Bacillota; class Clostridia; order Lachnospirales; family Lachnospiraceae; genus Chordicoccus. Next base: position 14,699 of record DBVZ01000147.1, on the reverse strand, counting down.
ACTTTTCGTCCGAACAGACGAGAATGTTTCCCCGTTCCGTCATGTAGCTGCCGCAGACGGGGCATTTTTTGTCAGAAGGCTTCTGCCATGACATAAATGTGCACTCCGGATGATTCATGCAGCCGAAATACCGGCGGCCCTTTTTGGTTCTGCGCAGAACGACATCTCCTCCGCACAGAGGACAGGCCACTCCCACTTTCTCGAAATAGGGTTTCGTATTGCGGCATTCCGGGAAACCCGGACATGCCAGGAATTTCCCGTGCGGGCCGTATTTAAGCACCATGTTCCGTCCGCACAGTTCACATACTTCATCCGTCACCTCGTCCTCGATCCGGATCCTGGACAGTTTTTCGTGCGCTTCGTCGATCTGCGCCTTGAGATCCGGATAGAAATTCCGCACGACGGTCTTCCAGTCAATAAATCCGTCTGCGATCCCGTCGAACAGTGTCTCCAGATTCGCCGTGAAATTCTCGTCCACAATGATCGGGAACGCCTTTTTCATGATCTGGTTGACGGCATCTCCCAGCTCTGTGAGATACAGATTTTTCTGCTCCCTGGTCACGTAACGACGGTTGATGATCGTCGTGATCGTCGGCGCATATGTGCTTGGCCGTCCGATTCCCAGCTCTTCCAGCGTATGGACGAGAGAAGCCTCGGTGAAATGAGCCGGCGGCTGTGTAAAATGCTGTTCCGGCTTCAGCCCTGCAAGCGAAAGCTTCATTCCTTCTTCCGGCAGCGTACCCATCAGGGTGTTTTTCACTTCTTCCTCTTCGGCGGGATAGATATCCGTAAATCCCGGGAACCGGATCTTCGAAGCGGACATATTAAATGTATATTCTCCCGCCTGTATCCTGACGGACTGCGTGTCATAGACGGCATCCGCCATCGCGCTGGCGGTAAACCGCTTCCAGATCAGCTGGTAAAGCCGGAACAGATCTCTTTGAAGCGAATCCTTGAGAAGGGCAGGCGTAAGAGTGATGTCGGTCGGGCGGATCGCTTCATGCGCGTCCTGTACGTTCTTGGAAGGATTGGCGCTCTGCTGCGGTTTCCCGACATACTGCGGACCGTAATTTTCTCCGATATAGGAAGCCGCAGCCTTCCCGGCCTCCTCAGCGACACGGGTGGAATCCGTTCTCAGGTACGTGATCACACCGATCGTTCCCCGGCCCTTGATGTCAACGCCTTCGTACAGCTGCTGTGCAAGGCGCATCGTTTTCTGAGTCGAGAAATTCAGTTTTCTGGAGGCCTCCTGCTGCAGCGTGCTGGTCGTGAAGGGAAGCGGCGCCCTTCTGACCCGTTCTCCCCTGCGGACGTCCTGTACGACGCACTCGGCATTTCGGACCGCTTTTTCGATCTCATCCGCTTCCGCTTTGGAACCGATCGTCATTTTTTTCCGGTCTGTTCCGTAAAAATGAGCCGTCAGTTTCTTCTTTTCTCCGGGAACATCGAATTCCGCGTCCATCGTCCAGTATTCCGAAGGAATAAACGCGTTGATCTCCTCCTCCCGGTCCGCGATAATGCGCAGGGCAACAGACTGGACACGGCCGGCAGACAGTCCTCTTTTCACTTTTTCCCAGAGGACGGGACTGATCTTATATCCTACCAGGCGGTCGATCACGCGTCTCGCCTGCTGGGCGTCCACAAGATTCATATCGATAGCCCGCGGGTTCTTCAGGGAATTCTTCACCGCTGTCTTGGTGATCTCATTAAATGAGATCCTCTTGAACTTTTTCGTATCCTGTCCCAAAGCGGCGATCAGGTGCCAGGAGATCGCTTCCCCTTCCCGGTCCGGGTCGGTGGCAAGATAGATCGTCTGCGCATTTCTGGATGCTTTTCTGAGCTCCGCAAGCAGTTCCCCTTTTCCGCGGATCGTAATATACCGCGGCTCGAAATCATTTTCCTCATCGATGCCGATGGAACTTTTCGGAAGATCCCTCACATGTCCCATGGAAGCCATGACTTCGTAGCTCGGACCGATAAACTTTTTAATTGTCTTCACCTTAGCGGGCGACTCAACAATTACAAGATTTTTCGCCAAAATTGATTCTCCTTGTCAGAAAATAATACAATCAATGCGCACTATACCTCAAAAAAAGTCAAATTGCAAGTGTGATTTCTTTTGAAATTCAGGCTCTTCTGACATAGATTCCGGGCGAAATCTCAGCAATGACACCGTCGATCACGAGGTCCAGCAGCGAACTCTGCAGTCCGGGCAGATCATTTCCTGCTGCCGCGAGCAGCTCTTCCGTTCCGACGGGATCGAACCCTATCTTTTCGAGAAGGATCTCCCGGACGGTTTCCGGCGTGTTCTCCGTCTCCGCTCCGGCTTTCTTTTCCTCTTTGCCGTTCTCATTCGCTGCCTGTCCTTCCGCAGGCATCGGCTTTTTTCGTTTTCCCCCTGTACGATTGCCGTCTGCGGGAAGGACATACCGGCCGCACCTGGACAGCTCCCAAAGAACCGTTTCATACGAGGAAACGATCCCCGCACCCTGGCCGATCAGCGCGTTTGCTCCTTCGGAAAGCCGGTCTCCGACTCTGCCCGGAAAAGCGAGCACCGTCTTTCCCTGCTCGAGCGCAAAGTCTGCCGTGATCAGAGAACCTGATTTTTTCCTTGCCTCTACCACTACAACTACGTCTGCGAGCGCACTGATGATCCTGTTCCGTGCCGGAAACTGTTTTGCAAGCGGCATTCTCCCGGCGGGATATTCCGTCAGTATACCACCGCCGCTTCTTATAATTGCTTTTCGGAGCGCTCTGTTCGTTCTCGGATAGCAGATGTCCGCTCCGCATCCCAGGACCGCGTAAGTCTTTCCTCCTCCGAGCAGCGTCCCTTCATGTGCGGCCCCGTCGATCCCCTCGGCCATACCGCTGATCACTGTGATCCCGTGCTCCGCGAGGAATTTCCCGAGTTCTTTTGCCTTTGCGCTGCCGTAAGATGAGCAGGCTCTGGCTCCGACAATGGAAACAGCGGGACCTTCCGGCGGCAGAGTTCCGATATAATACAGTTTATCGGGCATACCTTTCAGTTCTCTCATCCTTTCGGGGAAACCCCTTTCCCATTCCCGGATCACCCGGATCTCCTCTGTTTCCGTCTGATAGCTGCTGCTCATATTCCTCCCTGCTGTTCTTCGATCACTCTGTAAAAAACGGCCTCTTCGATATGTTTCTTCATTATAATCTCTTCTTCTTCAAGATCGGCGATCGTCCTTGCGACCCGTATGATGCGGTGATAGGATCTCGCTGTCATTTCCAGACCGGAATACACTCTCTTCAGAAATAATTCTGCCTCCTGCGTCATGCGGCAGAACTCCGACACTCTCGCAGCAGGAATATTTGCGTTGAAATGATACTCCGTTCCGGCAAATCTTTCCTCCTGGATCCGTACAGCCCGCATGACGTCCGCCCGCATGGCGGCAGAATCCGTCTCCGCCCCTTCCTTTTCTCTCAGCATCTCGTAGGTGACACGGGGAACACGGGAACAGAGGTCGATCCTGTCAAGAAGGGGACGGCTGATCTTCTGCCGATAGCGGCTCACCGCCGCGGGAGAGCACATGCATTTATTTCTGTCCGGAAAATACCCGCACGGGCAGGGATTCATCGCGGCGACAAGAAGAAAATCCGCCGGAAAATGAAATGTTCCGGCCGTCCTTGCGATCACGATCTCTCTGTCTTCCAGAGGCTGCCTCAGAATCTCCAGGCTCTGTCTTGAGAATTCCGGCATTTCATCCAGAAACAGAACGCCTCTGTGCGCGAGCGTGATCTCACCAGGAACCGGATGCGCGCCTCCACCCGCGAGCGCCTGCGGAGAGATCGTATGATGCGGGGAGCGGAAAGGCCTTTCCGAAATAACCGATCCGTCCGTATGAAACCTTCCCGCGATGCTGTGGATCCTCGCCACCTCCATCTTTTCCTCTCTCGTCAGGGGGGGAAGGATCGTCGGAATTCTCTTTGCGATCATTGTTTTTCCTGCTCCCGGCGTTCCGACCATAAGAAAATTGTGAAACCCGGCGGCTGCGATCAGCGCTGCTCTCTTTACGGATGCCTGTCCCCGGATCTCGGAAAAATCGACGTCGTATTCCTTCCGTTCCGGTCCCGGAGGCACTTGGGGAAGATCCGGGATCACACCGTCCCTCAGATATTCAATCAGTTCTTCAAGAGACTCCACCCCGATCAGAGAAACATCTCCCGCAGCTGCCGCTTCCGCGGTGTTTTCTTTCGGCAGGATCATGTTCCGGATTCCTTCTTTCTTTGCGCAGAGCGCTGTCGCCAGCATTCCGCTGACAGGCAGTACGGCGCCGTCAAGGCTCAGCTCCCCGGCGATCATCGTATCCCGGATCCGCCCCTCCGGTATGATCTCCGCGGCTGTAAGCAGCGCGGCTGCGATCGCGAGGTCAAAGCGTGAGCCCTCTTTCCGGATATCTGCCGGAGACAGATTTACGGTAATCCTTCTCGGGGGCAGCGTGATCCCCGCATTCCGGACGGCGGTGCGCACTCTGTCCTGCGCCTCCTTTACCTGCGCCGATAAAAACCCCACCATCGTCATTCCGGGAAGGCCGTAGCTGATATCAGCCTCCACGGAAACAGCGACAGCGTCAACACCGCAGATCGCGGCTGAAAACACTCTCGAGAACATGTTGAATCCTCATCGTCAATTTCTGTGAAAAAGGGGAAATCAGAATGCTTTCCCCACCGGCGGAGATGCCGGCAAAACGAAAAAACGGAAGTCCCGTCGGGACTTCCGTCATTGTATAAAACAAATCCAAACCGTGTCAAGACATTTTCAGGATCTCTCCCGCCTGCAGTCTGAGGCTGTCTGCACCCTCTCCGCCGGTCAGACACGGATCGCTGCCGACATTTCTGAGCGTGAGGCGGATCTCCTGCCCGGGATGCGGTGCACTCATGATCTCCCGGTCCTCTTCATTTTCCATGCGGACGACTTCATAAACAGGGTCTGACCCGTCCTGTTTCATGACCATGATCCTGTCTCCCGAGCAGAATTTATTTTTCTGGTGGATGACAACCCGTCCCCTGTCATCGATCTTTTCAATGATTCCCAGGAAGACGGCATTTTTAATGTAGGTATTGCTGTCATAGATCTGCGAGTCTTCGTCCGGTTTTCCGTAATAAAACCCGGTAGTGAAATCACGGTAGATTCCGTCCGATACCATATTCTTATAGTCCCCGCGGCGGGCTTCGTAACTTGCCGGATCCTCCGTCAGCTCGTCGATGGCAAGGCGGTACGCTCTGGCGACCGTCGCGATATAGAGCGCCGTCTTCATCCGGCCTTCCACTTTCAGGGAGTCAATGCCGGCGGACAACAGATCCGGGAGATGATCGATCATGCACAGATCCTTGGAATTGAAAATATAAGTTCCCCTTTCATTCTCAAAAACCGACATGTATTCCCCCGGTCTCGTTTCCTCGACAAGATGATAGCGCCACCGGCAGGGATGCGTACATGCTCCCCGGTTGGCGTCTCTGCCGGCAAGAAACGACGAAAGAAGGCAGCGTCCGGAGTAAGAAATGCACATGGCACCGTGAACAAACGACTCGATCTCCATATCCGCGGGGATCTTTTCCCGGATCTTCGCGATCTCGGCCAGCGACAGCTCCCGGGCTGTCACGACTCTTTTCACGCCCAGATCATACCAGAAACGGAACGTTCCGTAGTTGGTATTATTGGACTGTGTGCTGATATGAACAGGAATATCGGGGCAGAGCTCCCTGAAGAGCGTAAAAAGACCCGGATCCGAAATCAGAACCGCATCCGGCCCGACCTCCCGGAGAGATGTGAAATACTCCGCTGCCTCCTCCAGATCTTCATTGTGCGCAAAAATATTGGCTGTCACATAGACCCGGACACCGGCTCCGTGGGCTTCCCTCACGCACTGCTTCATCTGCTCGTGAGTGAAATTTTTCGCTTTCGCCCTGAGGCTGAAAGCCTCGCCGCCCAGATAGATGGCGTCTGCGCCGTACCGGATCGCCGTCCGGGCTGTTTCCGGGCTTCCCGCCGGCATCAGAAGTTCCGGTTTTTTATACTTCATTCCGCACTGTCCTCCGCTGCATTTGCCGCTTCACGCTGACCGCGATCCCGTCTCCGTCCTCAAGGATGTCCGTCACAAGCTCGTCATCATGCGTGAGCGCGTACAGATATTCTCTCATTCTTTTATGGATCGTCCGGTTCCTGCGCTCCACAGCGTAATGAGGTTCCAGGATATCGCCGCCCCGCAGCACATTGTCCGTGACCAGCACACCGCCTTCCCCGAGGAGTTCCCTGACACGCGGCAGGAAATGAATATACTGGCCTTTTGCGGCATCCATAAAAATAAACGGAAATGTTTCCGTTATCCCGCCAAGCACCTCTTCGGCATCACCCACTATAAGCCGGATCCGGCCCGCGTGGGGCGAATTCGCTATATTTTCCCGGGCTGCCTCGACCCGCTGCGGCGCATGTTCTATGGTAAGGATCTCCGCATCCGAATGCTCCGCCATAAAGAGAGAAGAAAAACCGATTGCAGTCCCCACTTCAAGAATATGAGCCGGTCTCATCGCGGCAAGGAGCATTCTCAGCAAAGAACGGGTCTCCTGTCTGATGACCGGCACATACATTTCCGCACATTCATTTTCGACCGCATGCAGCCATGCCGGCAGGTCCCTGTCGAGAGACCGCAGGTATGTCCGCATGCGTTCCGGATCAATTCTCTCCGCCATCTTCCGCGCCGCTTTCCTCCGCTTCGGATTCCGATCCGGCTTCTTCGTCCGTATCATTCGTCACTTGTTCGATCAGCTTGTTCTCGGCATCGGGGTCCCTGACATCGCTGTCGTTGGTGACGTCATTGATCAGTTTATCCTCCGCATTGGGATCACGGACATCCGATTCCGTCTTCGTCTCATTGACTTCCTGGACCTCTGTCGCCTCACCGGCGATCACGGCAAGGAGTTCGTCCGTCGTCTGGGACGTATTCAGACGGAAAGTACCGCCCTTAAAATCCTCGGAGAGCTGTTTATGATACTCGGAAAGGCGTTCCTGTACACGGAACAGAGTGATATCTTCGATAAGGCCCGCATTTCTCAGTGTCATGCCGATCTCCCGGGCGTCCGCCCCCTCCGCGATCGTAACCGTGATGTTCTCTCCCGGAGGCTTTGACACGGGTACCTGATGGAATACAGAATACCCGAAATGATAGGCGGTTCTTCCGAGGAAGAAAATAATGATCATGACCAGCGCGAAAAGCAGCAGGGCAACCAGACGTCTCGCGCCCGAGACAGCTACCCGGTATCCGGTATTTCTCCTCTTTTTTGCCATGTTACAGCTCCACTTCCATTAAAATAGGCAGGATCATCGGTCTGCGTTTCATCCTCTTCCAGACGAACTCACCGAGTGCGTCCCTGACTTCTGTTTTGATCCGGTTCCAGTCCGGGCTGTTTTCACTCAGCACACGGTCCAGTGCTTCACGGACGACTTCATCCGCTTCCTCCATAAGGCCTTCCGCTTCCCTCACATATACAAATCCCCGGGAAATGATATCGGGACCGGCCAGTACGGTCTTCGCGGCAGAATCCAGCGTCATCACGACGATAATGATTCCTTCCTCCGAGAGCTTCTGCCTGTCGCGGATCACAATGTTGCCGACATCGCCGATCCCCAGTCCGTCCACAAAGATCGCACCTGTCGGGACTTTACCGACAACTGCCGCTTCCTCGTCGTTCATTTCGAGAACGTCTCCCGAGTGCAGCATGAAAATGCGTTCCCGCGGCATCCCGAGCGACTCCGCAAGATTCGCGTGCGCCTGCAGATGCCTCCTCTCGCCGTGAATGGGGACCGCATAGCGCGGACGCACCAGAGAATAGATCAGTTTGATCTCCTCCTGGCAGGCATGACCGGATACATGGGTATCCTGGAAAATGACTTCGGCTCCGAGTTCATTCAGCTCGTTGATCACATAAGAGACCGCTTTTTCATTTCCCGGAATCGGGGTGGAAGAAAACACGATCGTGTCTCCCGGTATGATCTTGACTCTCTTGTGGATACTGGCTGCCATCCGGCTTAAGGCCGCCATCGCTTCTCCCTGGGAGCCGGTAGTGATCAGAACCGTTTTCTCCGGGGGATAACGGTCCAGCATATCGCTGTCGATCAGCGTATCCCCGCATACGTCGAGATAGCCGAGATCCGCTGCGATCCCCACGACATTGATCATGCTTCTTCCTTCGAGGCAGACCTTGCGGCCGTATTTGCAGGCGGTATTGACGATCTGCTGCACGCGGTCCACATTGGAGGCAAAACTCGCGATGATCAGTCTTGAATGCGGATGCTCCCGGAAGATCCGGTCAAAAGTGGCTCCGACCGTCTTCTCCGACAGAGTGAACCCGGAACGCTCCGCGTTCGTGCTGTCGCACATCAGGGCAAGAACGCCCTTTTTTCCGAGTTCGCCGAAGCGCTGCAAGTCGATCGCTTCACCGTTGACCGGCGTGTAATCGACTTTAAAATCCCCGGTATGAAGAATCGTACCCGCGGGAGAATGGATCGCAAGAGCGGCGGCATCCTGAATACTGTGGTTCGTTTTGATGAATTCGACCCGGAAATCTCCCAGATTGGCAGACTGTCCGAATTTCATGACCCTGCGTTTGACCTTCCCTTTCAGGTCATTCTCCTCGAGCTTCCGGTCAATGATCGCCATTGTCAGTTTTGTCGCGTAGATCGGGATATTGATCTCCTTCTCCACGTACGGAATGGCTCCGATATGGTCCTCATGACCGTGAGTGATCACGATTCCCTTTACTTTTTCTTTGTTTTCTTTCAGATACGTAATGTCCGGGAGTACAAAATCGATTCCCAGCATATCGTCCTCCGGGAACGCGAAGCCGCAGTCCACGATGACGATGCTGTCCCGGCATTCAAACGCGGTAATGTTCATTCCGATCGTTTCCAGTCCTCCAAGCGGAATGATCTTTACCTTTTCTTTGTTCTCAGTTGTCAAATACTCCTCCTTGCGAGCGCTCAGTTCCTGATCTCCGCATCTTCGAGTTCCTCCTCAAAGAGCGGCATCAGCGTATCCAGAAGTTCCTCGTCCTCAACGGGCACATAAAGAGCTTCTTCCTCTTCCGGGCCTGATACATCCTCAAGGATCATGGCCTCCGCCTCCTCCTCGTCGGTATCTTCCGATACCAGGATATAATTCTTCCCGCTCATTCTCACCTGAGCCTCTATGATAAATTCAAATTCTTCTCCGTCTGTCGTTGTAAAAAGCAATCTTTCCATGCTCTCCGCCTCACCTGTTGTTCTGCGCGTTCAGGTAATCCTGCAGGATCAGCACTGCCGCGATCTTGTCCACATGGGTCTTCCATTCTGCTCTCGGAACGCCGGTCTCTTTCAGGATCTCCTCAGCTTCCGCAGTCGTCAGTCTTTCATCCCACAAAAAAACAGGCAGCCCCGTCTTTTTTTCAAGGGTTTCCTGAAATGCACGTGCCGCCATTGCCCGTTCACCGGCCGTATCATCCATATTCAGAGGCAGCCCGAGGATGATCCGGTCCGCTTCATAAATATGGACAAGTTCTTCGATCCTTCGAAGCGTCGCTCTTAAATGATTCTCCTTCTCTCTGGTAATCGTTTCCACCGCCTGCGCCGTCCATCCGAACGGATCGGACACGGCAACGCCGACAGTCTTGGAGCCGTAGTCAAGACCGATTGCCCGCATTGGCAAATGCTCCTTCTCCCGCTGCATTCTCCCGTCCCGGTTTTCCCGGGCTGTGCCGCGTTTTCTCAGGGTTCCTGCTCTTTTTTATCTTCCCATAAACGGTTCCGGATGTACTCGTTCAGAAGTTCCTCCACGAGTTCATCGCGCTCGACTTTGGTAATCATCGAACGTGCGCCCTTATAGCTGGTAATATAGGTCGGATCGCCTGACATGATATAGCCTACGATCTGATTGACAGGATTATAGCCTTTTTCAGCCATCGCTTCGTATGCCGTTTTCAGAACATTTTTAATATCTATTTCCTGTTCGGGGCTGAAACGGAAATACTGTGTGCTGCCGATATCTGCCATCTTTTGCTCACCTCACTTACGTCAGACTTCCACTGTCAGTGCGACAGATTCCCATACTGCGTTTATTGTAATACAAATATGCAGAAAATTCAACCTTGCGACGGTATCGGGATGTGAAGCCTTGTAAGATTCCAGTACGCTCCCATCGTCTGGCCGGGCTGATCCGTCACATCATCGTTCAGATAATCCGAAAGACCGTCTTCTTCCGGTGTCCATGCCCGCGCTTCCTCCTCGGTCCCGTACTCGATCTCCGCATACATGTAATGCGTCGGCATTCCCTCATCCACATCATTGACTTCCAGCTTCAGTCCGTTCCGGAGCTCATAAACACGCTGCTCCTTAACGATCAGCGGAATGCCGATCAGTTTTTCGAGTTCCCGGAAAGGCTCCTCCTCAATGCGGATCTCGATCTCCTGTCTCGTAAGACCGTCCGGTCCGCTGTGGGATTTAAAGCACAGGACAAACTCCGTATCTCCTCCCTTTCTCGCTTCTTCCCGTATCCTGACAGTGGGATCCGTACAGATATATCCCTGCCTCATCGTGTATTGTTTCAGGAGTTTCAGATTTTCCGGCCATCCCCCGACCATCCATTTCCTCTCGATTTCCATATCATGTTTCCTTTCCGGAGAGCACGCACCGGGCATATCCGCAGCCAACCCCTGTCAGAACGCAGTTTTCGATCCGATTGGAAAGCTCCGCGGGATCAGAATGACCGTCCGGTCCTGCCGGGGACCTTTCCGCTTCCTCCTGCGCAAGCCGCACTTCAATGTATTCCTTTGTGTGTCCCATCCATACAGCGCCTTCTTCCGATTCGCGCTTCTCTTCAAACAAAACGGATACTTCCCTGTCAAGGAACCTCTCCGCGAATTTTCTCTCCATTTCCTCGTTGATGCGAAGCAGAACTTCGCTGCGCTTCACTTTTACGGATTCCGGGACCTGGTCTGTCCGCAGCGCTGCCGGCGTTCCCTCTCTTCTGGAATACCGGAAGATGTGCGTCTTCGAAAAACCGATCCGGCGCACAAAACGGACGGTCTCCTCAAATTCCTCTTCTGTTTCCCCCGGGAAACCGACAATGATATCTGTGGTGATTGCTGCGTCGGGAAAGTATTTCCGGATCCTTTCGCAGATCGCGGCATACTCTTCCGTTGTGTAGTGCCGGTTCATACGCCGCAGGGTTTCGTCGCACCCGCTCTGCAGGGAAAGGTGAAACTGCGCGCAGATCTTCGGCATTTCCGCGAGCCCGCCCGTAAATTCCTCACTCATGATCCGAGGTTCCAAAGAGCCGAGCCGGATCCTTCTGATCCCTTCGATCTCGTGGATCTTCTCTATGAGCCGGAACAGCGGGGGCATTTCCCCTTCTTTCGGTCTCCAGGCGATGCGCTGTCCTCCCGTCTCCGCATCATGTCCGTAGGAACTGATGTGAATGCCGGTCAGGACGACTTCTTTGAATCCCTGTTCCGCTTTTCGCCTCACCTCGCTGACGATCTCTTCTTCCGGACGTGATACGACCGCGCCTCTCGCGTACGGAATGATACAGTAGGAGCAGAACTGATTGCACCCGTCCTGAATCTTTATAAATGCCCTGGTATGCGCCCGCGCGATCTGTGCGTCCTCATTTTCGGTGCTCTGCAGCTCAAAAAAAGGAAGGACCGCTTCCGAAATATGCAGTTTTTCTCTGTTGTTCAGGACCAGGTCGATGGCGGGATCCGCCTTCAGATCATCTTTACGGACATCCACATAGCATCCGCAGGCGGCAACAACGGCCCCGGGATTCATTTTCTTTGCCCTGTGCAGCATCTGCCGGGATTTCCGGTCCGCGATATTCGTCACCGTGCAGGTATTGATGACATAGAGATCCGCCCCCGGGGCAAACGGTACGATCTCAAAGCCATGCGCGGAAAGATCCGCAGCCATCGCTTCGGTCTCATATTCGTTTACTTTACATCCCAGATTGTGCAGCGCCGCTTTCAGTCCCATGAGGTTCTTCTCCCGTCAGAATGTCTTTCCGTGATTGTAGCAGATGAAAAGAAGTTGTACAATACATGTACGGCCAACCATTCAACATCGGGAGGAGATGCCATATGGCACTTTCTTTTACCTGTCTTAAGACCGGAAGTACCGATCCGTATTACAATCTTGCATTTGAAGAATATGTCCTGACGCACCGGCGGACGGGCAGTTATCTGATTCTCTGGCGCAATGACAATACGATCGTCATCGGTCTCAACCAGAATACGGAAGCGGAGATCAACCGCGCTTTCGTGGAGGAAAATAATATCCGTGTCGTCCGGCGCACGACCGGCGGCGGCGCAGTCTATCATGATCTGGGAAATCTGAATTACTCCTTCATCACCGACACGGACACAGCCGAAACCGTCACTAAAAAGCAGTTTACGGATCCGGTCATTGCCGCTCTCCGCTCCCTTGGCGTCAGCGCGGAGGTTTCCGGACGCAACGACATTCTTGCGGAAGGCAGAAAAGTGTCCGGCACGGCGCAGCGGATCGATCACGGCCGTATCCTTCATCACGGCACTCTTCTTTTTGATTCTGATCCCTCTGCCGTGGAAGGCGCGCTCAAAGTGGATCCGGAAAAATTCAAAGCGAAAGGGATCCGCTCCGTGCGAAGCCGGATCGGCAACATACGTCCGCTGCTCGCCGAGGACATGACGATCGAAGACTTCCGGGAGTATCTTTTAAACTTTCTCACGGGCGGAAATCCGGAAACGGGAATCCTCACAGAGGAAGAACTTCACGAAGTGCGAAAACTCCGGGATTCCAAATACAGCACCTGGGAGTGGAACTTCGGCCGCTCTC
>DBVZ01000147.1:0-1808 GCA_002308255.1 Lachnospiraceae bacterium UBA1251 | reverse complement strand
CCGTCAGGGACCGTCGAAACATTCCTCTCTGTCTCTCACGGCAGCATCGATGAGATCCGTATATTCGGAGATTTCCTGGCACTGGAACCGGTCGATCCGGTTGAAAATGCCCTCACCGGGACTCTGTACCGCAAGGAGGAAGTATCCGCCGCCCTTGAGGAACTCCCTCTGCACTCCTGTCTTGGCGGCATCACCAAAGAAGAATTTCTCACGGTCCTTTTCGAATAGGAAGATCCGGCAGCCTCCGGCTNNCGGATCTTGTTTATGACTGTCAGTATTTTTTCAGTAACAGAGCTTTTTCGGGCAGCATTCCGTTCAGAAGTGTCCGCCGGATCCTCCGTGAGAATGTCCCGAAGAACTGATATGGATCGAGCTGCCTCCGTGGCCGCTTTCGCGGTCCGTGTCCTTCGGCTTTGCGGTCCTCGTGACATTCCGGTACATAAAATCATCCCTGGCAACACGCATCTTCATGCTGTCCCGGCGTGCATACTGGGAGGCGTTCTGCTGCCGCTTCACCGTTTTCAGCTTCGACTTCATCCCGTTCGCGCGGATCGTTCCTGCCAGAAGTCCGATCACGCCGGCGATGCCGGCCGTTCCGAGGCCCGGTTTATGTTTTTCCGGTTCCGGATCCACGATGGGTTCCTGCCCCGGATCAGCACCCGGCACGTCGACCGGATTTCCTTCCTTTGCACGTGTCACATAATAATCGCACTGATTCGCGAAATCGGCGAAAGCATCATAATAGTTCCCTGCGGAAAGCTTCGGCACAAAGGAATCTTCCATAAGATCCATGCCATAATCCGTTAATGCCGTGATCCCGTATCCCGACGTCGAAATATGATAGGAACGCGATTCCATGTCAAGCAGGAGCAGCGCGCCGTCATAATCATCCCCCTGTCCGTATCCGTTGTAATCGAAGAAATCATCCGCGTAATCCTGCGGTGTTTTTCCCTCCAGACCGTTCTTTGTCACAACAACGACGTCAAATTCCTGCCTTTTGCTGATCTCATCCAGCTTCTCAAGAAGAGCAGTCTCCTCTTCCGCGGTAAGAAGATCGGCATCATCCACTAGCCTCGGTTTATCGAGCGGCTGCAGCGCAAATACAGGGGATGCGGTAAGCAGCAGGATCAATGCCGTAAGGCAGATCGATAAAATACGTTTTTTCATCATCCGCCTCCTTACATTATGAACCACGCGATCGCAAAAATAATCACTGCCACGATCAGTGCGGTAAAGATGATATTCCGGTAATATGCGCCGTTGTCAACGGGAAGGTCGCCGATGAACTTGCCGGTCTGGCCGTTCATCGCGAAAATATAATGCTGGTTCTGCCAGGTCGTATTCAGGATCCAGACAGGGTACAGCGCATAATGAGCCGCGCTGTTCAGGTACTGAATGCTCGTCTGCTCCGGCACCGCCGTCACATAAGAAGGATCCACAGTCGACTGGAACATGGCCGCGGTCGATGTACGGATCCGGTTGTCGATCCGGTCCTTGAAGTCCACGGCGGGCAGGTCATATTTATCCGCAAGGTACCCTGCAAGATAAGCCGTCTGGAACGGAACTGCTTCCGTAACGTCGAAGGGTTCGATCGATTCCATGAGATCATCCGCCATACGGGACGACCCGTCGGCCGGAATCGCGCTGAAACCGAGGCTGCCCTGCCTGAGAACGGAATAATAACTGGTCTCCGTGTAATTATAATCGTGATCGCTCCACATACGGGTCCTGGTGGCCTTGTAGCGGATATAGGCATCCACGTCGGCATCAAAAAGCCAGAACGGGACGTAGACGCCCTTGATCTCTTC
>DBVZ01000086.1:40904-43249 GCA_002308255.1 Lachnospiraceae bacterium UBA1251 | reverse complement strand
TGATGAGCGCCGAATACATCATGTCGGGCGGCAACGAGAACGTCATCCTGTGCGAGCGCGGCATCCGCAGCTACGACACCTATACACGCAACGTGCTCGACCTGTCGGCCATTCCGATGCTGAAGGAACTCTCGCACCTGCCGGTCATCGTCGATCCGAGCCACGCCACCGGCATTGCAAAGCTTGTGCCTCCCATGGCATTGGCCGCCACTGCAGGCGGAGCGGACGGGCTGATCATTGAAGTACACAATGATCCGCAGCACGCGCTGTGCGACGGTGCGCAGTCCCTGACCCCCGAGGCCTTTGACGACACCGCGCGGGCGATCCGCGCGATCCTTCCCTACGCGCAGAAATACACGGAGGGAATTCCGGATTGAGACACCGGAGTGCCCGAAAGAAAACAGCGTTCGGCAGAAAGAAAACAGTGTTCGGGAGAAAGAAGCAGAAAGACAGCCTATGATCACGGTTCCAGTAAAAACATCCGCGCCGTATGACGTCCATATCGGAAGCGGCATCCTGCAAAAAGCCGGCGAACTGATCCGCCCGGTCCTGCGGGGGCGCGCCGCTTTGATCACGGATTCGACAGTGGACTCCCTTTACGGCGATATTGTCCGGCAATCTCTTGCCGATTCCGGTTTTGATGCCGTCTCCTATGTATTTCCGGCGGGAGAAGAACACAAGAACCTGTCGGAATACGCAGGGATCCTTTCCTTTCTCGCGGAAAATGCCGTCACCCGCGGCGATTTCCTGATCGCACTCGGTGGTGGCGTCAGCGGTGATATGACCGGTTTTGCCGCCGCGACCTATCTCCGCGGGATCCCGTTCGTCCAGATCCCGACCACGTTCCTTGCCGCGGCGGACGCGTCCGTCGGCGGGAAGACCGCCGTCGACCTTGCTGCCGGCAAAAACCTCGTCGGGGCATTTCATCAGCCCTCTCTCGTGATCTGCGACACGGATACATTTTCGACCCTGACGCCGGCCGCCTTCGCGGACGGCATGACCGAGACGATCAAGCACGGTCTCATCTGCGACAGGGCATTTTTTGACTTCCTCGCGTCCGGCGACCGCCGCGGCGAGATCAACGAGATCGTCCGAAAGGACGTGGAGATCAAGAGCAGCTTCGTCGCCGCGGACGAATTCGACCGGGGCCGCCGGCAGATGCTCAATTTCGGTCACACCATCGGGCACGCCGTGGAAGTGAACAGCGAATTCTCCGTTTCCCACGGCCGCGCCGTCGCGATCGGAATGTGCGCCGCCGCGAAAGCCGCTCACGCTTTCGGTCTGTGCGGGGAAGATCTTTCCGTTCCGATCCGTGAAGCGCTCTCCCGGTACGGTATTGATTCCGCCTGTCCCTTTTCCGCCGCGTCTCTTACGGAAGCTGCGCTGCGGGACAAGAAGCGGTTCGGAGAAACGATCAACATCATTTATCTGAAAACGATCGGCGAAGCCGCCGTTCATCCCCTGCCGGTCCGGCAGCTGGAGGCATTTCTCCGCGCCGGATGCGAATCCTGATAAACGCCGCCAAACCGGAATGCATTTTTTATGGATATAACGATCAGACCCGCAAAACTGCACGGAACCGTTCCCCCGGTCCCTTCCAAATCCGATCTTCACCGCGCCCTGATCTGCGCGGCGCTCTCCGACGCGCCGACAGAGATCCTTCTGCCGTCTCCCGCGCCGTTTTCGGATGATATCCGCGCGACCGCCGCATGTCTTAAGGCACTCGGCGCCGGGATCGAAGCGGATTTCGGGAATTCCGAAGTTCAGAAAGCCGGCAGGATCCGCGTCACGCCGGTCAGGGCCGTACCGGAACGCGTCGTTCTTAACTGCGGGGAAAGCGGCTCCACGGCCCGCTTTATGATCCCGGTCGCAGCGGCGCTGTGCAAAGAGGCGCATTTTACCGGCAGCGGAAGGCTCCCGGACAGACCGCTGTCGCCTCTCACGGACGAATTGAAAAAGCACGGATGTGTGTGCTCTTCCGGACATCTGCCTCTCACAGTGACACGGACGGAAGACATCGGATACAGCGTTTCGGAAGAGATTCCGGAATACACCCTTCCCGGCAGCATCAGCTCCCAGTTCATCACCGGCCTCCTTCTGGCTGCCCCTCTCACGGGCGGCGTGCGCATCCGCCTTTCCACGCCCCTCTCGTCAGCTTCTTATGTCGACATGACCATAGATACAATGGGGCGGTTCGGGGCTGCGGTGCGCAGAACGGCAGACGGGTTTGAAGTACCGCCTCCCGCAGCTTACCGTTCTCCCGGGACTTACATGACCGACGGCGGCTGGTCATCGGCGGCGTTCTTTATTGCGGCGGACGTTCTCTCCTCAGATCCCGCCTCTTA
>DBVZ01000086.1:40735-40873 GCA_002308255.1 Lachnospiraceae bacterium UBA1251 | reverse complement strand
GATCTCCGCAGGGACAGTCTGCAGGGAGACCGCGTGATCGCGGAAATTGCCGATCATTTCAGGAAGCGGCGCATGAGCGGAAATCCCCCTGAAATGACGGTGGATGCCGACAGTATACCAGATCTCGTCCCCGTCATT
>DBVZ01000086.1:40528-40726 GCA_002308255.1 Lachnospiraceae bacterium UBA1251 | reverse complement strand
ATGGCAGCCCTGACCCCCGGCAGGACGCGTATCGTCAACGCTTCCCGCCTGCGCCTCAAAGAGAGTGACCGTCTTCGTACGACCGCGGAAATGCTCTCTTCCCTCGGAGCGGAGATCGAGGAACTGGACAGCGGACTGCTCATTTCCGGAAAAGAATCTCTCGCGGGCGGCACGGTTTCCGGCTGCGGCGATCACCGG
>DBVZ01000086.1:37311-40456 GCA_002308255.1 Lachnospiraceae bacterium UBA1251 | reverse complement strand
CGAAATCCTATCCCTCCTTCTGGGAGACGTTTGCCGCGGTCGGCGGCAGGATCAAAGGAGAAAATTATGTCAACTGATTTCGGTTCCCGGATCCGTTTTACCGTATTCGGACAGTCTCATGCCCCGGCGGTAGGCTTCACTCTGGACGGTATTCCCGCCGGAGAAACAGTCGATTTTGAAGAGCTGCAGGCCTTCCTTGACCGCCGCGCGCCGGGCAGAAGCGCGCTCGCGACAGCACGGAAGGAAGACGACATTCCGGAGTTTCTTTCCGGCTTCACGGGAAATGTGACAAACGGCGCTTCCGTTTCGGCAGTCATCCGGAACAGGGACACCCGCTCCGCCGATTATGAAAATCTGCGCGCGGTCCCCCGTCCGGGCCATGCCGATTATCCCGCGTACGTCAAATACGGCGGGCAGCAGGATTTCCGCGGCGGCGGACAGTTCTCGGCGCGTCTTACGGCACCTCTGTGTGCCGCAGGAGGCATTCTTCTCCAGATTCTTGCAAGGCGCGGCATTTTCGTCGGCGCGCATATCGCGGAGATCGCCGGCATTCCGGATGAACCCTTTTCTCCTGTCGGATACGGTCCGGACGACGATCCGGCCCATTCCCCGGAAAACGCCGCTCTGTTCCGCCATCTGGCGGAAAAAGCCTTTCCCGTACTTGACGACAAAGCCGGTGCCGCCATGCAGGAGGCGGTTCTGGCAGCGAAAAGAGACGGGGATTCCGTCGGCGGCATCGTCGAGTGCATGATCACCGGTCTTGCGGCAGGTCTCGGAGATCCTCTCTACGGCAGTCTGGAAGGCGTGATCTCGCAGGCGGTATTCGGCATTCCCGCGGTCAAGGGACTCGAATTCGGCGCCGGTTTCGGCGCAGCCTCCCTCCGCGGCTCACGCAATAACGATCCGTACCGCGTGACGTCAGAGGGCAGGATCGTTACAGCGACGAACAACCACGGCGGTATTCTCGGCGGTCTGACAAGCGGAATGCCCGTCCTTTTCCGGACCGCCTTCAAACCGACACCGTCTATCGCTCTTCCGCAGCAGTCCGTTGATCTGCAGAAAAAGGAAGAGACGGAACTTGTCATCACCGGGCGCCACGACCCCTGCGTCGTGCCCCGTGCCGTCCCCTGTGTCATCGCCGCGGCCGCTCTTTCCGCGGCACAGATCGTTCTGTAAGTAATGTTTTGTAATACAAAAAGAAGGTAATGCCATGAATCTTGAAGAAATGCGTCAGGAAATGAACTCGATCAACGAACAGATGGGAGACCTGTTCGTCAAAAGAATGAAACTCTCCGCCGATATAGCGGACTATAAGAAGGCGCACGGACTCCCCATCCTGGACCGCCGCCGCGAGCGCGAGATCCTCGCCGGTATATCCTCTCAGGCCGGCCCGGAATACGCCGCGTTTTCCAGAATCCTGTTTTCGACGCTCTTCGATCTCAGCCGTTCCTACCAGACACAGCGCATGCAGCGGCACTCCCCTCTGGCCGACCGGATCAGCGGAGCCCTCGCTTCGACTCCCGCCATTTTCCCGAAAGAAGCGGTCGTCGCCTGTCAGGGCGTGGAAGGCGCCAACTCCCAGATCGCCTGCGACAAGGTGTTCCAGTTTGCCAATATCATGTATGTCCGCAGCTTTGAAGCTGTTTTTCAGGCGGTTGAAAAAGGACTCTGCAGCTACGGCGTCCTTCCGATCGAGAACAGTTCCCACGGATCGGTCAATTCCGTCTATGACCTCATCATGGGAGACCAGCAGTTCAGCATCGTGCGCAGCGTCAAGCTCCATATCCGTCACTGTCTGCTTGCGAAGCCCGGAACAAAACCGGAGGATATCAAAGAGATCTTTTCCCATGAACAGGCTCTCGGCCAGTGCAGCCGTTTCCTGTCGGCCAATCCGGGCATAAAGACTACGATCGTCGAGAACACCGCGACTGCCGCGAAAGCCGTCGCCGAATCGGGACGGACGGATATCGCCGCTATCGCTTCCGAGGAATGCGCGCAGCTTTATAATCTCTCCGTCCTCAGCCATGAGATCCAGAACACGGACAACAACTATACGCGGTTCATCGTGATCTCAAAGAATATGGAGATCTATCCGGGTTCCGACAAGATCAGCATCATGTTTTCCGTCAATAACACGCCCGGCTCCCTGCAAAGGCTCATTGCCCGCTTCTCCTCGCTCTCGCTCAATATGACAAAGCTGGAGTCGCGGCCGATCCCGGGAACGGATTTCCGTTACCGTTTTTACGTCGACGTCGACGCGTCCGTCAATGATCCCGATGTGATGAGCCTTATGAGCGATCTCGAAAATACGATCGAGGGCTTCGCCTTCCTCGGCGCCTATAAAGAAATATAAAAAAGACTGGAGCATGCATATGAAATACGGACTGATAGGAGAAAAACTCTCTCACAGCTTCTCGCCGATGATCCATGAGGCACTCGGCTCTTTTCCTTACGAATTGAAAGAGCTCGCGCCGGAAGAACTGGAATCTTTCCTTCTCGGGCATGACTTTCTGGGAATCAATGTGACCATTCCTTATAAGCAAGCCCTCATCCCGTACCTGACAAAGATCTCCCCGACCGCTTCCCGCATCGGAGCCGTCAATACGATCGTCGCCGAAGAGGACGGGACGCTGTCCGGTTACAACACCGATTATTTCGGTATTCAGTATGCCCTGCAGCGCGCGGGCATTTCGGCTGACGGCAAAAAGGCGCTGATCCTCGGAAGCGGCGGAACCTCGCATACGGCGCGCGCCGTCCTGCAGGACCTCGGCGCATCGGAGATCGTTATTGTCAGCCGAAAAAAGACCGAAGAAGCTGCCATGACGGATTATGCTCATGTTTACACCGACCACGCGGATGCACAGATCGTCCTGAACACGACCCCGGTCGGCATGTTTCCGAACAATGGGAAATCGCCTCTCGACCTCACGCGGTTCAAGGATCT
This sequence comes from Lachnospiraceae bacterium UBA1251, assembly GCA_002308255.1. Taxonomy (GTDB): domain Bacteria; phylum Bacillota; class Clostridia; order Lachnospirales; family Lachnospiraceae; genus Chordicoccus. The sequence continues at coordinate 37,512 of DBVZ01000086.1, read as the reverse complement.
GTCCGGCGTGATGGATGTGATCTACAATCCTCTCCGCTCAGCACTCATCATGCAGGCGGAGGAACTCGGCATTCCCTGCACCGGAGGGCTCGGTATGCTCGTCGCCCAGGCAAAAGGAGCTGCCGAACTGTTTCTGGGCAGAAAGATCCCGGACGGGGAGATCGCCCGCATTACCAGGGGACTGCGCGATATGCTCACCAA
>DBVZ01000086.1:35352-37089 GCA_002308255.1 Lachnospiraceae bacterium UBA1251 | reverse complement strand
GCGCAGAACGGCTATATCGTCTGCCTGGAACGCGACCTCTCCAAACTGCCGCTCGACGGCCGGCCGCTCTCGAAATCCGCCGAAGCCCTCGTCGCGATGCAGAAAAGAAGGGCTCCCTACTATGAACATTTTGCAGACGCTTCCATTGACAATAACGGCACCCGTCAGGACACGATCGACCACATCCTGACGATGTTTGAAAAACGCCGCTGAATTTAGTCTTCATCAGATTTGAGACTGGTTTTTATCAGATTTAGGAAAGAAGCTGAAAATATGCGACTTATTTTTATCAGACATGCGGAACCGGATTACGAACACAACTGCCTGACGGAAAAAGGCCTCCGCGAAGCGGAGATCTTAAGCCGCCGCACCGCGTCCTGGACCGGCATCCGGGAAGTCTATGTTTCGCCCCTTCCCCGGGCAAAAATGACCGCGGAGCCCACGCTCCGCGTGTGGAACAGACAGGCTGTGGAGATCCCGTGGCTGCAGGAATTTGATTATAAGATCATCCAACCGACTACCGGCGTTGTCGATGTGCCGTGGGATCTTTATCCGGAATATTTTTCACAGTATCCTGATTTTTATGACAGAGACCGCTGGCTGGATACCCCTCTCTATTCTTCCAACCCGGATATTAAACCGGCGTATGAAGAGGTCTGCCGCGGAATCGATGCGATCCTGGCCGGCAACGGCTATCACCGCTGCCCGGACGGCACAGGGACCATGTTTGCCCTCGACCGCTCCGCAACGGACGGGGATGAAGAAGACGCCCTCGTGTTTTTCTGTCACTTCGGGATCACGTCGATCATTCTCTCCCACCTGATCGGCACGAGTCCTTTCGTCCTGCTGCATCATTCAGTCATTCTGCCCACCGGCGTAACGGTCGTCAATGCGGAAAAAAGGGTGCCCGACAAGGCGCATATGAGGATTCAGTATCTCGGCGATGTGCGCCATCTGGCCGAGGCGGGAGAGCCATTTTCACAGCACGCGGCATTTTCTCCTGTTTTTGAACTGTAAAGAATGACCGCCGTTCTTCCGCAAACGTCCGCCGGGACCGCGAAAGAAGCATATCCGGTTCCGTTCACGGAAACCGCGATCAGAGCCGGAAGAAGCCGGAACCCGATCTTAAGCGCTTTCCATGCACTCAGCTCTTTTCCGCAGCCAAGCAGTTCACGGGTAGCGATCACGGTGTGGATCACACCTGCCGTTAAAACAGCTGCAAAACCTGCCGCATAAATCATTGCGTTCATCCTGGATCTCCTTTCCTGTTCCGGTATTCCTTCCGGTTACAGTTATAATGTATCACCTTCTTTTTTTTATTTTTTTATGCATAAAAACACCCGCCCGGAGTCTTCTCCGATCGGGTGTTATCCTTTTCCTGCCTTATGCTGAGCGGTTTACGTCGTTTTCGTGACCGGTTTTCTCAGAACCTGTTTCCCGGTGACGAGTTCCTTGTCCCGCTCTTTATCTTTCCCGTCCAGGATCGAAATGCCCCAGACGATCCTCTCGCAGCTGACCCGCGAAACGACGATGCCCCATTTCCGGCCTTTCGCCTCAACCACCTGCAGTGTGCCGTCCCCTTCATTGGAAAGGCAGATCATAACGTGGCAGACCCGTTCCTCATTGGCGAAGAACAGAAGGTCTCCCGGCTGCGCCTCATAAGGATTCATCGGTTCGCTGACATAGCACATCTCATATGAGCAGCGCGGCAGATCATAGCCGAAGTGACGGTATACG
>DBVZ01000086.1:35132-35325 GCA_002308255.1 Lachnospiraceae bacterium UBA1251 | reverse complement strand
CACACATAGGGATTTCCGAGGAACTGCAGACCGAAGTTGACAAGCGCGATCCGCTCTTCCGATACCGGATTTTCATTCCGGAGCGAACGATACGTTGTGAGGTAATTATCATAAAACGCGCTGTTTTCGTCGCGGCTCTTCAGGAGTTCCACTTTGGAACGGTCATTATCGTAGGATCTCGCCGCCACGAGAT
>DBVZ01000086.1:34429-35114 GCA_002308255.1 Lachnospiraceae bacterium UBA1251 | reverse complement strand
TCATTTCCGTCCGCATAGCCGCGGCAGATCTTTCCGTCAGGATCCATCGCCTCGATAAAGACCCAGTCCGGCTCTTTTTCTTCCGCGGGGATATCCTCCGCTTCCCCCGTCTCCGGTTCTTCCTCACTTTCGGAGATCTTTCCGATCTCCGAAAGATCCCCTTCGATCAGGCGGATATACGCACCTTCGCCGATCTTCGCGACTCTTCCGTTTTCGCGCTCTTCTTCTTTGTCAAAAACAAAGATCTCTTTTGCCGTTCTCACATAGACCGGAAAAATCAGCCTGAAAGGATGGATCTCAAATTCAGAACCGCGCCCCTGCCATTCCGGATGCCATACCGGCGTCAGTTCTTCTTCCGGCAGCTGGTCTTCCTGCTGCAGCTGTTCGATCTCCTCCGGCGTCGTCTCCTGAATTTCCGGCGTTTCAGCCTTCATTTCTTCCGCCGGAGTCCCTTCCGCGGGCTTTTCCTCCGCATTTTCACCGGTTTCGGCTCCTTCAGCCGTGCTGTCTGTTCCTTCGGCCGCACCTTCCGTGCCTTCGGCTGCTTCGCTGTTCTCCGCTGCCGCCCCGCCGGAATTTTCCGCTCCGGAGTCTTCCGGGTTCTGCCCCTCTGCCGAAGAAGCGGCCGGATCGCTTTCTTCCGCGCCAGAATCAGTTCCTTCCCCGGACTGATTTTCTGAAGAAC
>DBVZ01000086.1:22593-34381 GCA_002308255.1 Lachnospiraceae bacterium UBA1251 | reverse complement strand
CCGGAAGAAGCGCTGTCCGTTCCGGAAGAAGCGCTGTCCGTTCCGGATTCCGTGGAGGGACCGCTGTCCGCCGGATTGGTCTCACTGTCCGAAGATCCCGGATCTGCGGGATTCACCGTGCTGTCTTCCGCTTCGCTGTCAGCTCCGGAAGAACTGCTTTCCTGCTGCGCAGACATACTAACAGCGGTATCCGCTCCCGCGAACACCGTGTAAGCTCCGGTTCTTGGTACTAAAGACGCAGCTATCAGAAAGATCAACAGCTTTTTATATTTCATTTATACTCCTTGTCCTGTTCTTTCACACCCATGCCGTATTCCCAGATGTCCCAGAACCGCCGCTGGTACTGCAGTGCGGCACCCCGCAGGCTGTTTCTTCATGAACCCCCGTACATGAAAAAGCGGAAACAGTCGTGGGATTTAATCATACACTTACCGTTTAAGAAATGCAATAAAGATAACAGATTTTTCACAAATCCGGTCATGCAGCCTCATACCAGATATCGATCGTATTTCCCTCCTCGCTGTAGCAGTATCCCGTATGGATCTGCTGCGCTCCCGTCGTCTTGAGAACCATATCCGAATATCGGTCATCGGCAATGTCTGCGAGAAATGCGTCCCGGAGCTCCTCACTGGCGAACTGGCAGGAAAAGACCGTTTCTCCGCCGTCAAGACTCTCCTGTACTGTGTTCCAGGCATCTTCCGTGTCTTCATAGAAGAGTCCGTGCGACGGATAATACCGCAGGGAAGGATCCGTGCAGGCGGGCAGGACACCGGTAAAGAACTCCGCATCAGGCACACGGCCCTGCTGCGTATAGAATTCCTCGTCGTCCGACAGCAGGAACGCATAGTTGGCTTCCAGTTCTTCCGGCGCATTCATGACCGATCCCTTCATGCCGTAATCCATATCGCCCCAGGTAACATCCATACCGTACCATTTGCCGTCGCACAGGACCGCGTTCCAGGCGTGCGAGTCATCGTTGGCGTTCCCTTCGATCAGGATACACGGGATCCCCAGCTGCTGCAGCAGGTATTCCGCACCGCGGGCATATCCTTCGCAGACCGTTTCACGGGAGACAAAAGTGCTGTAAATATTCTGATCGTCCGGCGAGTTCTGATAAACCGTGTTAAAGCACAGATAATCGTAGACCATTCTGATCTTCTCATAATCGGAAAGGTCTTCGTCCACCCCGGCAAGAAATTCTTCCGTCGCAGCGGTGATCTCCGCCTGCCGTGCGTCGATTTCCTCCTGCGTCAGGGTATAGGTGTATTCCATGTTGTAATGATCGCCGTAATCCGTATAGTGATAGGCGCCCTTGAACCAGAACAGTTCCGGGTGGTCGCAGAACACAAAATGGGAGATCTGCGAAAGTCGGTCCGCGTCCATGTCCGTGTTTACCCCGAACAGATCGCTGCGGTTCCCGATCCCTTCCAGGATCTGGTCGTAAACGGCCTTTTCTTCGTCATCAAGAAGGCTGTAATAATAGTAAAGTTCTGCCTCTGCCTGCTCTTCTTCCGCAGCGGCGGGCGTTGCTGCCGGTGCAGGGGAAGGAACTGCACTTTCCTCTTCCTCTTCTTCCGAAGGCGCGGACGTCGGAAGCTGCAGAGGCGTTCCGGTCGGCGCGGGCCTGTTCTCTTCCTCGAGCTTTTCGAGCTCCTCTTCATAAAGCTGCGAAAGGGAAGGCGGAGGCGTCTGTGTCGGAGCAGCCGCTGTTCCCGCCGTCTGCGCCGTCTGCTCCTCCTCCGGGGTTTTTTCCGTGAAAAGATAGACGAACGCTCCCAGTCCTGCCAGGATCAGCAGGATCAGGAGTACCGTCATTAATTTTACACCGGGTCTTCTGTTTGTTTTCATGTTCTTACTGTACCATTACCCGAATCTGGATTTTTCATCCGCTCGTTTTTAAGCAATTCCGGATATGCTTCGACAGACCGTCAGGAAAGTGTCCTCCGCTTCCCCTTCATACCGGCGGAAAATGTCCGAACGGACTTTCCTCCGCGGGAATGCTGCTCACTTCCTGTACCGGGTATTTTCCGAGATAAAGCGCCATGCCGACACCGTAAACGGAAGGATCGCAGTCGCGGTTTCTCTTGTAGCGGATCGCTTTCTCCTTCTCGCCCATCGCGACCAGATACTGCACTTCGGACCATACCGCCATTCCTTCATAAAGAAGGCCGTGCAGGTCCCGGTCTCCTTTGGTGAGATGTTCGACCTGACTGTCATTCCAGTGCGTAAACTGCCAGATATGGGTCAGTTCGTGCACCAGCGTCTGCTTCATATTCCATTCGGGCGCGCCGTTCTCGACCATGAGCAGGTATTCGCTGCCCTTCTTCTGCGCATATCCGAGCACGCGTCCGTCAAAGGCCGGCGTCGGCGTAAATGTCGACTTTCCGCCTTCTTCCTCATTGACCTTTCTCGCGTTCGCCATGCGGATCCTGATCGGAACGTCGATCTTGATATTAAATGCGCGTTCCATCTCATCCAGCGTCTGCGAGTAGACTCTCTTGAAGGCTTTGCGCGTCTTTACCGCGGTCGCGCCGCATTCCGGGCAGCGCTCCCTGCCGTCTTTAAGGACCGTAAAGTGATCCGGTTCAAGCGGTTTTGCGCAGAAGTCGCAGTAGTGGACGCCCGGCGTTCTCGGATCGTAATCACTGCCTTCGTCGAATCCCGCGGGTTTCGTGCGGGCACGGTGCAGGCTGCTGTCGTCGAACCGTCTGCCCTGCAGGTACTCGAGGGTCTCTTCCAGAGCGAGCCAGTCGGGCGCACCCTCTTCGCAGTATCCGTAAGTGAGGTATTCGACGGCTTTTTCGATCCTGACGGCACCGATCTCCGTCGATTCCTCGTCCTCGCCGTCCACATCGCCCTTCGCGGTCTGCGTGCGCAGAATGCTTTCCACGGTCTCCGCCGCCACCGGTGTTCCGGTATTCCCCATCACATCCAGTTCGGCAAAGCTCCGGTTCTTCACAGCCTCCTGACTCTCCCGGGCAGGCGTGTTTTCCTCTACGGCAGTCCTGTCTTCCGACGGGGCACCGCCCTCTCCTTCCGGAATATTGTCCTCGTCAACCGCTTTCGTTCCCTCACTGCGGTCCGGATCAAGGTACCAGTCGAGGTAGTCGGTCATAATCTCCATGATCCGCTGGAAATTGCGGTCAATGGATACGAGCAGCCCGAGATCGATATTGCTGTCTTCGATAAAGTAGATGCAGTCCGGCTGTCCGCCCTCCACGGAAAGGGCCGGCATGAGCACACGGAGCCTCTCCAGATAATCTTCGTGCTTCTTCACGTCTTCCGGAAGGTCCGGTGCCGCCGCAACGATATAGCCCGCCTCGTTCGGATAGAGTGTTTTCAGCAGCTCATTGAGCAATACGCAGATCGTGAAGCGGATCTCCGGCGTCGAATCCGGCAGTCTTACTTCCATGATCTCTTTATAAACGACAGAGCGCTTCCGCACTTTCTCAAGCCGCACCACCGTCGCATCGGTCAGGAGATTGGACGCTTTCATCTCAAGGTATCCGTCCGTCGCGACGTCAATATCCGCGAACGCATTGCCGATCGAAAAGCCCCGCAGGTCTCTCGCATCGTCCAGCCGGTGCCGTATATTCACCTGATAGGTGCGGAGCTGCCGGTAATACACACGCCCATTGATGTGATCCGCCGCGCGCCGCACGATAATACCGTTGGCCGGCGAGATCGAACGCACCTGGTAATACTTGCTGTCGTAGCTGAAGAACTGTCCCGGCAGCAGCGTCTGCTCGATGTGGTCCATCAGGCGGTTGCCCATCGGATACATTTCCGTCTCTTCATTTTCAACAACATAATGCGCCGTCTTGAGGGCGGAATTGAGTACCGACTCGACCGCCGAGCGGTCCACGCGGTAGGAGAACCTGCTGTAGGTGCTTCCTCCCAGCACCGCGTCGTTGTGGATCGTCTGCACCGGGATATATTCTCCGGTGTGTTTCCTGATAAGATCCTGGAAAAGGTCCACCGGACTTTGCTGGCCTTCGTAGCCGTGCAGTGCAAGCTCCTTGATAAGGAAACTCTCATAGATCGGCTGCGTCGACATCAGCATCAGCATCAGAAGGACGAAATTCCTCTCCGTCCGGGCGTAATCCGGCACGATGGAGGGAATCGCCTTGCTGTCATTCGTAAACAGAACGCTGTTCGCGCACATATAGTCGCGAAGCATATAGGATTCCGCAAGTACGTTGAGGAATCCCCTGCGGACGATCCTGCTTGAAAATGTCCTCGCCATCTCGAAAACATTGCAGAATTCGTCTTCCACCATGAGGAAAGTATCCGGCATCGCTTCCGCCTGCCAGAGATTCTCATGGAAATGGAACCGCGCCTTGATCTCCTCCTGCGCCCGCGGCGAGTGGATATACTGGCAGATCGGTTCGTAATACTGCTCGATGTTCCATCCAAGGTCAAGCAGCGGCATCTTGCTTCCGCTGTACCAGTGAATGTTCTGAACACCCAGATTCATCGCGAGCGCCGCCACTTCTCCGCCGAGTCCCATATAATGGGAGATGCGCGGCAGGATGCGGGTCTGTACGCCCGGTCCTTCCGCTTTCCAGAACATGCGGCAGTACGGGCTTTCGGACGAGGGCGATGCGACGACCTCGGTCACGCTCTGCCGGATCGTATGGCTGAGCGCGTCGACAAGACCGTCCGCATTGCGGTCGATCGCGCAGTAAGTGACTTTCTTGGTCTCTCTCTCACAGGACTGCACGACATTGCGCAGGCCCATCTGGCCGGTACCGAGGATATTGGAGGGTTCCAGCATGATCACGAACGATACTCTCTCAAAGAACTTCCCGTTCGCCGCAATCGCTGCGAGATCATACAGTTTGCGGAACCCGAGGACGCCGATGTCAATGTCGTCCGCTTCCGCCCCCGTACTCTCTAAAGAGGCGATATTCCAGAGCTTCGGCAGGTTGGTCACGTCGCGGATGCCGCCCGTGATCCAGTCGATAATGTCCTTCTCGTCCGTGATCCTTCCGCACACGATCAGACAGGAGCGGTTATTGAGCAGCTCATGGAAGATCGGCAGCAGAAGATACGAGGTGAGGTCTCTGTAGAAAGGATTGTAGATCAGCACGTTTTTATCGTGCAGGATCTGCCTTGTCACCTCGACGTAGTCCGGATTGATCTTCTCGCCGCCCTCCGCAAGGGTCGCGAAATAAGTGCCTGCGACTTCGTCCAGGTCGTCGCCCGCCGAAAGCTCCTCCGCCCAGTCATGTTTCCTTCTCGGCGCGGACATTTTCGGACGCGTGCCTTTCAGGGAAACGCGGTCCGGGAACTTCTTCACGAGTTCCTCCATCACGGCTTCGCATTCCACATCCGGGATGTTGGGATCTTCCGTTCCCGGCCCCGCAGCCGTCTCGTCCGGCGTCCTGCCGTCAAGGAAGCAGTAGATCTCTCCGAGTACAATGATGCCGAAGACAGGATAGAACGGGAAGCGGAACGCTTCGCTCGACGAGAGGATCAGCGTCAGGACGCAGTCCAGATAGCCGAGGAAGACGGCCATGTAATACGCGATCTTAAAGTATTTCCGAAGATCGGAATACTCCTGCCGGAGCGCCGCGCTTTCCTTTCTCTCAATATAGAAATACGCGCTGGTATGGTTGTACAGCCATCTCCACTTGCTCCACCATTTCCGTATAACGGGCAGCAGGATCCTCTTCAGGATACAGTAGATCGCCATAACGGCCGTATTTACGAGGAGCTGCAGGCCGAAACCGATATTCATAAGAGCGTAGATCGCGCGGAAAAGGCCGCTCAGGAACTGCCCGATCCCGGGGATCCGGGAGAGCGGGGCAATGAGCGCTCCGATCAGGCGGACCAGCGTGTTCGTAAGCTTTGTGAGCTGCGTCATCATGTACGCGGAGTAGACCACGCTGAAGATCGGCAGGATGAACTGATGCGAGCGCTCTGTCTTTTTTAAATTGATCTTTCCGGAGCGGAGGGCCACAAAGAGGAACGGAAGCGCGGCCAGCAGAACGCCCAGGATCTGTCTCGTATTCAGCGTCATGCTTCCTCACCTTCTTCCTCGTCTTCCTCGTCGTCCAGAGGTTTTTCGTACAGGGATTCCCTGCGGACATGCAGCGCATCCACGAAAGGATACGGCGCGAGGATCGCGCTCCCGTCGTCCATCTCGATCGAAAGATCGAAGAAATCGAGATGAATGAGATATTCCCGGTTATTGCGCGGTTCGATCTCGAAATTGAAATCGGCGTACCCCGCTTCGCCGCGGTCGGGCAGCACATGGAGATCCGCGTCTCCGAGCCAGTCCTCGATCACGCGCATCTGATCCCCGAGCTTCTCCTTGTGGAGGCTCAGCATTTTGATGCTCATCGTGGAGACCATGGTCCTCTCGAGGAGTGCCTGCAGCATCCCCTGCCCGCGCATATAGCTGCAGCATTTGGAGAGATAATCGGAAAATACCTTCCCCGCCTGCCGGATATGCCCCATGATCCTTGTCACGACGCCGTTATAATCATGTATCTTCGCCCGGATCACCGACCGGAAGGAGAACAGTCCGAGCACCAGCGCGATCGTGAGGAGATCCGCCCCGATGAAGATCAGCGCGGCAAAATCTCCATCCAGGGTATCATTCCGGATCTGCCAGATAATGTCCGGAATATAACCCGCAAGATAGATCAGCAGAATAATAATGCCCGCCCAGACGGTGAGACTCCGGGACATCCTCTTCCTCATGGAAGTCACCGCCGCCTTGTCCGCCTCTTCGAGATCACTGTTGAACTGCCGGATCGGCAGGGTTTTGCCGGTATTGAACACGAGGATATCCTTCTCCAGCTCCTGCAGCTCCCCTTCGAGCTCCTGGACCTGATATTCGTCCATTTCATGGATCTCGGTCTCAAGGAGCTTTGCGTTGAAGCGGCTGCTGATCGAAGAGCGGTCCAGCACGACCTGCAGGGACCGGAACAGTTTTCTTAAGGCGCTCCGGCTCTCATAGACGGTGCCGCGCCACCATTCCTCCTCCTTCACCGGGCAGTCGCCCGCAAATCCGATGTCTTTGGAAGAGATCTTTGCCGCTTCTTCATTTTCCATGGAAAACGGGACGTCGATCTGCATCTCGTAGGGCGGCAGCTCATCCATTTCCCTGGTGTGGTGCGTGTTCTTGCGGAGCTCGATAATGCGTTTTTCCGCCGAGAACTGCACGCCGGACAGCCGGTTGTAATAATCGCTGAACGTCTCGTGAAGGGTCTTCTTGTCAACTTCCGCCTTCACTTTATAGAGCTTGTATGCTTCAAACGTACCGGTCGGCATATCGTTGAGCGCGACCGTCAGGACTGTCATCCAGAAACCGAAGACGTCTTCGCGGAAATGCGCGTGCCCCGGACGGGAGCAGTCCTGCACCATAAAACGGGCTTTTGCCGGATACCGGTTGCGGTACCAGAACATCGAGCTGTCCGACTCATGACGCTCCATGATCTCCCTGTCCGTCGTGTCGGGAAGCGATATTTCCCTCTGGATCCTGGCAGCGAACAGGTACAGGAAAGAGGGACGGTCACAGCCGAAGCTGTACCTCGCTTCCAGTCGTTCCCATTCCTCCTGCTGCGCCTCGTATTCCTCCGGCGGCAGATTCTGATCCGGAAGGGGGACCCCGCCCAGCATATGGGCAAGGCGGATGAGCGGCACTTCGCTCTCCATGACCTTCGGTTCCTCTCCCGGCTGCGGGATCTCGTCATATTTCCCTGTGTAATCGAACGGATTTTCCTGGTACCGCCACTGAACAGCGGCTTCTTCCATATCCGATGTCAGGGGAAGGGCCACGATCGCCTTCCACCTCGGCACGCCGCGGACGGTGTCCGCAAGCGTCGCTAATGAGGAGGCGATATCCGTGCCGTTTTCATCCCAGAAGCAGAAAGCGATCTTCTTGGCGCTCAGGTAGGGTTGGAACAGGCTCCTGTACCGGTCTATAAAATATTGTGAGGATTTTTTGTAAATAATAACCGTCAGCATAGACGATAGTCTCCAAACCTGGGTTGCACTTACTTCCGGCACGCTGTGCATTCCGCGCGGCATGCCGTGTCATATGAGGTCCGGAACGCTGTATCGGATCATTCCCGTTTATTTGGCGCACCGGACCGGAAAGACCGCGTTACTGCTGCGCGGCTTCCGCAGCGGCGACAGCCTGCGAATAGAGTTCGTCAAAGACACCTGTCTTTTCGGATTCCATCTCATATAGATCTTCCAGACGTTCTTCCAGAAGATCGCGGATGCTCGCCACGCACGAATCATACAGTCTGTTCTTCGGTCTGTCGATCGCCGGATCCATGAGGTTGTTCAGGAACAGGATGAACTGATCGATCAGGATCTTGTAGCAGATATCGTATTTCTTGGCCTCCCCGACATATGCGCCGACATAGTCCTCGATCATCTTCAAAATGCTCTCGAACAGCTTGTCGTTATCCTCCTCGGAGTACTCATTGACCGGCGTGCTGTTCTTGATCCAGTACAGGAGGTCGAAAACGGACGCTCTCTGCGAATCCGCAAACTGTTTGATGCGGAAGGTCTCGTGGACCGGATCCGCGGTCGTCGCAAACATTTTCTGTTTGCCGGCGTGCAGCCTCGGCTCCTCGCCGAACACGTCCACCGGATCCTGCCAGTTGAGAGAATTGATCAGGCGGCTCTCCGGCAGTTCCACACGGTCTCTCTTCTCGCGGTCGAGCGTGTTGTTGTAATCCCTGAGGATCTGCGCGACCTGCGGCGGATTGATTGCCAGAGCGTCGACGACTTCGTAGAGCTCATCGCACGGCGTGCCGTTGGAGACCACAAATTCCTTGCTTCTGCGGCCTTTGGGCTGATACAGGAAATGCTCCTGTCCCGCGCCGGCTCTCGGCGGGATCTGCTCGATCTTGCCGGTAATCAGTCCCCACGCAAGCGCTCTGCCCATCTCGTCCTCGAGGATAGCCTGGTTGCGGTCGTCGAGATCCGGCATATATTTGACGAGATGCCAGCGGCGGTCGATATGGGGTGTCAGAACTTTATTCTTCGAGGAATCCGGTCCCAGCTGGCGGATCGTATCCACATAGGAGGCATAGTACTCGCCGCCCATCGTGTTATTGCCTTCCGGCGCGCGGAAGCGCTCGAGATCACCGGCGCTGATATTGTAGATCGCCTTGTAGACCATGAGCTCGTATTCGCTGACGTTCTCGTCCGCCTGTCCGCCGAGGGCATCGTTGATATTTTTGTTGACGAACGCGCGTCTTGTGCTGTCCGCCGGTCCCATGACCTTCGGATTGTAGGCGCAGATCGTGAACGGATGACGGATCTCGCCCATCGTCTCCTCGATGAACGGGGCCGCGAGGCGTTCTGCCTCCCTGAGGACCGCGGCGGCATAGTAGCGCTTCTGATCGTCGGTCATCGCCTCTTCCCTCTCATAATCCGCTTCCGTTTCGAGAGCGGTGAGAACGTCCATATTGATGCGGACGGCATGGCTGTCGAGCACTCTTTCCTCCCAGAATCCCATGATCCGGTCATTATACAGTTTTTCGAAATAAAGACTTGCGTTCGGCTTTTTCACCATGACCGCATACATCTTCATCTCATGATAGATCGCCGCGCTGAGATCGCCGTTGACGCTGGTATTTTCACCGCTGCAGGGCATTTCCGCAAGCATTCCCTTAAGGCACGCTTCACTCGCACAGACATAACGGGTCGCCTTGCCTTCGCCGTTGACGTATTTGCGCTCGATCTCGCCGGTCTCGAGGCGGGTCCTCTCCAGATAATGGTCGAAGTTCGTATAGAATTTTTCATACGCGTCGCTCATCGAACGGAGATAATTCTGTCCTTCCTCGAACAGCGCCTTCTTGATGAGGAGCGTGCCGTACTCGAACGCCGCCTCGTGCTGTTTGCCGAGTTTTCCGAGGATCTCTCTGCGGGATTTGCCGCCGAAACGGCTGTTGATCTTCTTCTCGTTCGCTTCGATGGCATCGATGCCGGTCTCTTTCTCCGGCGTATTCGGATCGTCAAACGGATCTACACGGCGCTGAATGCCGTCCAGCTGCTCCGTCGCGCCCGCGATGCCTTCGGTAAATGCCTTCTGCACGCTGTACAGGAAATACCGCACTGCGTTCGGATGAATGAATTTGTCGTCCGAATCGTGCATGTGGTGCTCGATGCGGTACGGTTTGCGGTCGGATGTATGATCCTTCTCGTCCTGGAAGAGCTGCATCGCGAGCGTTCTGCCGAGGCGGTTGCCCGCTGCCGTGGCGGCGTTGACGTACGCCTTGCCGAGGCCTGCCAGCGATTCCATTTCATCCGCGTATTCCTTCGTCGCGATCTTCTCGTCTTCCTTGCTGCCGGAGACGGATTTGTTGATGCGGTCGTAGGCATTTTCATAGGCGGCGCCGATGCTGGTCAGTTCCGCGTCGCTCTTCAGCTGTTCCGTGATATAGTTCGACAGCGCGGTCGTGTACTGGCTGACCTTGGAGAGGCGTTCCTCGTTTCCTCTCTCGTCTTCCGCGACGATCGTGCACATCGAGTAGATCTGCTCCTCGAAGCTGCCCTTCTCACCGTTTTCTACATGGTCGATATAGAACTCGGCGAGGCTCTGGTCTTTCAGATTCGGGTTCTTCTGGCGCAGGACCTTCTGGTCAGCGAGGTATTTCTGGTAGGCTTTGTCGATGCCGAGCCATTCCTTGTCCATAACCTGTACGCACCATTTGCCCGCGACATAGCGGAGGACGCTGTCCCTCGGATATTTGAGGAGAGAGGAGCCTGCGCCGGCAAAACGGTTGCGGCCGTTGGATTTGACGAGCGGCTTGATGGTGTTGTCTTCGTTGGAATTCGAGCGGTTGCTGATGCCGCTGATCGCCTGCGTGTAGATCGTATTTGCGGCGTGCTCCTTGTAGTCCGCGAAGCTCATCAGCTGCTTGTCGTCCGTGTTCCTCTTGTCATAGAGGAAGCAGAAATTGAACGGGGAGACGTGGTAATCGACATAGCTTCCGGAGCTGACATCCGGCAGCTCAAGAGAAAGGTCTTTATATTTCGGACCTTCCAGGGCGCCGTCGCCGCGGCGCATGAACGCGTCGAGTTCACGGATCGAAGCGTAGGCGTTGCAGCAAAGGCTTCCGCACTCCTCCGGGCTCTTGTTGCCGAACATGATCTCCGGCAGCAGGAAGAATCCGCGGACGACCGAAGCGCTCTTGTGGAAGCGGGTCTCCAGGAAGTTCCTGACATACAGCGCCACCGGAAGAACGATACCGGAACCCGTGCCGCCCGCCAGTGTCGAGACGATCATGATGCGGACCGCCTGCGGTTCGGCAGCGCCGTCCAGGAAATACAGCTCCTCAATGGCTTTCGTGAGTGCCATCATGCGGCCTTCGCGGACCGCTTCGTCAAAGGCGAGACGGCTGATCGCGCGGACCTGGCCGGCGCCTTCCGTCGGCGTCTTTCCCGAAAGAATGTTGTGTTTCGGGAACCATTTCTCGTCAGCCCGCGTATTGGTCTTCAGATAATTTGCCACAGTGTAAGGCGCGGAGGTCTGGATCGTGATCAGCCTCGGATCTTCTTCCTGCCGCTGTGTAAGGTCGTTAATATCCGTATCGATGCAGACGAAGCGGATTCTTCTTCTCTGCTCTTTGTCCTTTACCAGCCGCGATACTCTGCAGCAGATATCCGAACCGATTCCTCCGAGTCCGATTACGATGGTTGGTGCTATCATTTCCTTTCCTCCTGCTTATTATTGCTGCCGCATGAAGCCATGCCGCTTTGTTCACCTTTGCTTTTCCGTTCTTTCCGGAATTTGTTTTTATTTGAACGCTTT
>DBVZ01000086.1:509-22515 GCA_002308255.1 Lachnospiraceae bacterium UBA1251 | reverse complement strand
CCCGCCCGGCCTAACGCTTCTTCCTGCCGGCATCGGTTCCGGTATCCTGTTTCACAAAAGTCATGATCACCTTGCCGGAGCTCGTGCCTCTTTGTACATTGACCGCGATGTCGCTGTTCCTGTCGAATACGGGCGGCGACGCGAGCGCATCCTTGTATTTCAGTCCGTTCATCCTGATTTTCTCGCTGTACATCGCGAACTTCTTCATGTTCGTGATCTGGAACGTGCCGTCCGGACCCGCCTTGATGTGAAAATTGACCGGCGAATCCATGTAGCCGGCATATTCCATTTTCACATCGCGCTCCTCCGGTGCCCACGGCGGCCAGATCTTATGCTGCACTCTCTTTTTGCTGACCTTCGGCGCTCCCGGCGCGAGCGGCACGCCCGCGTTCGAGATATAGGCGACCGTGTTCGGATACAGATCCCGGTCGAAACGCTTTTTCACGAAGATCTCCAGGAACAGGAAGATCAGAAGAAGGATCAGAAGTGCCAGCGCAAGAAGCAGCCATCCGATATAGACCAGAATATTCTGCGGCTTGACGGACACCTGTCCCTGCGTGGTCCCCTTCTCTGTGATGCCGTTTTTCATGGCGATCGTCAGCTCGATCTCGAGCGTCGACGTATTCGGCCTTACATTGGCGGGCGTCAGGCTTCTCGGATAGAGATTGTATGTCGACGGTTCCGCTCCGAGTTCCGCGTCAAAATCAAGGGACTGCGCGCAGACGATTCCCGCCACTCTGTACAGAAAGCCCATAAACCCCGGTTCGGGAATGCCCTTGCTCTTATATTTCAGACCTTCGAGGCCGGCTTTCCACTCGGCATCGGTGAGCGGTCTCTTATTTCCCTTGAGATCCTCCGCCTCCGCCCTGACGACGATATAGGGTACGCCCTCCTGCTTCCCGAGACGGGAGCTGTGGAACATATATTTCCTGGCATCTTTTTCCGGCTCCCCTTTTTTGTTCTTCGGGATCTCATTCGTCGGCTGCGGCTTTCCGTCCGGTCCTTTTTCCCAGTAGACCTCTTCCGGATAGACCGCCGAAAGCTGCAGGTTCAGTGTCACCTCTCCCCCGCTTTCGAGAGCGCATTCCGCGCTGCCCTCGCGGGAGACGCCGCTCACGCCGGTCTTCACGCGGACCGAAAGCTTCGCGTCTTCCATGTTGACGGCCATCATGCCCTCCGGCGTGGAGTACGAAGGCGTCAGCGTGTAAATTCCCTTCTCCTTCAGATCCGCCTTCCACGCGATGCCTTCAGGTCCGGTGATCTCGCACTGCATGGAAGCATACTCTTCATCGGTAAGAGGTTTGCCCTCCGCGTCAAAGATCCTCAGGGTGACCGGCTCCGACGTCTCCAGGGTCGTGATATCCACGGTGTACCCTTTCGGATTGCCGAACGCGACCCACAGGCCCGGGCTGCCGGCTTTGACCTTCACCGCCGGCGACACTTTTTCGATGTCGCCCTCAAAAACGGCTTTCGTCTGAATCTCGAGTTCTCCCTCTTTGATAAAGACTTCGTCGCCGTCTTTACAGGTCGCGGTCTGACCGTCCGCATCGGTGACCGTCAGCGTCATCTGCGCGTTTTTAAGCAGCGGGGACGCGGACGGATCGATCACTTCACCCGTCAGAGGATTGATCATCCGGAGACGGACTTTTTTATTTCCCGCGTCGAGTTCCCCCTCCCCGCGGGTGATATTCACGTTTCCGGACGGTCCCTCCAGGATCGCCTCGATCTTGACGCCCGGTTCAAAATAGACCGCCACGTTATCTGTATTGCAGGAAAACTCGTATCTTCCTGCCGGGAACGGATGGTCGTCGTCTTTGGCGGTGTAGGTGACGACCGTGCCTTTGAGGCCGGGTTCAACTCTGGCGTTGGAGTAGCCGCTCATATTCGGTTTATATGGGGTGTTTTCGGGTACTTCCGTAACCACGGACTCCGGTTTCGCATCTGTCTTTTTTCCGTCTATATTCACATCTCCCACACTGACGTTTTCACCCTGGGCAAAAACGATCATCTTGGAGATAGGAATATCCGGATTGACTGATTTTGAGCCGCTCCCGCTTACTTCAATCCTCTGCAAATTGAAAACCAGCGTCGCCACTTCTGTGACAGTTTCAAGAAGTTTTCCTTTGTCGGCATTGAAAGAATAAAAACCGTCTCCTGACAGATGATCCATTCTCATGCCCTGCGATGGTTCAATAGCTACGTATGCAGTCCGAATTCCCGGCACGCTGGAAACATCTTTCAGGACGATTTCCGCCTGTGCGTTGTCATAATGATCGCCGTCGCCCCCGCCGAGATCAAATATTCCGTCTGTAAGAATAATCAGCCATTTATCTTCTGCGTTTTTTTCATCCAGTTGCTGTCCTGCAGCTTCTACAGAAGAGATCGGCGTGTTTATGTATCTTCCGTCCTTTCCACCACTCGTTGATCCGTTCAGCTTGCTGATTGTTTCAACCCTTTTCGATGCGGAATCACTTCCCTTAATCGTAATGGTTTTTCCCCAGGTCTCAGACTTGACCTGATGAGCCGCCCCATCGAGGAAAGAATAACTCGACATCGGATAAATCGTCAGTTCATCATTCTCTCCCATCATCGATGCGAAAACTTCCAGAGCATATCTTGCCTGACTCCATCGGGTCAGATCTCCAGCTGTCATGGATCCCGAATCATCGTAGACGACATGAATCACCCGGGACTTTGTCTTCCGGGTAAAAGCGGATGCGGATACAATTGTTTTCGGAGCTGCGGATAATAGAATGATCGCTGTCAGAAGCGCAGAAAGCAGTATTTTGAAGCCTTTGCCGTGTTTCGTCCTGTGCATGTGCCATCCCCCTCGTTACGGGTTATTCTGAACAAATCCATAGAATATGCCCATCTTAGCTATTTTAACAGTTACGGCCGGATTTTACAATGTTTCGATATACATATTATACAGTCATACGGAATTAGGATCCTGCCTTCTCCTTACCGGCAGTCCTTCCCATTTCATGCTCTGAGGGTATTGTAGCAGAGAAAACTTTTCTTTTTTTTGTGAGTTTTATGGCCCTTTTCGGAGAACTCACCGCTCTGATAAGAACAATGGACGCTTTAGGAAAGAATAAAAAAAGACTCACCCCTGCATTTCCGGCATTTGGATAAATCTATAGAAAAAAGCAACAGGACTCACCGCGTGAACCTTTTCTTTAGAGGCACAATGTGGTGAGTCCTGTTTGTATTTTGCTTAAAAGATGCCAAAAGTTATGAATAATTGCTGCTTTTAAGGTGAGCCTTTTCCAATAATTAATCTCTTTTGTCCAACACCTGAAAAATCGATGGTGAGTCCAGTCTTTGCGCGGTAATACTTTGTCCCTTCCTGCAAACGGAATGGTGAGTTTTTACTTCAAAGCGAGAAGAATCTTCCCACCCCATAAGAAAAACTCAGAATACCAGTGAATCCACCTGCGGCAGCAGTTCTTCCAGATGTTTCTTATAGCACGCGATCTCTTTGCGTCCCTCTTCGCTGTCAAAGCCGTTCCGGCGGATCCGTCTCCGCATAAGACGCGTGTAACCGACGATCTGCGCTTTCTTTTCCACTTCCCTGAGGAATTCTTCCTCCGGATCGTCCAGATACATGCGAAGACTCTTGTCCCAGATCTCTCCTGCCATTTCGTAAGAGATTCCGAGGAATTCCGGCGCTTTTTCGGGACACAGTTCGTGGAAGCCGCGGTAGGCGTTGTACATGCTGCCCAGTTCAAAGACCGGATGACCGTGGCAGAGTGTGTCCATATCGATCAGGAGACTCTCTCCGTTCTGATACATGACATTTTTGATATGGTAATCCCCGTGCATCATGTGATTGTTTTCCGGAACCGCGCTCACAAGATCATGAAGCTTTTTAAAATGCTCCTCCGGCAGATACTCTTTAAGAAAATCTGCCCAATTCTGCACGGTCTTCTTCATTTCGGGCATCGAATCCGGCTTCACCTGCGTGGAATGGATGATCTTCAGCAGGCCGACGCTGTGCTCCACGACCTCATCGACCGTCATTTTGCCGGCAATAAGGAACTTCGCAAGGCTTCCTGCATTGAGCAGTTCAAATACCGAGCCGTAGCCGCCCCCTTTGAGCCTTACGACATCATAGGAGATCGCAGTCGGCACGCCGAGCACAAATGCCGTCCTGGCCAGTTCCCGCTCCCGGCTGATATCGTCGAGCGCGTCCGGATTCAGGAACTCCTTCACGATCGTGTCCGCGTCGATCCGGTAGACTTTGCCGTTCGCGCCCTGCCCGATCACTTCACAGCCTTCCACGTCAATGACACGGTAGGCTTTCCGGACTTCCATCATCTCCGTGAACCCGGTCATGGACAAGATCTCATAGACCTCCGGGCTGACTTCCCGAAGAACCGTATCCGGCACTTTTTTCCTGATTCGGAGAATGAGTCTCAGACCGGCGCTGGAAATGTACTTCAGGTTTTCGCAGTCAATGTCAACGGCGTTAAAATCGTTCTCTTTGCGGATCCTGCCGAGAATCTCATCCACTGCGGGAGAATTGGCGGAATCGATCCGCCCCTTCAGCTGAAGATACAATGTATTGTTGTTAACGCTGTAAGCAACATTTTCCATTATTCTTTCCCTTTAAATATCATATTGACATACTGTTGGTATTCCTGCCAGACAAAAGTGTTTCTCAGTTCGTCCGTCAGTTCCTCAACGGTGCGGTAATACCAGGCCTGCTGCACGGGATCCTTCTGGTTGAAGCTCTCCCAGATACTGTCGCCGATGATGCGCCAGCTCCTGTAAAAAGCCCTGACGTTGGAAAGTTTGTCGGCAAGCCACAGGATCTTCACTCCGGGATCCTTGGCATTCCGCAGTTCCAGAAGGGATTCCTCCTTACGGATGCGCCAGGTCCTGGCAGGCGGCAGTTCCGGTCTTTTATTCTCGGTCTCGGACGAAACCAGCAGCGCCACCCGTTCTCCGAACTGTTCCCGGATCTCTTCGATCGTGGCATCCGTGTCCTCGACGGTGTCATGCAGGACCGCCGCCGCGAGAACTTCTTCGTCGGACGTGATCGTTCCCACGATCGTCGCCACCTCAAAGGGATGAAGGATATAAGGGGTACTCTCTCTTTTTCTGTACATGCCGCTGTGCGCTTTCACGGCAAATGCAATCGCTTCTTCAAAAATCGTCATAAATGCCTCAATCTGCTATATCTTTTTCTTTATCTGCAGAACATTTTTCCCGTCCCTGTATTCATAGCGCATGTCATCCATCGTCTTCTTTACCAGAAAGATGCCCAAGCCGCCCACTTTCCTTTCCTCCGCGGAAAGAGTGACGTCCGGTTCTTCCGCCTCCAGCGGATTATACGGTTTTCCTCCGTCAATAAACGTGATCACCGCTGTCCGCGGCTCTTCGACATCAATCCGTACAGTGACGTCTCCCGTTCCGGGTTTATACGCATAATGGGCGATATTCCCGAACAGTTCGTCGATCGCGACGCTGATCTGCACAAGGGATCTCATCGAACAGTCCAGCTCCGTCAGCTGACTTTCGACTAGCTCTGTCACAATATCAATATTTTCCGTTTTTGCTTCAACGGTCAGCTCTTTCACTGCATTTATTCCTCCGGAAGACAAATCGGTGACAGATCCGGCATGTTCTGCTGCTGTGCTGCAGAAATCCTCTTTCCAGGCTTATTCGATCGTCAGAATATCGGAGAATCCGGTGACCTCAAAGATTTCCATAATAATGTCATTTACATTGACGATCTTCATCGTTCCCTGCTTGCTCATGACTTTCTGCGCGGAAAGCAGTACACGCAGACCGGCAGAGGAGATGTACTCCAGCTTCTCAAAATCAAGGATAAGAGAAGTCGTCCCCTCGAAGGAATCCTTCAGCGCCGCTTCGAGTTCCGGTGCGGTAACGGTGTCCAGGCGGCCTTCCAGCGCAAATTTGACTTCGTTATTTTCGGCAAATTTCTGAATCGTCATATCCGATCGCTCCTTTTCTATACGACTTCTTCCGTCATTGCACCGCTATGGCTCAGACAGACAGAATCGAACATAAAATTTGTTGCTATTATAGCATAGCAGGTGTACGGCAACAAGCGAAAGACTTCAGATGGAAAGGGAAGATTCCCGTGCGGCAGCGGGATCAGTCGTCCGCCCTCCAAAGGCCCAGTGCCGGTGTATGGACAAAATAGATCTCCTCCCCGTCCGGCATGGTATTCCAGCCTTCTTCCAGTGCGTCCGGATCGTATCGGGCGGCGGTCTCCTCATAATCCGCCCATTTCAGATTTACGGATTCAATATCCTCTTTCGGCATGAGTTCCGGCCGTGTCGCATAAGTAACGGTGAACCTGCCGTCGGGACTGCTGATGATGATATGGGACGCGCCGAGGATATTATTGTCAAATTCACCCTGTCGATACAGCTCCAGGATCTCCGCGGTCGTCCGGTAGCCGTATTTCCGCAGGAACTGTTCCATCTCCTCGTTTTCCCCGAATCCGGCGATGCCCGGTGCGAGAACGATCAGTTCCCCTCCATCCTCGATCATCATGCGGGTGCGGTAAATCCCCTTGTTCCCGACCCAGGTCGTCCTCAATTCGTTCGGATCCAGATAAGTGACGACCTTTTTCGCGCGGCGTCCGACGTGGGTGATATTGCATCTCCGGGACAGCTCGCAGGCTTCCTCGAACGGTCTGCGGGAGGTTCCCATAAAGAGGCCCTTCAGGGACAGTTCCTGTTCTTTCTGCCCGTTTTCCGCGGTTTTTTCGTTCTGAACGACAACCGTCATCAAAAAAGCGAGGGGACATTTCCCGTCCAGAAAATGCTGCTGCGCGTAATCGTAGACTTTCCTCCCGGAAGTGTCGCGAACGCCCATGGTATTCTCAACGCCGCAGATCGCCGTCATCATATGGACCTTATTGATCATCGCCCTTCCGCCGACGCCGATAAAAATATTTTTGGAATAGTTGGACATGCCGACCGCTTCATGAGGAACGACCTGCCCGACCGAAAGGATCAGGTCATATCCGCCGTCGAAGAGCCTGTGATTGACCTCCACCTCGATCTCTTCCTCAAACAGTCCTCCGGATGCCTCTTTGCAGACCTCCGCCGGAACGACGCCGAGCCGGACGGTATCGGTCTGCCAGCGGTGGACAAGATAAGCCTCCTCCGGGATCTCTTCCCCGAAGAAGGAGATTTTTTCTTCCCGCGTGAGCTCCATATGCGTCCCGAGCGCAGGCATGATATCCACCTGAACGCCCCGGGGTACCAGCTCCTTCCAAAGGACTTTCGTAATCTCTCCCGCAAAAGAATAACAGCGGGTGAGATCCGGCGGAAGGATCAGGACTTTTTTCAATCCGCCGTGCTGCTCCTCGTACGGACGGAGCCATCCGCGGACGGCATCGGCCATTCTTTCCGGAGATATACCGTTTTCATCGGTTAAAAAAACTTCTTTCATAAATGCTGCTTCTCCTTATGGTTCTGCCGCGGGCGGACCTTCCGGACCGGTTCGATGCCGTTCATTCGGAAAAGACAGCCGTCAGGTATCCCGCAAGATCTTCGTCGATCATGGTGCGGTCGATGAACCGCACGTTCATACCTGCGCTTCGCCTCCGCAGCGAAGTCGGTTTTTTCCTGCTCACCTCATCGAACGCACTGTTGCTGCATACGATGACAGCGGTGCCGTCGATCCCGAAATAATCCGTAAAGAACCGGATCTCCTCGAGATATTCTGTCTTTGGCATGCTCTGCTTGCAGGAGATAAAATAAGTCTTCATGTTTTTCGTGCAGACGATATCGACCTCATTATTGACCGCACCGTCGAAGACAGATTCCTCTTCCGTTTTCGCGTTCCATGTAAATGTCACATTGCTGCGCACGTCATCTGCCGGCACATGCTGGAAGATCGTGTGATAGACATAGGTCTCCAGAACATTGCCTTCTCTTAAGAGGCATTTCCGCACGGAAATATCGTCGGTCTCAAACCGCACACGGCATTCCCCGGTCCCGCTGTCCAGCGTCAGCATCGGGGCAGGTTCCTCTTCCCCCGGCAGCTGCGCCGGCCGCACCGCGTTCCCGGCACCTTCCAGAGCTTCCAGGACACAGCGGACCGCCTCACTCTTTAAGACGCTCTTTCCGCTGCGGTCCCTGACCGTCCCGTCCCGGAAAGAGAAGCGGACAAGGCATGTCCTGTCATAGACGCAGTGCTGCACCCCATTCACCGGTCTCCCGGTGATCGGCTCGCGGCAGGACCGGACCGCCTCATATTCATGGCGGTAGGGTTCTGCTTCCGCGCGCCGCAGCATTTCGTTCAGCACCCGACCAAGTTCCGGATACCGCGTCTCAAACCGGATGGGACCGCGCCTCATTTCAGCCGGCGCCTCATAACCGGATTCGATCAGGCCGTTCTGCTTCCATTCCCGCAGGACCCTCCGGATCCCGGTTTCCGTCAGCAGCCGTCCGGACACATTATTAATGCGGATCTCCCCGCTGTCCGCGCTTTCTTCCGGGATCGCGGGCATCTTTCTCTCCGAATCGGTCAGCACCGCATATATATACAGCTCCCGTTCCGCCTTTTCCATTTCCTGAATGAATAATCTCCAGTAAAACGGCTTCACGCTCCGATAGGCATTCCAAAGCTGCTTATAATAAGGCCGCAGGTCGGCCATGGTGCGGTTCTGCTCTTCATGAAACGGATTGGACCCGAACAGCCGCAGTGTCTCCTCCACGGTCAGGCTCCTCTTCTGTGAGTACAGCGGGATTTCCGCTCCGTAACCGAAATCCTGCAGCTTTCCGTCCGCAAACCGCGTGACCGGCATCATCTGGAAGCAGCTTCGCCGCGCAAACCGGAAGGCAGAGGCCTCGTCCATGCCGGTGATGTCGAGCATCGCCCGCTTGCTGCGGGCATCCGAACGCACCTCGTCCGTCCCGGAAATGACCGAGACCTTTGTAGCCAGATGCCTCTCTTCCCGGAGAAAACGCTCCAGTTCCGTGCGGAGATATTCCGCTCCGGCTCCGGAGGGATCCCCGCTATCCGGCTCCGCGATCAGCACAAGCTCCTCGGGTTCGATCAGGATGCTGCTCATTACGTTCTGCCACATCTTCGGGGCAGCCGGTTTATAGATCCGGCGGAGAGGCGGCATGATCAGCAGCGGAAGACCCCGGAGAACGGCCTCATCCGACACCTTGTAATCAACATACTGGTTCCGGAGAACGACGGGGCGCATCTCCTCCTCAATCCTGTCAAGATCCCCGGAAAGTTCCTGCCGGCACGACGCGCGCCGCTTTTCCAGTCCTTCCACTCTCTCCCTAAACGAGCGCATCTCGTCGGCATAGACAACATTGATATTGGCCTCTCCGCTCAGCATCCTCCCGATCACACTGCGCAGCCATTCCGCGGCGCGCACCCATTCTCCCCGCAGTTCGAACTTGGAGATGTCCGCGAGCAGCTCTTCCGTCAGGTAATCGGCATCCAGCCGCTTCGCCTTTCCGTCGCAGATCCGGTGGATCCGCAGCGACTGCCGGTCGAGGGCGTCATAATGGCCGTCCATACTCTTTTCCGTCCAGTATTTGTGAGGAAGCGAACGAAGAACGATCCCGGATTCCGGATCCGAGGAACAGATCAGTGGATGCAGCTTCCTTTTCCCGTCGCGGTGATCGTTGTTTCCGTTAAAGGCGTATTCCGCAAATTCCTCCTTCGTCGGGACGCGGTATCCCGCCGTGATCATAAAGGCACTCCAGCGCCGGTGCTCCAGGTACAGGAGCTTCTTCATCATTTCCTCCGCCTGCGGCGTTCCGGACAGGACACGGCTGTAATACTGAAATGCCGCATTCGGTGCTTTCGGGTCGATCCCCGCGGATACCAGTTTCGCATCCACGGAGAGCGCCGCCGATACGGAAGATTCCATATTATAGCGAAGGTCACGGTGGAAGGATTTCCGGATATCCTGTTCAGATGCCCGTTCGTTTCTGTCCTTTATGTAGAACCGGTGGATCTTCTCCGCGCGCTCGCGGATTTCCCTCCCGTAGGATCTTCCGGCCTCTCCGCTGCCAGGGTACGAACCCACGGACGCGAACACGACCCACTTTGTCAGATGTTCCAGAGCATTTTCCGCCTCCCGCTCATCCTCACTGATTCCCTGCAGCGCGGCGCGGATCCCTGCGGTGATGCGTTCTCTGGTCCCTTCCGTGAAACCGGCATTTCCTGCGCCGGGAGCTTCTTTCTCATCCGCATAGCCGACAAAGACCGGATAGAACCGGCCGCTGCCGCGGTCCGGCGTCAGCGCATTATTGCCCGCCACGGATTCGAGAAGGCGGACCGCCAGTTCTTTGTTGGAATGCGTTCTTCCCTCCCTCTCGTCCGCAAACACGATCCAGGACGGGAGCAGAGAATAGTCTTCCTCCCTTGACCAGCGCAGGAAAAGATCTTCCGCGTCTCCTTCCGGATCCCATTCCTCAAGAAAAACGGTTGCGAGGGGTTCCGCAGCGATCTCCGGATCCGTGCCGGCCGGCTGATCCTCAAAGCTTCGGATCTCCTCCCCGTTCAGAATGAACTCGGCGGCTGTCCGAAGCTGCGGCATGACATGAAACAGTTCCGACAGCTTCCGGACGGGATCAGGCACTGCCCAGCGGATCACGAGAGCGGTATCGGCGATCTGAGTCGTGAGGAGGTATTTAAAGAACCGCATCGCGGTATCGCCATCCCCGGCGAGGCCTGCGTCCAGTATATATTTCGAGCCGCCTTCCGGCCTGCGGTACTGCCAGAGCGGATAGCGGTCCAGAACATATGCCGTCTCCAGGATCCGTTCCACCTCGCGGTTGATCCGGCGTACGGCTTTTTTCTGCCGGGACGTCTCCTCCCTGAGCGAGCAAAGGTCCGCGTGCACTTCTCCGGCATCCCGGTAACGGCCGCGGAGGTCTTCGCAGACACATTTCGAAAGAATCCCGAGCAGCGTCTTTCGATCCTCTGCATCCATCTGTCCCCGGAATTCACCGTCCAGGATCTGCAGCACCGCATCCTTCCACACCGCGTCTTCTTCGGTTTCCGACGGCCAGATGCCCGTCAGGAAAGCGATCAGCATGGACCCGAACGAATAAATATCCGCGGACGGCGTCAGGAAAAGGGATTTATTCCTGCGGAAATCCTGCATTTCCCGAAGTTCCGGCGCAAGGATCCGGGGCGTTGCCCGGATCTCCTTCACCGCCCCGAGATCCGCCATGTTCACGGCAGCGTCAAAATCGAACAGCATTGCCCGGCTGCCGTCAGCCCAGAGCACATTTTCCGGCTTAAAATCCATATAGAGGATATTCTGCTTATGGAGGCAGACCATGGCGTCCGCCGCCGAGACCGCGATATCCAGAAATTCCCTCGCACTGTGCGGAAAAAACCGGTCCAGTGTGTCGCCGTTCTCCTTCTGATAGAGCACATACATCGTGCTGCCGTCGAAATACCTGCGGTATGGCGTTACGACATGACTGCGCAGCTCGTCCCGGTCGGAGAGAGCGCGCTGCATCTCATAAGCCCGGGCAAAATGATCCGCCATGGCTAGAAGGGCCGGATCTTCCCCGAATCCCTTTATCGCAAGTTCCAGACCGTTCATCGTGACAAGTCCGTCCGCGGCGGCGGCCGCGGGATAGAACTGCTTGAGGAGCATCCTGTGCGCCTCGTTTTCCGACATTTCCACGGAAACCAGATAGCACATGCAGGAAGAGCCCTCACCGGAAAGAAGTTCCGCATTTTTGATCTGATATGTATTTTCTCTCCCGAGACGGTCGAGAAGCTTCATGGGAAACTCCCGCGGAAGGACTTCCCTTCCCGCCGTACGGGCAGCTGTCCCCCAAGCACGCGTGCCGTCCGCAGTCTGTTTATTCATGCAGTATCATCCCCCAAAGATTCCGGAAAGCATTGAGCGGCTCGTCGGTCGATGCCGCGAGATAGCAGAGCATCGCGTCATACGGATCCGCGCGGTAGACGCCGTAAAAGCCGCATTCGCCGAGGATCCGGTCCGCCGTGGCGATAAAAGCGCCGAGCCACTGTCTCGCCGTCGCGTCATAAGCCTCCTCCCCGATGTCCTCAAACTGCCTCTGCGCGGCAAAGTTCAGAAAGATCAGCGTGAGGATATCCTCGCGGGAAACGTCAATCCGGCGGCGTTTTTCCAGCGCATAGATTTTGGAGGCGGAAAGTTTCGTCTCCGGCCGGAAAATGCGCTCGCGCAGAAGGCGCACATGCTCCGCATCCATCATCATGTCGCCGGACAGCTCCTCTTTTGCGTGCGAATAATAGAGATATTTTACGGCAACGCCCTGTTCTCCGGTCTCCTCCGCATTCTCCGCGGCCTCGTTCCTCGCCGTTTCTCGTTCAAATTTCCCAAAACCGATCTTCTTATTACCAACCCGGATCCCGACCGGACTGAGCCATACGTCTCCCTGTGCCGTCAGGAAAATGCCGTCTTTCAGCTCGTCCTTTGTAACCTCCGTGTCCGATACCGCGGCAAGTTCTACGGGAGCGTCCGCCTTCTTCAGTGTCCGGAAAGCTGCGCCGGTCTCTCCCAGCAGGAAAATGCTGCCTTCCGCGACGGCCGTCCCGTAAAGACAGGGGATCTCCAGATTTCCCTCCAGACAGGTCGTTTTTCCGGCTTTTTTCGGCTTAAAGCTGCTGCTCGGATGAACGCCGTGGAACCGCATATCCGCCGAATCGAATGAGGACGCCTTCGTGACCGCCGCCGTTCCGGCGGCATTTCCGCCGGCGGGCTGCTCCGAGCGCACGGCGACTTTCAGTACCGTTTCGCGGTCTCCCGGGATCACATAATCCGCGTTTTCATTTTCGCGGAAAACAAAATCGTGCCCTTTATAACGGATCCGCACTCCCTTCGGAAGCACGAAAGTCTGTCCCGGCGCATAGCGGATCTGCACGCTTCCGGAAGAGATCCTTCCTTGGGATCCGTGATCCGTCCGGGGAGCGGGCGCTTCTTCTTCCGTGTACCCGTCATCCTCCGCGGGCTCCTCCAGTCTTCTCTTCTCCAGTACCGCCTCTTTTTCCATGGCGCCGCCCTCCGCGAAGGATTCCATGTCTTCCCCGGCGACCTCCCGGAAACTCTTCCACAGATCAAACGCTTTTTTCGTCACGGTGCGGACATACCCGCCTTTCGCGTTCTGGGTGCGGCGGTATTCACGAAGCAAAGTCCGCAGTGCCTCCGGAGCCTCTCCTTCCGGCGCCCGAAGCCAGGCGCGGATCGAATTTTCTCCTCCCTGCACGGCGGTCATCATGCGGTCCGTGTAGGAGCGGATAGTCTCCGTCGCGTTATTCTCTGCGAGGACTTTCTTTTCTTTTGTATCCGCCTTTTTATATGCATCAGCCAGCGCCAGATATGCCTGCTGCCGTCCCGCTGCGCATTCCGGTCCGGTAAAGCGGAAAACGAGATAGGTGAGAAATTCTTTCTCATTCCAGAGATTGAGCCCCGCCCGGCGGCAGACCTTTCGCAGGAAATCGTTCAGTACGCCGAACGGCATGCCGAGGCCGAACGCGAGACAGATCAGATCCGGAGTCTTCACGCGGTCCCCTCCGAGGATCTCTTTCAGTTCCTGCCTCGTTATCCATCGCCCGCTGAACGGGAAAAGCATTCCCTCTTCCTTTTTTCTTGCTTTGGGCTGACATCCGTTCCCCGGGAACATCCGCCACGCCCGGTCCGCGGCTTTTTCAATGTCATTGATGCCCTGTTCGCCGAGAATAAAGCGCGTGATATAAACACGGAAAGGAACCGGCCGCATGCTGTCGATCAGTTCCGATGCGCTCATCATTTCATGCAGGTCCGTCCAGTCCCAGTACGGCTCCTCGAAGCCCTCGTCCTCTCCGGCTCCCGGCAGAAGGGCGTCGATCCCCTGTTCGATCCACCCGGTCATGCCGGATCGGACCTCATCGTATCCCGTCCGTCTGATTGTCCTCATAGCGGCACCTCTTTCGGCTGTTTCTCAATGCCCTGCGTTTTTCGTGATCTGTTCCTCGTCCATCGCCTCGAACCGGCGCAGTTCCCTGTGGAGTCTCGCCCGGCTGTCGGAGCGGTCGCCGTGCAGATAGCCGTTCGTCCGCATATAGGCGTTCCAGCGCATCTGCTCGAGCTCGAGTTCCTGCTCCTCACTGATCCCGGGGACAGCATGCACCGCGTTCTTATGCAGCGATTTTGCGATGGACGAATCCCGGAAATATGAAAATCTCTCGTATTTGATATAGTTCTCCCGCCGCTGCCGGTCGAACGCCGCCTCGATCGCGGCCCGCTTTTCAGCATCATCCCCGGCATCCCGCAGCTGCTTTTCGCGCTCCGCCTCGTCCCATTCCACATGGTAGCGGAACGCGTCGTCTTCCGTCTGCTTCGGGTAGACCGCGTCGTAGCTGTACCGCTCCGAGAGATTTCCGATCGCCCGGATATGATACGGGATCTCCTTATAATTGATAAGACCTTTTTCCTCGTTCAGCTTAGCCGCTTTCTCATCATCCATCACAATGGCGAAGATCCTCGGCAGCTCGTTCCCCTCCGGCTTTCCGGAAGCCGTATTGACGTCATACAGCTGGTCAAAAATGCGCCGCATCGAGATCGCCTGCCCGATATTCGCGTTGTCGTCCCCCATGCAGGTGAGGATCCAGGTCGTCCTCCGAAGACGCCTGCCGGTCTCGTCGTCCTTCGGCGTCCCGTCCGCGTTCAGGAACATTTTCCGGAAATCACCGCTGCCCGCGTTGATGCCCGTGAAAATGCGCACGCTGTAGAAGTCCTCCCCGGGAACCCGCTCGTCGTTATGCAGCAGCACCCCGGGCATCGTCCAGGAAATAAGCGATTCCGCGTCCGGTCTTGCCGGATCGCTTCCGTCGCACAGATCAACGATATTGATCTCCAGACGGCATCCCGCCATCTGTCCGAACCACAGGAGCGTCCGGAAGAATTCCATGCCGTATTTTCCGAACCCGATGATCAGCGCGGACAGGACGCGCTCCCCCTTCTCATCCTCCCGGACGCACTCAAACAGCTCCTTTCCGGCGACAACCGACCAGGCAAGCTGCTTGCGGACATTTACCTGCCGGAGCTTCAGGATCTGCTTGTTGAACTCCACTTCGCCCAACTTCGTGCGTTCCGCTTCCCGGCGGGCGAGCTCGATCTGGGGCGTCCAGTCCACGGATTCGAGAATGCCCTCATCCTCCTCGCTGTCGGAGAAAACAAAGATCTTCTTGTTGAACAGGTTCATGGACGCCTCGGCGATCGCGACCGCCTGGCTCATGTTTTCGCTCCGGTCCTCATCGATCAGGAAGTATTCGACCTGACGGTCATTTTTGCGGGAAATGAGATCTTCAATGTCGTCCCGCACGCAGAACGCGTGGATCCGCTCCGCTTCCTTCCGCATCTCGTAGCTGTCTTCCCCGTCTTCGGGATAAACGTCGGCAAAAACGATCAGGGCGTCCGGATTCTTTTTCCGCACGTCTTCGGCGAGTGCGAGCGCTGTTTTGTTCAGTTCGGAGAAATAGAAGACAGGTTTGCGGGACTGCCAGGCAATGCGCATTTTCGCGGTGAAATTGCGGAAGAAGGATAAGATGAATCCGACGGTCATGACCGGCGCGAGGACGTAAAGCACGGCGCCGTAGAAAGTGTACCACAGGCGGAATGCCCCCGGCAGATGCGCCGTCGCAGCGTTCATCATGTCCAGCTCGCCGTCAAGGATGAAGCAGCGCATCGCCGTGTGCACCGACAGGAACAGCGCACGGATCCCCCAGAAATTGAACTCCTCCGCGTAGGACTGGCAGGAGACGGGGAAAAGGATGATGGTCAGCGCGAGGAAAACACCCGCCGCAAAGCAATAAAACCCCGACAGATATTTGCCGAGGAAACCGGACCTCTTCCGCCAGATATTCAGTCCCAGCGCCACAGCCAGGAAAACAAGCGGGGATAGGATCGCACAGACAATAAAGATGCGGATACTGTCAGGCATGATGAACACCCTTTCTTTCCGGCCGCCGTCCGGGCAGTCAGTGCCCGGAGCGGCTGTCCGTTATTATTCTTTTTTTATGATCTCATAGGTCTTGTCAAAAACACCGCGGTTGACAAAATTGAACTCTCTTTTTTCGAAGTCATAGATCACAAGAACCGCGTCTTTCGGGGCCGTCAGCTTCGTGCCCCAAAGGCGGGCCTGAAAATAATGCTCCGGGTCCTCTTCGCATAAAGTGAGCCGGCCTTCTTCCATGAGCGTCCTCACCGGCCCGTCATCCGGGTCGCCGGCCATCCAGGCGTCCAGTTCCGCCGGGGACTGTTCGTAGCTGTCCCCCTTAAGATGCCGGTGATTGGCTTCGAACCAGTTCTTTTCGTTGGGATAGGGATTGCCTCCTTCATCCACCTTGAAATAGTCCCCGGCCTTCGCGATCTCCCCGATTCCCGACTGGCTTTCCTGTGAAAAGATCTCATATTCGCCGTCGTGTTTTACGATCAGCCCTTTCCGGATCAGGTCCTTTTCTTCCGGTGTCTCCTCGCCGAGGCGGTACGCTTCGACGGCAATTCCCCTTTTTTTCATAACTGTGATCATAGGATGCCTTCCTCCCCTTTAAGTCTCCGGCTTCCCCTCCGGAAGCCCTTTCCTTTTCACACAGTATACTCTATTCGGATTCCGCTTTTTTTGACTCATATTCTTCGGTCGACATGTGTGTCAGCTTTCTGCCCACCGTATCCTCCAGACTGACGACCTGATCGAGCGGCACATCCAGAAGGATAATATAATTGAAATACAGTTCTTTCAATTTTTCCGGCTTCATCCCGCTGTTCCAGTCAAGAACGACCGTGTCTCCGTGAACCTTGGTCAGCGCGTCCGGGATCCTGTCAAAATTGCTGCCGTGCAGATCGAGCAGACGGTAATAAAGTTCTTCCTTCAGAGTCATGCCATTTGTAATGCCGCAGTTGCTGGCATCGATCTCTGTCTTTACGCCCGTTGGCCACTCCGACCCCCAGATGCCGAAACCGGCCTCCAGCGGATTGTCCGAGATATCAAGCGTCTCCAGACTCTTCAGATGGCTCAGTCCGTCTGCCACGGCGATCGCATTTTCCGAGATGTCCAGTGTCTGCAGGTTTTCAAGAGAACGGACATACTCCATGTTCTTGACCGCGTTGTGCCGGAGAATAAGCATCTTCAGCGCCGTACATTTTTCCAGCGGGGAAATATCCGCGACCGCATTTTCCGCAAGATCCAGTTCTTCCAGTGTCGCGGCGGATTTGGCCAGCACATCTGTCATTTCGATGTGGTTCCCCGGAAGAGACACTTTTTTCAGGATCGTCATATTCGACAATGCGTCAAGATCCCCGATCCGGTTATTTCCCGCCCGCAGCGTCTCCATCCGGATACATGCCTCGATCCCTTCCAGCGATTCGAGCTGATTTCCCGAAACATCGAGACCTGTCAGCGAGGTACACTCTTTCAATGCCGATAAATCAGCAAGTTCGTTGCCGGAAACATCCAGGACCTGAAGGTTTACTGCCTTCGCAAGAGGAGACAGGTCGGTGATGCCGTTGTTCTCCGCCTCGAGTCTCGTCAGTTTAACCAGCGGCGCAAGAGGGGTCAGGTCGCTGATCCCGGTCCCGCTGATCTTAAGAAGCGTAAGATTCTCCGGCAGCGCGATTCCGCCCGATCGAAAGGCCTCCCCGACAGAAGGATTTTCGCTGATATCGAGCTGCGAGAGCCTCGGAGCCGTGGAAAAATCAAGAGACCTGAACTGATCCGCCGTAAGATCACAGTTCCTGATCGTAAGAACGGAAAGATTCTCCCCGAGCAGCGGCATAAGGTCTGTCTCAAAAGTGCAGGACTCAAATGTGATCCCGTTCAGTTTTTCAAACCGGCCAAACAGTTCAATATCCTCTTTCGTGACCGCCGCATCCTTCAGATAAACCGTCGTGTCGGTCTTTGACACTTCCTTTCCCGCAAGAATAAAGGCGTTGGCTGCCCGCTCCTTTTCCTGCTGCTGTTTCCTTATGGAGTACCGCAGCGCACCGATGGCTTCTATTGCGACGACAACAGCAACAGCTATCAGCAATATTTTTTTGACAGAGAGTTTCTTCTTTCCTGTACCTTTTTGGGAGACCGCAGTCCCCGGGGCGTTTCTCTCAACTCTTTTTGAGGTTTTTCTTTCTTTTCGTCCCTGTTTTTTTACGGGAGCTTCTGCCGGTCTTCCTCCGGCGGCTCCAGCCGGTTCGNNTCCCGCGAGCAGCTCCCGTTGCCGCGGCAGTGCCGGTTTTTGCATCAGCCAGTGCCCTGATCACGCCGAGCATGGAGGAATCTGCCTTATTTTTCTCATCGACCAGCGCCCTGATCACGCGGACCATCGAGGAAAATGCCTTCTCCCGGTTCTGCCACGCCTCGTAGCGCTGTACATTGGAGAGGTAAAAGCTGAACTCGTCTTTCAGGGGACAGTTTTCGATCATAAAGGGAAGAATGACTTTATTTGCATTGATCGCCTGATCAAGTTCCCGGGGAACCCACTTCGATTCCTGCGCATTTTTGGACAGGATCAGAACAAAAGCCAGACATTCCCGGATCGCTTTCGGGATCTGGACGGCATAGCTGGAACCTCCCGGAATCGAGCCCGGCGCGAGCCAGCAGGTGATGCCCTCCTTCTCCAGCCTGTCTCTCACCCATTCCGCTTCTTTCAGTTCTTCCGCCTTATAGCTGATAAAAACGTCTTTTTCCTGCATCTTCTCCACCTAAGCAAAGGCCGGTTCTGACCGGTCTCTGGTCCTTCATGCTGTCATTCGGAAAGGAGATATTCCTCAAGCTGCAGCGGATCTTCCGCTATAAAATCCGCGCCGCTGTCTTCCAGTTCCTGCCGTCCCCGGAATCCCCACGCGACGCCGATGGCGGCCATCCCCGCGTTTCTGGCGGTCTGAATATCCACGTCAGAATCGCCGACATAAGCCATTTCCGTAAACATCAGGCGTTTTTCCCCGTCCTCACTCTCTTTTCTGCGGGAAAACAGACCGGCAAAAAATCCTTTTTTCGGCTCCTCTGTCTCAAACGGATTGGCAGCCGCTCCGCAGGTGCGGGTCTTCTCCTGCACTTTCACGGTTTTCGGACGGAAATTCATTTCCCCGGCGATGAGAAGCGCTCCGGCGGGATCCGGCTTTTTGGGAATATCTTCTTTTCCCCCGAGCACACAGGTCCACTCCAGATCCGGGAAATTCCGGCTGATGAGGTTTTTCGTGTAATCATCTCTCTTATTGGAGTTGACGGCGATCCTGACACCCGCATCCGCAAGATGCGTGAGCATCGCGTGAATTCCCGGGTACGGCGCGGTCGACCGCAGGTATCTCCTGCTGTATTCTTCCGTAAACGCCTCAAGGACCCCGCGCTGCAGCGCCGCTCTCTCCGCTTCCGTCATCCGGCCGGACGGAAGAACGTCTTCTTCAGGCATCGGATCCGGGGTATGTTCCGGCACCAGCGTTTCTTCCAGCGATACCGGCTCCTCCGGTGCGGGAAGTTCCCCGATCCCGGCGACATCCGTCAGAACCGGTTTCTTCTCTTCCATCCTGGCGAGAACCGTTTCCGCTGTCTCGGAAGTCTGCATTTTCCGGATCGAGGCGGAAATCGACGTCTCGATCAGATTGGCAAAACCGTGTCCGATCATATAGCGGTAGGATTCCGTCTCGATCGGCTGCAGGCCGTACTGTTCCAGCGCGTAATTGACGCTGTCCGCAAGATCCAGCAGCGTATTGAGGACCGTCCCGTCCAGATCAAAAATGACTCCCTTGTACTTCATACTTCCTCCATAAGCCGTGATACGGCGCCTGCCTGCTAGCGCACGAAGATCCCGTACAGAACATATCGGGCAGCGGCGATCAGCAGCAGATGCGCGGGATAAAAGATATAGTAAAAATATTTTTTCTGCGGCCCCCTCTGCCCGTTATAAAGCAGGAACAAAGGAAAGTCGGCCAGTGAGACCAGTTCCAGCGGGTTCAGCAGGCAGAGCATCACTTCCGTAAAGACCAGCTTCAAAGTGAACGATTCCCGGAACAGGAAGAAAAAATAGATCACCAGTACGCCGTACCAGGAATAGTCCGTTTTCATAAGCCAGGCCGCAGCGGCCGCCGCCGCCATGCCGAGNNCCAGTTTTCGCAGCGGACGGGCATACAGATAGTCCCCTCTCACCGCCGTATCGTACAGGATGATCCCGAGCAGCCCCAGAGCGAGCGTGAAAAACACATTCTGGTATCCCATATAAATGTACGCCTTCTCTAAACAGATATCAAAGGGGATCTCCGAGAGCAGTCCGAACAGTGTGAGCCGGAGAAGGTATTTCCACTTGTTCTTCGTATGGAAAAATCCTTCCACGATCAGAAAACAGTAGATCGGAAATGCGATCCTCCCGACGCCGCGCAGAACACGGTACAGGATCCTTCCTTTCGGCGTGACCGGATTTCCCGCCGCCCAGTATCCGAGGTCCATAAGTCCCGCCGTGACATGGTCGATCAGCATCGTCAGCACAGCGATCTGCTTCAGTACGCTGGCGGGAATGCCCCTCTTCCCCGGATCCATTCTGTTTATTGCTGTTCCTTCGTTCATTTTCGTATTATTAAAATCAGGTTTCCGTGCGGCATTTCTCAGAACCTCACTTCCCCGGTCAGTTTCCGGATGATCTTCTCAGCATCCGGATACGCCTCAAGAAGCTCCTTCGCATTTCCGTGTGTGTAGCACTCGTCCGTATATCCCGGCCACATGGTCGTTCCCAGAAGCGCCCATTTACCGCCTTTCGCCAGGCAGGATCCCTGCCAGTTTCCGGCCGGGACGAGGTGCTGGACTGCCTGTCCTCCCGCGATATCCGGCCCGAGAAGAGTTGTCTTATACGTTCCGTCCGGCAGAAGTTCTGTGAGTTCCACCGGATCCCCGAGATAAAAATGATACATCTCATCGCCGGTCAGTCTGTGAAGATGGGAAAAAGATTCCCCGCGAAGCAGATAGTATATCGCGGTACCGGCACATTTCCCGTCTATGCTGAATTCACTCCGGTAAGTCTCGCCTGCAAGGCCGCCCTCCCGGCTCAGAGGCACCAGACGAAGGCTCTTTATAATCTGCTCCGGACCGGAAAGCCGTTTTTCACTTTTCTGACTCATGCTGATCCTGTCTCCGTTTTCTAAATCCTGTCTTTCCTTATCCGTATCCGTTCGTTTTCAGAAGCCGTTCACGCCGATCCATCTTCCGTCATTCTCCGAGCTCTCAAGGATCGCGCGGCACACGGCAGCGACCCGCACGCCTTCCGCAATGGACGGAAGTCCTTCCGCCCGGTTTCCGGCTTCCGCGCCGCCGCATTGCAAAGCCGCGTAAAACCGTCGCAGGAGCTCCTCGAACGTATCTCCGAATCCGTTTCCGAATGCGAAGATCTCGGCGTGGACTCCCTCTCCTTTTTTCGCCGTGTAAAGGATATTGTTTTCTTCCTCGTTCCACCAAAGATTTCCGTTTTCACAGGTGACCTCCAGGGTCAGGCGGTTGCCCCGGCCCGGCGAGACTTCGGAGAGGACCACACTGCCGATGGCGCCGTCTTCAAAACGGAGATTGACCGTGGCTGCGTCTTCGGAGATCACACGGATTTTTTCCTGCTGTTCTCCTTCTCCCGGACCCGTCATGATACCGTCCCGGATCACTCTCTCCGGCCAGTAATTGGCTGTCTGCGCGGAAACCGCCGTCACTTTTTTCCCGGAAACATACTGGGCCAGATCGATCCAGTGGCTGCCGATCTCCGTGACCGCGCGCATTTTTCCGCCAAGCTGCGGATCATAACGCCAGTCATAAGGCGCCGGCAGTGCATGGAATTCCTGCATATAGTTGCCGTGAATCAGGATCGGTCTGCCGAAAATCCCGCTTTCGATCAGTTCCTTCGCTCTTTGGCAGGCCATATGATACCGGACATTGAACGTCACGGCGCTCAGCGGAACCCCGCAGGAAGCCGCGGCTTCCGAAAGGAGCTCTGCTTCCGCAAGGTCAAGGGCGACCGGTTTTTCGCACAGGACCGGTTTTCCCCG
>DBVZ01000086.1:0-395 GCA_002308255.1 Lachnospiraceae bacterium UBA1251 | reverse complement strand
CCGCACTCTCTTCTTTTGTCGTAATCACAAGATACGGCTCTACGCCGACGGCCCGCAATGCCTGCACATGGACCCTGCCGGCAAAGCCGCCTCCGATCACTGCAGCCCGCATTCTGTCTCCTCCCGCAATGCTGTTTCACTGATATTTTATTATAATGGAAACTCGAACTTTGCACAATGACGGGAACGCGGACGTCCCCGCAGAAGCATGACCGAAACCGCCGGCGAACAGATCCCCGCAAAACAATAATGACACCAAAAAGTTTCCGTTTTTTTGGTGTCATTTCCGGAAAAACTTATCTCTTCGGCGATCACGAGATCTGCCACCGCACGTGCGAACCTTCCGCGTCCTTTGTGACCAGAAGCTGGTCCTCGATCTCCTGCTTGAGTTCCGT
>DBVZ01000106.1:3309-3666 GCA_002308255.1 Lachnospiraceae bacterium UBA1251 | reverse complement strand
CGTGATCATGTAGAGGGAGCATTTCACCTTCAGCGCTTTCTCGCCGTTGTCCTTCAGCTTGTCGTTGGGCTTCGTCATGATCATGAGCCCGAGAAGGAGCGAGAGAAATTTCGGGAGGATCCGCACGTCGCCTTTGATCGCCGGCATGGCGAGTCCGCCTTTGAGGATCGCGAGCATTTTGGCGACAGACGGAAAGGTAAGCGTAAGATCCGCCTTTTCCGCCGGTCCCTCTTTGACCGTGAGTTTTCCGTTGTCAAAGATCATATGGCACGCAAGCAGTTCACCGTCATTTTTCGCGCCGAACTGCACGGTACCGGAGAAATTGCAGAATTTCTTTTTCAGGTCGTATTTATCATC
>DBVZ01000106.1:3180-3300 GCA_002308255.1 Lachnospiraceae bacterium UBA1251 | reverse complement strand
ACCTGCATCGTCGGGAAGGCCGCATTGAAAAAGAGCCTCGCAGCCATGATTTCCTGTGGGGATGCTGCCATAAGATCACCTCCCTTACTCGTCTTCCCAGCTCTCATCCGCCTCGAATTC
>DBVZ01000106.1:0-3130 GCA_002308255.1 Lachnospiraceae bacterium UBA1251 | reverse complement strand
AATCCGTAATAAGCGTAGAGGTCTTCCGCATAGCCGATCTCGGAAAATACGTCCATCATGCCGTGTTTCCTGAACACGCAGCCTTTTCCGGATTCCGCGATGACGGATCCGACCGCGTCGCCGAGACCGCCGTAAATGTTGTGTTCCTCGATCGTAAGGATCCTCCGGGTATCCATGACCGCCTTCACGATCGCTTCCCGGTCGATCGGCTTGATCGTGTGCATATTGATGACCCGGACGCTGAGACCGTCATTTTCCGCCAGTGTCCTTGCCGCGTTCAGTGCCTGCAGGACCGCGATGCCGCAGCAGATGATCGTGAAGTCCGTGCCGTCCCTCATCGTGATCGCTTTTCCGATCTCGTAGTCATACTGGTCATTTTCGTGGCACGGCGGCTCGAAGCCTCTCCCGATCCGGACATAGACCGGGCCCGGCACGTCAATGCAGGCCTGGACAGCTTTCGAGGTCTCAATGCCGTCCGCCGGGCAGATCACCGTCATATTCGGNNCCGAAGGAAATGCCGGCGTGGGTCGCGATGATCTTGACCGGCAGGTTCTGATAGGCGATATCGGTGCGGACCTGCTCGCCCGCGCGCATGGTCGCGAAGATCGCCATGGTGGAGGCGAACGGGATCAGTCCCGCTTTCGCAAGTCCCGCGGCGATGCCGAACATGTTCTGTTCCGCGATGCCCACGTTGTAGAAGCGTTCCGGGAACTTGTCCGCGAAAAATTTGATCGCTGTCGTTTTTTCAAGGTCTGCCGTGAGTCCCACGATCTTGTCGTTTGTCTCTGCGAGATACGCCAGCGTGCGTCCGTAGATCTCGCGCGCCGTCATCGTGGCGCCGTCGTAAGCATTCCAGTTTGTTCCGGTAATGACTGCCATTTTATCTGCCTCCTTTCCTGATCTGTTCCTTCGCCTGCTCGCATACCGCAGAGTCCGCGGAGGCATAGTGATAAACGACGTTATTTTCCATGAAATCAACGCCTTTTCCTTTGATCGTATCGGCCAGGATCAGCGTCGGCACCCCCTGCGCGCTCCACGCCTGCGCGAACGCGTCATCCAGGGCGTCCAGATCGTGGCCGTCGACTTCCAGGACATTCCAGCCGAAATCTCTCCATTTCGCCGCAAACGGCTCCAGCGCCATCACCTGTTCCGTCGTGCCGTCGATCATCAGTTTATTGCGGTCGACGATACCGATAACGTTGTCGAGCTTAAAATGCGCGGCCGACATCGCGGCTTCCCAGATACTGCCTTCGCAGCATTCGCCGTCGCCCATGAGGCAGACCGTTTTCCAGTCTTTCTTCAGGTACTTTGCCGCGAGACCGAGTCCGACCGCCATCGAAAGGCCGTGGCCGAGGCTTCCCGCGGAAACATCGCAGCCCACGATCTTCTTGCTGTCCGGATGCATCGCGAACGGGCTGCGGAAATGGTTAAAGGATTTCAGCTCCTCTTCCGGGAAATACCCTCTCTTCGCCAGCGCGGGGATATATCCCGCCGCCGCGTGTCCCTTAGACAGGATAAACCGGTCTCTGTCTTCCATATCCGGATCCTTCGGATCGATATTCAGATACTTGAAATACAGCATTGTCAGGATCTCAACAATGCTCAGTGAACCTCCTACGTGCGCGCCGCCGGACCAGGCCATCACATCGATGATGGTAATCCGGAGCTCTTTCGCGATCTGTTCAAGATTCCGTTTCTCTTCTGCCGTGAGTGCCATTGTCTTTCCTCCATTTCTTTAAA
This sequence comes from Lachnospiraceae bacterium UBA1251, assembly GCA_002308255.1. GTDB lineage: Bacteria > Bacillota > Clostridia > Lachnospirales > Lachnospiraceae > Chordicoccus. The sequence goes on along the minus strand of DBVZ01000106.1, from coordinate 1,390 downwards.
ATTGCATTTAAAAAAGTAGAGAGTAATGCTCTCTACTTTCTATTTTTATAATAAAACCGCTCTCCTGAATTGTCAATATATTATGCTTAATCTGATTAATTGCGCGACATTTTTGTGGATATTGTACAAATCAACACCAAAAAAATTGACAAATTCCTTTTTCTTCCCTATTGTTGTCTGTGACCGGAAGAAGATAAAACAGATTTCACCGGAATATGGGATGCAGCCGCCTTGCTGCGATGAAAAGAAAGGGGAGCCAATGAAAAAAGACGCGAGAACGACAGGGATCGTCGGAACCGGCATGATAGCGGGAAGCATGGCCGTTCTGACGGCGGGGCACGGCTTTCAGACCGTGATCCTTGCCCGCAGTCAGAGATCCGTGGACCGCTGCAGCAAAATGGTGAAGGATTATTTTGCCCAGATGACGGAGCGTAATATCCTGAGCGCGGAAAAAGCGGATATCTGCATGTCTTACATCCGTTACACCTTTGACTACGCGGATCTTAAGGATGCAGAGGTCGTCTTTGAGTCCGTCGCGGAGACGAAAGAGGCAAAATATGAGGTCTTCCGGCAGATCGAAGACAACTGCCCCCTTGTAAAAGCCATCTGTTCCGTCAGTTCGTCCATCGTTCCGGCAGTTCTCGCGGAAGGTGCCGAGAAGTACGCGGACAGGATCATCGTGACGCACCCGTTCAATCCGCCCCACCTGGTGCCCTACTTCGAGCTCTGCGGCTCGGAGCGCACGGCGGAAGGTGTGATCGGGTACGCGAAAGGCCTGCTCGAAGAACTCGACAGAAAACCCGTCATCCTCAAAAGACCCACTCCCGGTTTCATCGGAAACCGTCTGCAGTTCGCTCTCTGGCGGGAAGCGCTGGCTCTCGTCGAGGAAGGGATCTGTGATCCCGAGGATGTGGACACCTGTCTTGAGTACAGCTTCTGTCCGAGATATACCTCGATCGGCATTTTCGAGCACTTCGACAACGGCGGCCTNNGGCTGAATGCTTCCACCTGCCGCAATACCTGGCCCATTCTTTCAGCGAGGACCGATATTCCCGAATTCATGAAAAAACTTATGGAGGAGGGCAAGATGGGGGCGCGCAGCGAGAGCAGGACCGGATTCTATGACTGGAACGGCGTCGATATGGACGCTTACGCAAAACGTGTTTCCGAACCGTACTGGCGGCTGCTTGACTGGGAGTTCCCGGAAGAATAAAGCAGAAGACGCAGAAACAGGGGACAGCTTTCCGTGCTGTCCCCTGTCTCTTTTCTCATTTTCATTCGGTAAACGGGCCCGTTTTAATTGTCGGAAGATGTTTTCCGGCTTTTTTCATTTTCAGCTGACCCCGTAACAAAAATATTCGTGACTGAATTCGAAGCCCAGCTTTTCCGC
>DBVZ01000145.1:2809-9711 GCA_002308255.1 Lachnospiraceae bacterium UBA1251 | reverse complement strand
AAACCCCCCGTGGCCACGGGGGGTTTTGTGTTTCAGGCGCAGCAGGAGCCTGCGGCGGTTCGCGAAGTATTTGATTCGTTATCAGTCTTCGACCTTAACGATCTCTTTCTTATTGTATGTTCCACAAGCCTTGCAGACTCTGTGCGGCATCGTAAGAGCGCCGCATTTGCTGCACTTAACGAGCGTCGGAGCCGTCATTTTCCAGTTCGCTCTTCTCTTGTCGCGTCTCGCTTTAGAGTGTTTATTCTTAGGGCAAATCGACATAGATTCCACCTCCTTATGTTCTGAATCGCACGTGTGATATTATACTTGTACCGACAGTGGTTTGTCAACCGCTTTTTTACGAACCTTTTTTCTTATCTCCACACGATCCACAGATACAGATATCCGACCAGGACCGCTGTCAGCGTGAAGGTTCCGCCGATCCGGAAGAAGTCGCCGAAGCTGACCTCACAGCCTTCTCTCCGGAGCATGCCGACCGCCGTGATATTTGCCGACGCGCCGATCGGCGTGAGATTTCCGCCCAGCGTCGCCCCGGTCAGAAGTCCGAAATACAGAAGATAAGGTTCGATCCCCAGCATTTTCGTCACGCCGGCAAGGACCGGCAGCATCGTCGCCACATAGGGGATATTGTCGACAAATGCAGAGATCACGACCGATCCCCAGACGACAATAGTATAAAGAAGGAAAATGTTATTGCCGCCCGCCTGAACGATCAGGGATGCGGCGTCATCGATGACGCCCGCCCTCGTGATCCCTTCGATCGCGATGAACAGCCCCGTAAGGAGCAGGATAGTCTCCAGATCAAGATTTTTTGCCGCCTCTTTGGCATTTACCAGTTTTCCTGTCACAAGGAGGTCCCAGACCATGGAGACCGTGGCAAACGCCATACAGATCAGGCCGTTCGTCGTGTCCGGCTTCCCCGGTATGAAAGAAGCAAAGATCAGCGTCACAACGATCCCGATCAGGAAAACAGTCGGCGCATAGGATTTCACATCCGTTCTCTTCTCGGCAAAGACTTTCTGTTTGTCTTTCCGGAAAATATAAAGCATGACCGGCACGGTAGCGAGCGCGCCCAGCTCCACCGCGAAGAAAATGCCGGGTCTTCCGTGCATGAAGAAGAAATCGAGAAAATCCATTTTCGCGTAGTCGCCGAGGAGGATCGACGTGGTGTCGCCGACCAGCGTCGCCGCGCCCTGCAGATTCGACGATACCGAGATGGAAATGATCATCGGGACCGGAGAGATCTTCATCTTCCGGCAGATCGCAAGGGCGACCGGCGCGATCATCAATACTGTTGCCACATTGTCGATGAATGCGGACACAAGACCCGCGAACAGGGACATATAGATCGTCACCCATGCTACGTTTTTTGCTTTATCAAGCAGCATGTCCGCTATCAGATCCGGCATGGCGGACTCGATAAAGTAATAGACAACGACCATCGTGCCGGCAATCATCATGAGGACATTCCAGTTGATAGCGAACACCGCCTCTTTTGCCGGAACGATTCCCGACACAATAAAGATCAGCGCACTTCCGAGGACAAACCAAAGTCGTTTCTTCGGAACCGCTATCATCAGTATGTACATTAAAACAAACAAGCCCAGGGCAAAATATTTCATTGTTACCTCAAAAAAACAAAGACTTTTATCATGACCCCGCAAAGTCATGATAAAAGTCTTGCAATCTCAATTGATACGGGTGCGTACCCTCAGGCCGCACCGGGTATGGCGATCTCAATTCCGGCTTCCGCCGTTTTGCTACTCCCTTTTATCAGGTATAAAATTGGTTCACACTTTCAGGATATCCGCCGATTTCTCTTCGACGATCTTGTCGATCTCCTTGACATATTTCTCGGACATTTTCTGCAGATCATCCTCAAGATCCTTTACTTCGTCCTCCGATACGCCTTCCTTTTTCAGTTTCTTCAGCATATCATTTCCGTCGCGGCGGATATTGCGGATGGCGACTTTGGCGCCCTCTCCCTTTTTCCTGACGTCCTTGACGAGATTTTTGCGCCGTTCCTCGGTAAGCTCCGGGAAAACGAGCCGGATCACACGGCCGTCATCGGCGGGGGTGATGCCTACGTCCGAAGCCATGATCGCCTTGGAGATCTCTTTGATCATCTTGGATTCCCACGGCTGGATCTGGATCACGCGGGCTTCTGGGATCGTAATATTGGCGACCTGCTGCAAAGAAGTCGGCGCCCCGTAATAATTCACGGTAATCTTGTCAAGCACATGCGGATTCGCACGTCCCGCACGGATCCCCTGCAGATCGTTTTCAAGGCTCTTGATCGATTTCTGCATTTTCTCTTCATAGACAGCAATTCTTTCACTCATCCCTTTTGCCTCCTTTATCAGTCCGGAACGACTTCCGTTCCGACCGCAAGACCTTTCGCGGCCATGGCGATCGCATTTTCCGCGTTCAGATCAAATACGAACAGCGGCATCCTGTTCTCTTTCACCATTACCGCAGCTGCGCCGTCAATAACTCCCAGTTCCTTCTTCACCACTTCGTCGATCGTGATGGTGTCGAAGCGCTTCGCGTCCGGATATTTCGCCGGATCCTTATCATATACGCCGTCGATCGATTTTGCCATCAGGATGGTATCCGCCTCGATCTCGAGCGCGCGCAGAACCGTAGCCGTATCCGTGGAAAAATACGGATTTCCCGTACCGCCCGCGAAGAATACGACCTCTCCCGCATCCAGTGCTTTCATAGCCGCGTCTTTGTTAAAGAGCTGCGTAAACGCGCCGATCGTGAACGGCGTCATTACACTCGTTGCAATCCCTTCCTTCCGGAAGACCTCCGATACATAGATGCAGTTGATCACTGTCGCAAGCATGCCGATCTGATCGCCTTTTGTCCTCTCGATCTCCGCTTCATGCTCGTCCCCGCGCCAGAAATTTCCGCCGCCGATGACGATCCCCACGCGGATGCCCGCATCCGTGATCTCCTTTACCTGTTTTGCGACTTTGCGCACGGTCTCGTTATCGAGCCCCTTTTTGGCGGCGCCGGCAAGTGCCTCTCCGCTCAGTTTCAGCAGGACCCTGTTCATCGTGATAAGCTCCTTCCGTTTATTTTCCGGCTTTCATAAGCCGTTCCAGTTCTTTCATGAATGTGTCCACATCCTTGAATTCCCTGTAAACGCTCGCGAAACGCACGTAAGCGACCGGATCGAGATCCTGCAGATATTTCATGACGATCTCCCCGATCTGTGTGCTCTCGATCTCTCTCGCTTCTTTATTATATACATCCTTCTCGATCTGATCGACCGTTCTTTCGATCTGCTCTGCCGAAATAGGACGTTTGTGGCACGCGCGCAGAATTCCCGCTTCGATCTTCGAGCGGTCAAATTCTTCCCTCATCTGATCTTTCTTGACAACGCGCAGCGGGATCGTTTCCGCCTTCTCGTAAGACGTAAACCGCTTTCCGCAGTTGTCGCACAGGCGCCTTCTTCTGATCGCCGTATTGTCGTCGACCGGTCTCGAATCCACCACTCGGGTATTGTCATTTCCGCAATAAGGACATTTCATGCCCGCTCCCCCTGTTTCTTACCTCTGCCGGGCTTCCGCGTCTTTCCGAAAAGAACGGAACACTCTCCGGCAGTGTTCCGCTTTTAATGCTTTTGTGCAAAGAAAAACCCCCGGGACTGCACGTTTCCGGACAATCCCAAGGGGAACGTTTCATTCTTTACCGTCTGTTGCGAAGGAAATCCGGAATCTGGATATCTTTTTTCTGGACGTTAGACTGTACTTCCGGCTGCTGCAGAATCGGAGAAGCTTTCGGCGCCTCCGGAGCTTTCTGCGGGGCAAAGCCCTGCGGACGCATTTCCGCTCCGCCTGTGAAGAATGCGGAGGAGGAAGCAAACGGACGGCTCGTCTTCTTAACGTCATCCGCGCTCTGAAGACCGGTAGCGATCACGGTGATGCTGCAGGAATCAAGTTCGCTGTCATCATAAAGCGCACCGAAGATGATATTCGCTTCTTCGCCGGTAAGATTCTGCACGTAAGAAGCTGCATCGTTCGCGTCCATAAGGGAAATATCACCGCGGATATTGATGATGACGTTCTTCGCGCCGGTGATCGTGGTCTCGAGAAGCGGGCTCTCCACTGCCTGCTGGACAGCTTCGAGTGCCTTTTCGTCGCCCTTCGAGGTTCCGATTCCGATATGAGCAACGCCGCCGTTGGTCATAACCGTCTGAATATCCGCAAAGTCAAGGTTGATAAGAGCCGGTGTATTGATAAGATCGGTAATACCCTGAACCGCCTGCTGCAGGACTTCATCCGCCTTCTTGAGCGCTTCCGGCATCGTCGTGCGTCTGTCGACGATCTCAAGCAGTTTGTCATTCGGGATCACAATCAGCGTATCCACGTTCTGTTTCAGTTTCTCAATGCCCTGGATCGCGTTGTTCATGCGGGCTTTCGCCTCAAAGCGGAACGGCTTGGTCACAACACCGACTGTGAGGATACCCAGTTCTTTCGCGATCGATGCGATCACGGGAGCCGCGCCCGTTCCGGTGCCGCCGCCCATACCGCAGGTAACGAAGACCATGTCCGCGCCGACCATGAGCTGCTTCAGCTCATCGACGCTCTCTTTTGCCGCCTGCTCGCCGATCTCCGGCTTCGCGCCGCAACCAAGGCCCTTGGTCACTTTTTCCCCGATCTGCAGGATCGCCGGGGCTTTGCACATCGTCAGCGCCTGTTTATCCGAATTGACGCCGACAAATTCCACACCGCCGATCGATTCGTCGACCATGCGGTTTACTGCATTATTTCCTGCGCCGCCGACGCCGATTACGACAATCTTCGCAGCCGCTTCCGATTCATTCGTAGAAATCTCTAACAAAACTATTCCTCCTTTGTTTCCCGGATACCCCTTATATAAACATACTTATGTATAAAGCTGATACAACATTTATATGATATAGGTTTTGTTCCGATTTATCAAGAAGTTTTTACGAAATTATGAAGAAGGATTCAATCCCCGTTTCCGCTCTCTTCCGGAGCTGTTTCCCCGGATTCGGAGGCTTCCCGACCGGCTTCACCGTCTTCCAAAGCGCCTTCCTCCCCGGTTGTTTCCGGCTCTTCAGCTGCTTCTCCTGACGGGTCGGGTGCGGCACCGTCCTCTTCACTCTCTTCCCGGATCTCTTCCGCCTTCACGGTTTCCTTCTCTTTTTTCCGGAAGACGACCCCGTCCTCGCTCCCGTCATAATCCCCTAGGAGAAGCGTCCCTTCCATGCCTTCCGTATTCGGCAGGATATCCGACAGCGCGTGCATCCTCGCCTCGAGGGAATTCAGGTCTCCGAGCTCCACCGTGATCTTCCCGTAGGTCAGATACACGTCATATTCTTCATCCACATAGACCGTGTCGGGGATCAGGTGTTCCCTTGACAGAACGGTCTGCAGATTTCCAAGTTTTTCGTAAAAGCCCGTATCGGCAGCGGGCATGGGATCACCCAGCGCCGGCGAGCCGGCCGTGAGTCCTCCGACCAGAGGAATATACGGCTTTCCTTCCTCGAGCGAAGTCTCCGGCATGTCCGAACCGGCCTCGATCACCCCGAGACGGTCAAAATACCAGTATTTCCCGTTTGACTCGAAGTAACCTGCGAGCTGCTTTTCGTGCACTTCCGCGACCAGTGTCCGCGGTCCGGCAAAACGGAGCGTCACATGGTCTATAAAATTGCGGTCCCGGATTGGCCGGACGAGATTATACAGATACAGGAGAACCGTATTGGAGGATACCTTCTGCTCCTCGAACATCGCCCTCACTTCATTCCCGGTCACGTGATGGTTTCCCGTGACCCGGATCGCGTCCGTCGCGAAGATAAGGAGAAACGCAAAGATGAGGACCGCCGCCGCAAGGAGGATCTTAATCCTTAATACCTGCGACTCTCGCTTTGAACGCCTCGCCCCTGCACTCATAATTTTCAAATTCTCCCCAGCTTGCGCATGCCGGCGACAGAAGAACGGCGTCTCCCGGTTCCGCATTCTCAATGCAGAACGTCAGCGCCTCGTCCATCGTTTCCCGCATGATGATCCTGTCCTCCGGGAATCCGCAGGAAAGCGCAGCCTCCCGGATCGCCTCCCTTGTCGCGCCTTCCAGAACAAGATATTTCACTTTTCCGCCAAATGCCCGGATCCAGGGCTTATAATCAGATCCCTTGTCGTATCCTCCTCCGATCAGCAGAGTCGGACGCTCCATCGCCTCGATCCCCTTGATCGCGGCATCCGGATTGGTTCCTTTGGAATCATTATAGTAAATGACGCCTCCGACCTCCCGGACAAACTCGATCCGGTGCGGCACGGCGGTAAAATCGCGGATCGAAGCCCTGATATTTTCGACGGGAATACCGGCGCAGACAGCCATCGCTGCTGCCGCCATGATATTTTCGTAATTGTGCACGCCGATGATCTTCGCTTCCTTCACGCCGATCAGTTTCCCGATCCCGTTCAGGTCCGTCATGATGTCCCCGTCCTGAAGCCACATTCCGCCTTCCACCGGCCGGGCGGAAGAAAACCAGACCACCTGCGTGCGGTCTTCGAGGGCTTCTCCGAATGCCCGCAGCCTTGCGTCCTCATAATTGAGAACGCAGAAATCATTCCGGTCCTGATGGAGCGTCACCAGCTCTTTGACTCTCGTGTACTCCTCCATGGTATGATGGCGGTTCAGGTGATCCTCCGTGATGTTCAGGATACTGCTGACGTGCGCATGAAACGTGTCCGCCGTCTCCAGCTGGAACGACGAGATCTCGGCAACGATCCGGGAACTGTCATCCGTTTTTGCGGCGACCGTCGTCCAGGCCGTTCCGATGTTTCCGACGATAAATGTGTTCGGATCATAGTCCGACATGATCTTTCCGAGCAGGGAAGTCGTCGTGGTCTTTCCGTTCGTTC
>DBVZ01000145.1:2459-2761 GCA_002308255.1 Lachnospiraceae bacterium UBA1251 | reverse complement strand
GCTTTACGGAACCTTTCCACATTCGGGATGTCGAGCGGGACACCCGGACTCATGACCGCAAGATCGAGTCCCCGGATCACCTCCTCCGTCAGAAGGTCCGCGCCGAGAAGAAACTCCGCTTTTTCCGGATTCTCCAGTTTTTTGCCGACTGCCGCGGCATCCGCTTTCTTTTCATCAAAAAGAACCGGGACGGCTCCCTTTGCCGTCAGCAGATCCGCTGCGCCGATCCCGCTCTTTCCGGTTCCGTATACCAGTACTCTTTTCCCGTTCAGTTCCATTTCCGGTTACCAGTCCTTCTATAA
>DBVZ01000145.1:0-2320 GCA_002308255.1 Lachnospiraceae bacterium UBA1251 | reverse complement strand
CTCTTTCCGTGTGTCGCCTTGAAGTAGGATACCTGAAGCATGACCGAGAGCACCTCTATGAGGTAGATGAGACCCACGATCAGAATATAAAGCGGCATCTGCATCATATAAGCAGTTCCGGCGACAAACCCGCCCAGAGCCAGAGACCCCGTATCCCCCATAAATACTTTCGCGGGATAGGCGTTGTAGAGCAGGAAACCCATCAGCGCGCCGCCTACGGCGCTGGCAATCGGCGACAGTCCCGCCTTGAGCATGATCGACGCGACCGTGAAGAAAATGCAGACCGCAGCCGTCACCGTCGAAGCCAGACCGTCAAGACCGTCCGTGAAGTTGGTGCCGTTGACCGTCCCGATCACGGCGAGAAAGACAAGAGGGATCGCAAAGAAACCGATATTCCACATTTTTCCCCCGGTAAAAGGCACTCTCAGCTCCATCGAGATGTGCATCATCCGGAGACAGATATAGAAGATCAGGGTGACGACGACCTGCAGGGCCAGCTTCTGCTTCGGGAAGAGCCCGTCCGAGCGCTTTTTGACGACCTTCAGATAATCATCCACAAAACCGATCACGCCGAACCCGAGGGTCAGGAACAGGACCGGACCGATCTTCGGATACTTCCAGATAAAGACCAGAGAAGCGATCGTGATGCCAAGAAGGAACATGATCCCTCCCATCGTAGGCGTGCCTGCCTTCTTGAGATGAGATTTGACGCCGAGCGCCCTCTCCGTCTGGTCCATCTTCAGGCTCGTCAGAATCGGGATCAGGACCGGACCGGCAGCCGCGCTGACCGCGAAGGCGATCATTGCGGACAGGATTGCTGTTTTGTATTCCATGTATCTTTTCTCCTATCGTCAGGTTTTACTCGTTGTCAAGACCGGCTTCTTCATTGGTGTAACCGTTGGTCTCCTCATTGTTTCCGAGGACAAGTTCTTCCTCTCCTTTCTCCGGTCCGGGAACGTTGGTATCCGGGACCGTTTCGCCGGTCAGCGCCCTTGCGCCTTCCAGTGTGAGAGGTTCGTTCCCCGTCGGTGTCTCATCCGCGAAAATGCTCATGTACGGAAGCACTTCCGTCATGATCTGTCTTGCAAGGACCTGCGCGTATGCGCTGTTCGCCTGATCCTTCGCGTTGGGTTCGTCCACGACCGTATAGCAGAGCACCTGCGGTTTCTGTGCCGGCCAGAAGCCGATGAAAGAAACCGTGTACTTTCCGTTGCCGCGCGGGATCTTCTGGGAAGTTCCGGTCTTGCCCCCGGAACTGTAGCCGTCCACTTTTGCGTAGACGCTGGTCCCGTTTTCAACGCTCGCCTGCATGTAATTCCGGAGCATCCCGGAGACCTGTTCGGAAATGGTCTGCTTTTTCAGGATCGGATCGATCGAGCGGACCGTTCTGCCCGATTCGTCCTGCACCCGGCTCACAAGATGCGGCTGATAGTAGGAGCCGCCGTTTATGACGGAACACAGGGCTGGCNNCTGCCGCTTCCTGGATCATCGTCGCGGTAAATCCCTGTCCGAACGATCCGGTCGCGAGGTCCACCTCCCCCATCGTATTCGACGTATGAAGGATGCCTTCCGCCTCGCCGGAAATATCGATGCCGGTCCGGGAGCCGAAATTGAAAGTCTGCTGGTATTTTGCGAATTCGTCGATCCCCATGCCGGCTACGATCTGCATCATGCCGTCATTGCAGGAATTCCGAATCACGTCGGAGAGCGTCTCCTCCCCGTGTCCGTCCGTATTGGAACAGCGGATCGTCGTTCCCGCAACGACCTGCGACCCGTCGCAGACATAGCTCTCGGTCCCGCTCAGGGACCCGTCCTCGAGCGCCGCAGCCAGGCAGATCGGCTTATAAGTCGACCCCGGCTCGAACGTGTCGGAGACGCAGAAATTTCTCCAGATCGCGTTCAGGTTGGCGATCTTCTGCTCGGAGCTCATGACATCGATCTGTTCCTGCGCAAAGAACGGCGTGAGATCCCTCGGATTGTTGAGATCATAGGGATCGGAACTTGCCATCGCAAGAACGGATCCGTCGTTCGGGTTCATGATGATGACGCCGACGTTCCGCGCCCCCGTATCGGAGTATTCCCCGACGGCCATCGTGTCCATGAACTCGGCGATGTATTTCTCGGCGACCTGCTGGATATTCGCGTCAAGCGTCAGCACGACGGTCTGCCCGTTCACCGGTTCAATGATCGTCTGCTCGATATCGGCGTCCTCGTTGTAATACCCGTACCGCCTCCCGTTGATGCCGTTCAGGGTATTGCAGTAATATCCTTCGATCCCCCAGTCCGCCGTATCTCCGCTGTTGGTAAAGCCGATCACGTC
>DBVZ01000140.1 GCA_002308255.1 Lachnospiraceae bacterium UBA1251 | reverse complement strand
ATGTTCCCGAAAGCGCACGCGGCGGCGTACGTGACCAATGCGCTGCGGATCGCCTATTATAAAGTGCATGATCCGCTTGCCTATTACGCGGCGTATTTCTCAATCCGGGCGTCGGGATTTTCGTACGAGAAAATGTGCCTCGGACGGGATAAGCTTGAACACCACATCCGGGAATACGAAGCGATGGAGAAGCGCTCCGCCACGGAAGATGAAACGCTGCGCGACATGTACCTTGCAAGGGAAATGTACGCGAGAGGCTTCACTTTCCATAAAATGGACATCTACAAGGCGGGGGCGAAAAAATTCCGGATCATCGACGGAGGCCTCATGCCTGCCCTCAATTCCATTGACGGACTCGGCGACACGGCGGCGGAGAGCATCGAGCAGGCGGCGGCGAAGGGAGAGTTCCTCTCGAGGGATGATTTCCGCAACCGCGCCCGCGTGAGCAAGACCATCACGGACCAGCTCGCCGCACACGGGATCCTGGGAGATATCCCGGAATCGAACCAGATCTCTCTGTTTGACTCGGGGCTTGCGTAAGGAGTATACTTTAGGTTGACGGATTTGTTGCCGGCAACAGTATGAAATGAGGAGGAACCAGAATGTCATTACCGTTTTTGTTTCAAGGCTCTTTTATGATCAATGTGGCCGCCGCGCTGCTCCCTGCCATCTATCTCATGCGGTATATCTACCAAAAGGACAGTATTGAGAAGGAGCCGAGAAAGCTTCTCATTCATCTGGTCCTGCTCGGCGTGGGATCCGCGTTTATAGCGATGATCCTGGAAGGCATTCTGGGAAGACTGCTCAATGCGACGATGCTTGATCCGTCAGGCGTGATCTACAATATCCTGCTGGCGTTCATCGTTGTGGCAGTCTCCGAGGAAGGTGCCAAATACGTGCTCACGCATCTGCGCACCTGGAAGGATCCGGCATTCAACTACAAGTTCGACGCGGTCGTTTACTGCGTGTTCACGTCGCTCGGATTCGCTGCATTTGAGAACGTCCTTTACGTCCTGCAGGGCGGTCTCGGCGTTGCGCTCATGAGAGCGGTGCTTTCCATTCCGGGACATATGTCCTTTGCCGTCGTCATGGGCGTGTTCTACGGACGCGCGAAGCAGTGCCAGCATTACGGCGATACGGCGGGCATGAAGAAGAACAAACTGCTCGCGTTCGTATGGGCGGTCGTCGCGCACGGCTTCTACGATGCATGCCTCATGGTCGGAACCGGTCTTTCGACGATCCTGTTCGTGGCGTTCGTCATCTTCATGTACGTGTTCATTTTCCGTCTGATCAAGAACGAAGCCGCGACCGACGAACCGGTCGTTGACGATCCGACGCCTCCGACGCCGGAGGGCCCCGGTTTCACGAATCTCTACGGCGCTGCGAATCCGAATCCGTACGGACAGGCTGGTCCGCAGGCACCGAATCCTTACGGACAACAGGGCTGGGCTCCGCAGGGACAGAACCCGCAGGCACCGTCTCCGTTCGGACAGGATGTTCAGAACCGGATGGGCGGACAGCCGTTCTCTTACGGACAGAACCCGCAGGCGCCGAATCCGTACGCGCCGCAGGGACAGAACACATACGTTCCGCCGCAGGGAAATCCATACGCGCCGCAGGGACAGAATACATATGTTCCGCCGCAGGGAAATCCCTTTGCGCAGCAGCCGCAGGAACCGGTGTGGAATCCGACTTATGAGAAGCCGGATCAGACGCCGAATGATCCTCAATAATATTTAAAAAAGCGAAAGGGCTTTATGGAAGACAAAAGATTTGCGCTCCTCATCGACTCCGACAATATTTCCGTACGGTATATTGACGGGATCCTTGATGAGCTCTCACAGTACGGTGTGATCACATACCGCAGAATTTACGGCGATTTCACACGGCAGGCGAACGCGAAATGGAGCGAGAAGCTGCTTGAGAAATCCATTATACCGATCCAGCAGTTCTCCAACACATCCGGCAAAAATGCCACCGACTCCGCACTGATCATCGATGCGATGGATCTGCTGTACGCGGACAACACGGACGGCTTCTGCATCGTGTCGAGCGACAGCGATTTCACGCGCCTTGCTTCAAGGCTCCGTGAATCCGGAAAAATGGTCATCGGCATGGGAGAGAAGAAGACGCCGGACTCGTTCCGCGCGGCCTGTACGGTCTTTACGGAACTCGAGAACCTGCTTGAAGATATTTACGCGAAGAAGGACGGCAGCACGATCGACAAGGAGACGATCCAGGCCGCTGTCATCAACATCATCACCCAGAACGAAAACCACGGAAAAACCTCCACCGGATCCGGTGAGATCGGCAGCAAGCTCCGCAACAAATATCCGGATTTCGATATCCGGAATTACGGATACAGCCAGCTCTCCAAGTTCCTCGAGGATATCCCGGGCATTGAGCTGAAACGGATCAACAATTCGATCGAAGTGAGCCTTGAGACGGAAGACGAGGCGGACGTGATTCATGATGAGATCGTCTCGATCGTAAAGAAGAGAGGCAAGGGCAGGAACAAAGAGATCGCTCTTTCCACCCTCGGTCAGGAGATCCGCAAGACGCACAGGGATTTCAACGTAAAAATCTACGGCTACACACAGCTCTATAAGTTTATCGACAGCATTCCGGGCCTTGCCGTCATCGGCGACAAAAATGACCGGAAAGTGGTCGCGACCGGTAAATAATGCATTTCTCACGAACCGCCGCAGCCGGTTCCGCATTCTCTGAAAATGCGGCCGCGCCGGCCGAAAAAGCATCCTTCCGTCTTTCTGTGCGGGAACTCGTCGAGTTCCTGCGCAGGGACGGCAGTCTCGATGACCGCGTGAGCGCGCGGGCCGAGCAGGAGGCGATGCTCAAAGGAGCCAGACTGCACCGCAGACTGCAGTCGGAGGGCGGTCCGGACTACAAAAGCGAAGTTCCCCTTTCAAAAACAATTGAATATGAGAATTACACGATCACCGTGGAGGGAAGGGCCGACGGTGTATTTTCTGACGGAAATAAAGTGATCGACGAGATCAAGGGCGTCTATCTTCCCCTGGATTCTTTAGAAGAGCCGGTTCCGGTCCACCTCGCGCAGGCTCTTTGCTACGCCTGTTTTCTCGCTGAAAAAGAGGACCTGGAGCGTGTGGACGTGCGGATCACGTATATTCAGATGGACGAGGAGGAGATCAAACGATTCCGCTCGGAATGGACAAGGGAAGATCTCACGGAGTGGTTTGATGACCTGATCGGGGAGTACAGGCAGTTTGCCGATTACTATGAAGCTCATATCCGCAGCCGGGATCTGTCTATGGATACGCTCAGCTTTCCGTTTCCTTACCGGGAAGGCCAGAAATCGCTTGTTTCCGCCGTCTACCGCACGATCACGGACGAAAGGAAAGTATTTGTGCAGGCTCCGACGGGGATCGGAAAGACCATGGCGGTCCTGTACCCGTCTGTCAGGGCGGTGGGAGAGCGCAAAGCGGAAAAGATCTTCTATCTGAGCGCGAGAACCGTCGCGCAGGCTGCCGCCGTGGAGGCATTTGAAATCCTGGCGGACAGAGGTCTTGACTTTACAGCCCTCCGGCTCACGGCAAAAGAAAAAGCCTGCTTCATGAATGAACCGTCCTGCAATCCCGCAGACTGCCCGTACGCGGAGGGATATTTTGCGAAGCGGGCGGAGACGCTGCTCTGGCTTCTTAAAGAAGGCTCAAAGGACGGGACGGCGGAAGAAAGGGAGCAGGGAGGCAGGAATGCATCTGCGCGAAAGAATAAGATCTTTGACAGGGAGAGAATAGCGGGAGCCGCCCTGAGATTTAAAGTTTGTCCCTACGAGCTCTCCCTTGATCTGTCTTTGTGGCTCGACGCGGTCATCTGCGACTATAATTACGCATTTGACCCGGATGCGAGGCTGAAGCGGTATTTCGCGGATCACTCTAAGCGCGATTACATTTTCCTGATCGACGAGGCGCACAATCTGGTCGACCGCGCCTGCGGCATGTACAGCGCGGAACTGGTCAAAGAAGAGATCCTGACGGCGAGAAGGCAGGTGAAGGACCGGTATAAGGGGGCGGAGAAGGCATTTTCGAAGATCAATAAGAAAATGCTTGCGATGAAGCGGGACCTCGAAGAGGAATGGGGCGAAAAGCGCGGCATTCCGTACAGAGTACTCGCCGGTGACCAGGGGCTGATGGCTGACGCTCTGACGGCAATGGGAGAGATCGAAAAACTGCTCGACGAAACGCGCGACAGTGAGCTCAAAAAAGAGCTGCTGCCGGTCTATTTCATGCTGCGGACCTATGTCAATACGGCGGAATATCTCGGGGAGAACTATGTGATCTATGAGGAGATCAACGCCGACGGGCAGTTTGTCGTACACGAGTACTGCGTCGATCCGGCGGATCTCCTGAAGGAGAACCTTGCCAGCGCGAAAGGTGCCGTCTTCTTCTCGGCGACGCTCCTGCCGATCCGGTATTACAGGGACCTGCTCGGGGCGGAAGAGGAGGATTACGCGGTCTACGCGGAGTCGCCTTTTGATCCCGGAAAGCGGGGGATTTTCCTTGTGACGGATGTCAGTTCGAAGTATACGCGGCGCTCGGAGGCGGAGTACCGGAGGATCGCGGCGGCGATCAGCCGCGTCGTCTCGTCGAAGAAGGGAAATTATATCGCGTTCTTCCCGTCGCATAAGATGATGGCGGACGTGTTTAAGATCTACCGCGAAGAATTCGATTCTCCCGGCGTCAACTGGGTCGTGCAGGGAAAATATATGATGGAGGAAGACCGCGAGATCTTCATGGAGGATTTTGAAAATAATAACGACGGAAGGACCTCCCTCGTCGGCTTCTGCGTGATGGGAGGTATCTTCTCGGAAGGGATCGACCTGACCGGGGAGCGGCTTATCGGCGCGATCGTCGTCGGGACAGGGCTTCCGCAGGTCTCCAATGAAGGCGAGATCCGCAAAAACGCGCTGGATGCGCAGGGAGTCAACGGATTCGATTACGCCTACCGCTTCCCGGGGATGAACAAAGTGCTGCAGGCCGCGGGAAGGGTGATCCGCACGGCGGATGATGTCGGCGTGGTCGTGCTCATGGACGACCGGTTCCTGCAGCCCTCCTATCAGAAAATGTTCCCTCGCGAGTGGAAGAGCTACACGATCTGCGACAGCACAAATGTGGGGCAGGCGGTCGCGGAGTTTTGGAAAAGAGAAAATGAGGGTGTAGACCTATGAAAACTGTTCTCTGCATCTTCACGATACAGTTTTAGATGTGGATGAGAAAAATCAAAGATGTAACACTGAGAAATCAGCCTTCCACACCCAAGTGGTCTGAATTCAGACGTGGAAGAGGAAAAACAAAGATGTAACACTGAGAAATCCGCCTTCCACACCCGCAGAAGATGCCTGCACACCCGCCGGACAAAAATATGGATTTCCGACATATAAATTTTCGATATATAAATTTCCGACAAAAAAGGATTGCCCGAAGGCAATCCTTTTTCTAAAGTCTGATATTCAGTTTGCTTCTGTCAATCCCCGGGGGCTGTGCGCCGCCGAAAAGATCTGTTACGCCACTACGAAGAACTTCAGCAGGAACAGCAGGGAGATGATGTAAGTCACGACAGAAACGTTCTTTGCCTTGCCGGTGAAGACTTCGATGACTGTGTAGGTGATGAGGCCGATACCGATGGCGTGGCCGATGGAGCCGGAGATCGGCATCGCGATCAGCATGAGCGCGACGGGGACGATCTGGTCGATCTCTTCGAAGTTGACCTTCTGCAGGCCGGACATCATGAGGACGCCGACGTAGATCAGCGCGGAAGAAGTCGCTGCAGCCGGGATGATCGCCGCGATCGGGGAAATGAACATGCAGGCGAGGAACAGGATGCCTGTCGTGAAAGCGGTAAGACCGGTGCGGCCGCCCGCTTCAACGCCGGATGCGGATTCGATGAAGGTGGTGACGGTGGAGGTACCGGTGCAGGCACCGGCGACAGTACCGACAGCGTCAGCGAGGAGCGCTTCTTTCATCTTCGGCATCTGGCCCTTCTCATCGAGCATGCCGGCGCGGGAAGCCGTACCGACGAGTGTGCCGATCGTATCGAACATATCGATCATACAGAAGGTGATGATCAGAGTGATCGCTGTAAACCAGCCGATAGAGAAGAAGTCTCTGAAGTCGAATTTGAACAGGGTCAGCTGCGCCATATCCTTGAACGGCGGTGCCCAGTGCGCGGTCTTTAATCCCGCGAAGGGGTTGTTGTTCAGGATGATGAGTTCACACAGCCAATGGACGACTGAAGCAGTGATCATACCAATGAGAACGGCGCTCTTCTTGCCCTTAAGATCGAGCAGGATGATGACGAACAGGCCGATAAACATCGTCACGACGTACATCACCATCTGACGATAATCTGCACCTGCCGTGTCCATGCTGTCCTTGATGATCTTCGGTGTCATAGCTCCGAAGAAGTCTCGCATGACCCAGAACTGTTCGCCCTTTGCGCCAAACAGACCGGCGTTGGAGCGGAAGCCGATATTCATCAGCATCAGGCCGATGGCAGGAGAGATGCCCAGGCGGATCCCCAGGGGAATGGCCGTGACGATCTTTTCACGGACATTCAGTATACTCAGGATGATGAAAACGATACCTTCTACCAGGATGATGCACAGGGCAGCCTGGAAGGCGTTTTCATAAGTCTTTCCCGTCAGTACCACAATGTTTGACACGACCACGGCAAAGAAGCTGTTCAGGCCCATACCGGGAGCCATGACAAAGGGCTTGTTTGCCAGGAAGGCCATGCAGAAGGTACCGACAGCCGAGGCCAGACAAGTAGCTAAAAAGACACCGTTCCATAAGGGCGTTCCTGTCTGGAAGCCGGTGAGAAGGTTCGGGTTCAGGGCAATGATGTAGGCCATCGTCATGAACGTGGTAAGACCAGCCAGGATCTCAGTCCGTACATTAGTCTTGTTTTCCTTCAGTCTAAACAGGTTTTCCATACTCTTATTCCTTTACTTTTTATTATCCTTACATGAAAGTGTAAGGAGATTTTTGTGTTAACTACATTATAATCGGCCAGGGACAGAATTGCAAGGATACACACAAAAAAGATGAGGGGTTTTATTCAGGCGGAAAATACTTTTAGTTACAGGTGTCTGATCCTTCCATGAAAGTCCTGACAGACTTCGCAGCATTGTCATCATATCACGGAAATTGATTGTCTTTAGCCATGAACTATCAAAATCAGCGGGTGTTCCCCTTGTTTTTTTCATTGAATTCCTGTAAAATAAACGTAACCATTGTGTTTTTATGCACGGATCCAGGGTGCTGATTCCCGTGCATATGCATAAAATTTTAGAAAAAGGAGAAACTGACCATGCTTGTTCCCATGAAAACAATTGTGGATGAGGCCTATAAGGGCGGCTATGGTGTTCCGGCTCTCCCGGCCCATAATGAACTGCTGATCCGCGGTGCCATCGAAGCTGCTGTAGAAAGCAATTCCCCGCTGATCTTCCTTGTAGGCAACTTTAACGACGGTGAATTCAACCGCCAGATGATCAGACACTTCGCAGACCAGGTGGATATCCCCATCGCTACCTGCTTAGACCACAGTCCGACTTTCAATGACTGTGTCATGGGTATCCGTACCGGTGTTACCTGCATCATGGCTGACCGTTCCATGCTTTCCTATGAAGACAATGTCGCACAGGTGAAGGCTCTTGCTGAAGTAGCCCATGCAGCCGGCGTTTCCATCGAAGCTGAACTGGGCCATGTCGGCCAGGGCGACAACTATGCGGTTGACGGTGTTTCCATGCTGACGGATCCCGAT
>DBVZ01000003.1:3519-9699 GCA_002308255.1 Lachnospiraceae bacterium UBA1251 | reverse complement strand
CAGCATCATGCCGCAGAAGAAAAATCCGGACATCGCGGAACTGGTCCGCGGAAAGACCGGAAGGGTCTACGGGGCGCTGTTATCGCTCCTTACGGTCATGAAAGGCATCCCGCTTGCCTATAACAAAGACATGCAGGAGGACAAGGAGCTGACCTTCGACGCGATCGATGCGACCCGGGAATGTATCGCCCTGTTCGGGGGAATGCTTCAGACCGCCGTTTTCAACCCGGAGGCCATGAGACGTTCCGCGGCGGGCGGATTTACAAATGCTACTGATGCGGCCGATTATCTGGTCGGAAAAGGCGTGCCGTTCCGCGACGCTCACGCAGTGTCGGGGCATCTGGTCCTGACCTGCATCGAACGGGGATGCCGTCTCGACGATCTTTCCATGGAAGACTGGAAAGCGGCTCACCCGGCATTTGAGAAAGATATTTATGAGGTAATTTCAGTGGAGGCGTGCGCTCTTCGAAGGAAGACAAAGGGCGCGCCCGGCGCTGTGGAAGAAGAGATCAAAGCGGACAGGGAGTATCTTGGACTTTAAGGACTGTCCGGGGAAAGGATGAAAAATGGAAAAGAAACTGAAAGTGGGTATTCTGGGAGCGACCGGTATGGTGGGACAGCGTTTTGCGATCCTGCTTGAAAATCATCCGTGGTATGAAGTGACGACTCTTGCCGCCAGCGCGAACAGTGCAGGAAAAACATATGAAGAGGCATGCGGCAGCCGCTGGAAGATGACGGTCCCGATGCCCGAAAAACTGAAAAATATTGTCCTCAAGGATGTCAGTGACGTCGCCGATGTTGCTGCCGGCGTTGATTTTCTTTTCTCCGCGGTCAACATGACCAAGGATGAGATCAAAGCCATCGAGGAAGAGTACGCAAAGACAGAGACGCCTGTCATCTCCAACAACAGTGCGCACCGCTGGACGCCGGATGTTCCCATGATCATTCCGGAGATCAATCCGCAGCATGCGGAGATCATCCCGTTCCAGAAAAAGAGACTCGGCACGACCCGCGGATTTATCGCCGTCAAGCCGAACTGCTCGATCCAGAGTTATACGCCGTGCATCGCCGCATGGAAGGAATTTGCTCCTTCCAAGGTCGTTGTGACGACTTACCAGGCGATCTCCGGTGCCGGCAAGACGTTCCGTGACTGGCCCGAGATGGAAGGGAACATTATCCCCTATATCGGCGGTGAAGAGGAGAAGAGCGAGATGGAACCGCTGAAGATCTTCGGTCACATCGAAGACGGCGTGATCGTCCGCGGGACATCTCCGATCATCACCAGCCAGTGCATCCGCGTTCCGGTTCTGAACGGACATACGGCGGCGACGTTCATTTCCTTCGACGGAAAACCCACCAAAGAACAGCTGATCGAGAGGCTTCGTTCTTTCAGCGGAGAGCCGCAGAAACTGCAGCTTCCCAGTGCTCCGGAGCACTTCATTCAGTATCTGGAAGACGACAACCGTCCGCAGGTCCGTCTCGACGTCGAGTATGAACGCGGCATGGGCGTGTCGATCGGCAGACTTCGTGAAGACAGGATCTTCGACTGGAAGTTCGTCGGACTTTCCCACAACACGGTCCGCGGCGCGGCCGGAGGCGCTGTCGAGTGTGCGGAGCTTCTGACGGCTTACCGTTTCATTCAGCCGAAATAAAGGAGAGCGGTTTCTTTTTGAGCAAATCACTTTATATTGCCGAAAAACCTTCTGTCGCCCGTGAATTCGCCCGCGTGCTGAACGTCGGCGGCCGGGCGCAGAACGGTTATATGGAATCGGACAATGCCATCGTCACGTGGTGTGTAGGGCACCTCGTGACGATGAGTTATCCTGAGAAATATGATCCGAAATACAGGAAGTGGAATCTTGAGACACTTCCTTTTCTGCCGTCTTCTTATCTCTACGAGATCATTCCCTCTGCGGAAAAACAGTTTAAGATCGTAAAATCGCTTCTGGAAAGATCCGACGTCGGAACGATCTACGTGTGTACCGACGCGGGGAGGGAGGGAGAGTACATTTACCGCCTCGTAGAGAGCATGTGCTCCCCGGATGTGGCTGCCAAGGACAGAAGACGCGTCTGGATCGATTCCCAGACGGAGGAGGAGATCCTGCGGGGCGTCCGCGAGGCGAAGAACCTGGAGTCGTACAATAATCTGAGCGCCTCCGCGTATCTTCGGGCAAAGGAAGACTACCTGATGGGGATCAATTTCTCCCGTCTTCTGACCGTGAAATACGGCAATCTCGTGACCGGTTATCTCGGCGGAAAATGGTCCGCGATCTCGGTCGGACGGGTCATGACCTGCGTGCTCGGAATGGTCGTCCGGAGGGAGAGGGAGATCCGGAACTTCGTTAAAACACCGTTTTTCCGGGTGCAGGGAAGTTTCGGCAATGAGAAGGGAAATATCGACGCCATGTGGCACGTCGTTCCTGGCAGCCGTTACGAGGGAAGCCCGAAACTGTACAAAGACAGCGGCTTTCTTAAAAGGGAGGACGCCGAGGAACTGATCCGGTTCCTGACGTCCCCGGAAATGCAGCCGCTGAAAGGTACGGTGTCATCTGTCAGCAGGAAGACCGAGAAAAAGAATGCGCCGCTGCTCTATAATCTGGCCGAGATCCAGAATGACGCCTCCCGGATCTTCCGCATCAGCCCTGACCAGACGCTGAACATCATTCAGGAACTTTACGAGAAAAAGCTCGTGACTTATCCGAGAACGGATGCACGCGTGCTTTCCTCCGCAATCGCCAAAGAGATCGACAAAAACCTCCGCGGACTGAAAAATTATGCGGAAGGAGCACCTTTTGCGGATGAGATCCTGGGGAACGGATCCTGGAGAAAGATCGAAAAGTCCCATTATACGAACGACAAACTCGTCACGGATCACTACGCGATCATACCGACCGGACAGGGGATCGGGGCGCTCTCCTCGCTGAATCCGACCGCCAAAGGCGTCTATGACCTGATCGCTGCGAGATTCCTGTCCATATTCTATCCTCCGGCCGTCTATCAGAAAACGGCCCTCGAGATCATGACCGGAAAGGAGGCATTTTCGGCTTCTTCTCGGGTCCTGAAGGAGAAGGGGTATCTGGCAGTAGCGGAAGCCGTCACCGGAAGAGGAAAGAAAGAGGCAGGCTCTCCGGAAAACGGCATTTCCGATAAAGAAAACGGCGCACAGGATGCAGGTGCATCGGGACCGCTCCTGGAAAGCTTAAAAAAAGGGAGCGTGCTGAACGTAAACGGCTTTGCCGTCAAGGAGGGCGAAACGGCCCCTCCGAAGCGCTACACGAGCGGATCGATCATCCTTGCAATGGAAAACGCCGGACAGCTCATCGAGGATGAGGAGCTACGGGAACAGATCCGCGGAAGCGGGATCGGGACCAGCGCGACCCGCGCGGAGATCCTGAAGAAGCTGTTTACGATCCGTTACCTCTCCCTGAATCAGAAAACGCAGGTGATCACGCCGGCGCTGCTCGGGGAGCTTGTCTACGAGACGGTGGACGGTTCGCTGCGGCAGATGCTGAATCCGGATCTCACCGCGAGCTGGGAAAAAGGGTTGACCTACGTATCGGAAGGCACCGTCTCCGAATCCGAGTATATGGAGAAGCTGGAGAATTTTATTTCGAGACGGGTCAGCGCGGTATCGGGTCTGCACAATGAGGCTTTCCTCAGGGGACGCTGCGACGCTGTCGCGGGTCTCTATAAATCAGACAGAAAAACAAACGGAAGAAGGAGATGATCTCATGGTTCTTGAAAACTACAGGAAAGTACGCGGAGAAGTCGACGAAGTCTGCCGGAAAGCCGGCAGGGATCCGGAAGAAGTCCTGCTCCTTCCGGTCAGCAAGACCAAACCCGCGGAGATGATCCGGGAACTCTACGACGCGGGCGTCCGGGATTTCGGAGAGAATTATGTCCAGGAACTGCGCGCGAAGCACGAGGAACTCCCGGAGGATATCCGGTGGCACATGATCGGCCACCTGCAAAGAAACAAGGTGAAATACATCGCGCCGTTCGTATATCTTATCCACTCCGTGGATTCGGTCGAACTGGCCCGCACCATCGATAAGGAAGCCGCGAAATGCGGACGCACGATTCCGATCCTCATCGAAGTGAACGCCGGCGGAGAGGAGAGCAAATTCGGCCTTACAGTTGCGGATGCGCCGGCTTTCCTTGAGGAGATCCGGGAACTCGAACACATCAAAGTGCGCGGATTTATGACGAGTGCGCCGTTCGTTTCCGACCCCGAAACGATCCGTTTCGTATTTCGGGATTTGTATAAATTAAGCCTTGACACTGCTTTGAAAAACCATAATAATGATTTAGTAAATATACTGAGCATGGGTATGTCCAATGATTATCACGTCGCGGTTGAAGAAGGCGCGACGATCGTACGGATCGGGACGGATATATTCGGCGCGAGGGATTACTCGCAAAAATAAGGGGAAAAAATAAGGGGAGAAGAGATCCGCAGGGATCTCCGATATTTTTGAATTCGGGAGAATGACCGGTATGGGATTGATTGACAATTTTCTTGACGCTCTGAAACTCAATGACGATTTTGATGAGGACGAGGCGTTTATCGACGATGATTTTGACGATGAGGAGGAATACGAGAGCGCGAAAGTAAAGCCCCGCTTCTTCCGCCGCATGGAGGATGAAGACGAGCTTGACGGCTTTGACGACGAACCCGAAGAGCCGAAACCGAAGAAAAAGCCCGCAGCCAAATCTTCCAAACCTGCCAGAGAGACAAAAGAGACGCCGAGGCAGAGCACTTCCGCAAGGAAAGAGAAGCCGGCACCCAGGAGACAGCCCAAACCGGCTCCGAAACGCCGTTCTTCGACGGCTATGGAAGTCAGCGTCATAAAACCCGTTTCCATGGAAGACGGCAGAGAGATCTGCGATACGCTTCTTGACGAGTGCACCGTCGTTCTGAATCTGGAAGGTCTTGACGTCGATCTCGCACAGAGGATCATCGACTTTACATGCGGGGCCTGTTATTCCATCGGCGGCAGCATTCAGATGATCTCGAGCTATATCTTCATTCTGACTCCGTCAAGCGTTGATATCACCGGCGATTATCAGACTCTTCTGGATGATGCGTTTGATATCCCGGCCATGAAGCAGTATTGACCAGTGTAAAACAACGGGCGTCCGCAGTTCCGGCGGACGCCTTTCTTTAGTTATCAGCAGCGGGAAAGGATTTATTTATGAAAGACACCAAATCGAGGGTTTCAGGCTCTCCGCCGGTATTTGGCACAGCGGCGGCAGCTTTACTGGTCTGCCTTCTGGTCTTTGCCGATCAGATCACAAAAACGTTCGCTGTCCGCTCTCTGTCGTCCGGCCCTTATGTCCTGATCCCGGGGGTGTTTGAATTCCGGTATCTTGAGAACCGCGGCATGGCTTTCAGCCTTCTGCAGAACAAGATGGCTTTCTTTTACATCGGTACGGTCCTTTTCTTTGCCGCTGCCGTGTTCTTCTGGTTCCGCCTGCCGTCGGGGAAGAAGATGAGGCCGCTCCGGATCCTTATCATTTTTCTCGTCGCCGGCGGCATCGGCAATTTCATTGACCGGGTCCGGTTTCAGTACGTAAGGGATTTTTTGTATTTTTCTCTGATCGATTTTCCGATCTTCAATGTCGCGGACATGTACGTGACGGCGGCGGCAGTCATCCTTGTTATCCTGATCCTGTTTTATTATAAAGACGAAGATTTTAACGGAATCTTTCCGGAAAAGAAGAAAGAGTGAACGATTTGCCGGACGGCATCCCTGCAGAAACGAAAACCGCATATGTGGACGCGGAGCGCGCGGGAGAGAGGCTGGACGCCTTTTTATCCGCGTCATTTCCGGATCTTTCCAGAAGTTATCTGAAAAAACTTCTGGAAGAAGGAAGACTCTCCCTGACAGATGAGAACGGAGCGGAATCAGTGGTCAGACTGAAGGCATCCCGGAAAGTGGCGGAGGGCGAACGGTATGTTCTTGCCGTTCCCAGAGCCGAGGAGCTCAAGGTAGTCCCGCAGGAGATCCCTCTCGATATCGTCTTTGAGGACGAGGATCTGCTTATCGTCAACAAGCCGAAAGGACTTTCCGTTCATCCCGGACCCGGACATCCGGACGGAACGCTTGTGAACGCACTTCTTTCGCACTGCGGAGATTCGCTGTCGGGCATCAACGGCGTTCTGCGTCCCGGGATCGT
>DBVZ01000003.1:0-3488 GCA_002308255.1 Lachnospiraceae bacterium UBA1251 | reverse complement strand
CGCACCGTTCCGTCGCACAGCAGCTGGCCGTTCATTCCATCCGCAGGGTCTATTACGGAATCACAACCGGAACGCCGTCCCCGGAATCGGGTACGGTTGACTCTCCGATCGGCAGACACCCTGCGGACCGAAAGAAAATGGCCGCCGGTATAAGCGGCGGAAAGAGAGCGGTCACGCATTATCATGTGGAGGAGCGGTTCCGCGGATTTGCTCTGTGTACTTTTCAGCTGGAAACAGGAAGAACGCATCAGATCCGTGTCCATATGGCGAAGATCGGGCACCCGCTGCTCGGAGATACTGTCTACGGTGCGAAAAAGCCTCCGTTTCCGACGGAAGGGCAGATGCTGCACGCCGCCGTGATCGGCTTTCGTCACCCGAGAACAGAACAATACATCGAGTTTTGTGCACCATTGCCAACTTATTTCGAAAAGATGTTATTATTATTGAGAAAAATAGATTAATGATGTATAATTACTCAAACGAAAAGTTTCGAAGTCATTTTTAAAACCGCTTGCCGGGGTTTTCATTATTAGTTTTACTGCATCAGTTGCCGGTACATTTTTATACAGATAAGGAGTGATCAAGGATGTCGATGGATACTATTATAACGATCGGTAGACAGACCGGGAGCGGCGGCCGTGAAATCGGGCAGAAAGTTGCAAAAACGCTCGGGATTCCTTATTATGATAAAGAGCTTCTTGATCTCGCCGCGGAAAAGAGCGGTCTCAGCCGTGAATTTTTTGAGACGCAGGATGAGAAGAGAGTGAGCAGTTTTCTGTATTCCCTCGTGATGGATTCGCCGACACCGGGCTTTACCAACACGATGTCCGGGATGCCCATCAATCACAAGTCCTTTCTGGCGCAGTTCGAGTCCATCAAGGAACTGGCCTCTAAGGGCGGATGCGTGATCATCGGACGCTGCGCGGACTACGCGCTGGAAGAAAATCCGCATCTTCTTTCGATCTTCCTTCACGCCGATTATGAGTTCCGCACGAAGAGGATCGCCGAAGAGGCCTCCCTGAGCATGACGAAAGCAAGAGAACTGATCAATAAGACTGACAAATCCAGAGGTCAGTATTACAATTATTATACCGGCAGGAAATGGGGCGTCGCATCCAATTATCACGTATCACTTGACAGCTCCCGCTTCGGAATCGATGAGACGGTGGACTTTATCTGCAGTATGGCCCAGATCAAGAGCCGGAGAGACGAAGAAGGCATCTGAGATTCCTGTGATACCGAGCGGAGAATATGAAGCATAACAGAAACGAAAAATATATAAAGACAGGGCTTACGGCATTTCTTGTCATTGCCGCAAGCATTGTCTTTTATTATTTGATCTTCCACAATAAATCCTTCCGCTCCAGCCTTCACGGATTTGTCAGTATCCTGGATCCGGTCTTTTACGGACTGATCCTGGCGTATATCCTCAATCCGCTGATGCAGCCGATCGAAAACGGGATCCACAGAGTCTGGAAGAAAAATGAATGGAAGAGTACCAGGACCTCGAATCTCGCGGTCCGTTTCTTCAGTGCCATCGCGGCATTTCTGATTCTTTTCTTTATTATTTACGGGCTGGTATCGCTCCTTATGCCGCAGCTCATCGAGAGCGTGCAGAACATTATCCGGAATTATCCTATTTACGAAGCAAACGTCATCAAATGGGTCAATAGGACCTTCGGCAATCAGGATGTGTCCCAGACAACCGTGACGATCCTGGAATATGCCGACAAGATCTACGACTGGGCGGTCGGACATCTTCCGGAGATCGACAGCATCGTTTCGAACGTGACGCAGTACCTTCTCGGGTTCGTTCGTCTGATCCTCAATCTCGTCATCGGCATCATTATCGCTCTTTATATCCTTCTTTCCAAGGAGGCGATGGCCGCCAAGGCAAAGCGTTTTATGTACGCATTTTTCCCCGTCGATACCGTGAACCGCGTCCTTCACAATCTGGAGTTCGTGGATGAAAAACTCGGCGGATTCATTATCGGAAAGATCATAGATTCCGCAATTATCGGCGTTCTGTGCTATTTCGTCATGTGGGTCATGAAAATGCCGTATACGGTGCTGATCGCCGTCGTGATCGGCGTGACCAATATCATCCCGTTCTTCGGGCCGTTCATCGGAGCGATCCCCTGCGCGATCCTGGTATTTGTCGTCAGCCCGATCAAATCGCTGTATTTCATCATCTTCATCGTGCTTCTGCAGCAGTTTGACGGCAATATCCTGGGCCCCAAGATCCTGGGCAACTCGACCGGCCTCAGCGGGTTCATGGTCGTGATCGCCATCGTGATCTGCAACGGTCTCTTCGGGATCGGCGGCACGGTATTCGGCGTCCCGCTTACTGCGACGATCGTGGGGGTCATACAGGCTTATATCCGAAAGAACATCACCAGGAAACATCTTCCGAAAGACCTTGTTTTCTACAACGATCTGGCGTATATTGATGAGAGTACGCTCGAGGCGGTCAAAAGCAGCGGCCGGGACAGCGGAAACAGTCTCTACGACAGGGTGAAGCGGCAGGACAAAGACCTCAGCCGGGAAGGCATCATACGGTTCATGAAAAAAGAGGAAGAACCTGAGAATGACGTTCCTTCCGGCGGGGATCCGGTTGAAGCAGACGGAAGCGGGCAGGAAACGATACCGGATAAAAAGTGTCTGCTCAGGGCAAAACGCAGAGGAAAGCGAAAGAAGGAGATCCCTGTGGATCCGGTCAACACTTCCGATGAAGACGCTTTCGAAAATCATAATCTGCCGCTGGTACGGTAAAAAGCAAAACCTCCCTGCCTGTATCCGCAGAGAGGTTTTTTATGCCCGTCAGGGTTATGACATGACAAAGGAGAAAGCAATATGCTGGAACTGATCAATGTATCGTTTGAAGTGGATGACGATGCTGACAAAAAGGAAATCATAAGAGACGTCTCCCTGACGATCCCGGACCGGAAGATGATCGTGATCACCGGTCCGAACGGCGGCGGAAAATCAACACTTGCGCGTCTCATCGCCGGCATTGAGAAGCCGAATGCCGGAAAGATCATTTTCAACGGGGAAGATATCACCGGAATGTCCATTACGGACAGAGCAAAGAGAGGGATCGGATTCGCATTCCAGCAGCCCGTGAAATTCAAGGGGATCCGCGTGATAGACCTTCTGCGTCTCGCTGCCGGAAAATTCCTCTCCATGGGGGATGCATGCGATTATCTCTCCCAGGTCGGTCTTTGTGCGAGAGACTACATCAACCGGGAAGTCAACGCCAGCCTCTCCGGCGGCGAGCTGAAGAGGATCGAGATCGCCACGGTCCTCGCGAAGGGATCAAAACTGTCCGTTTTCGACGAACCCGAGGCCGGAATCGACCTCTGGAGTTTCCGGAATCTCATCGAAGTCTTCGAGGGAATGCGGAAGCTGATCAACGACAGTTCCATCATGATCATATCCCATCAGGAAAGGATTCTGAATATCGCGGACGAGATCATCGTGCTGAAGGA
>DBVZ01000052.1:6745-6895 GCA_002308255.1 Lachnospiraceae bacterium UBA1251 | reverse complement strand
GATCTTTATGGCTTCCGCCACTTCCTCGTCCCAGTTGAAATTCGGGTGCATGTCAAGCCATTCTCTCTGGTCGGGGTCGAGACGCTCTCTGGTCCGGTAGGCGGTATCTGTACGGTAGCCGAATACGCCGTTGTAGCCGGTCATGGCGAT
>DBVZ01000052.1:0-6679 GCA_002308255.1 Lachnospiraceae bacterium UBA1251 | reverse complement strand
GCTGACATTTCCCTGTGCGTCCGTATACTGGATCTTGACGTTCCCCTCGTCATCGAGCACCGCCTTATCGCCGAATCCCTGTCCGGTGTAAGAGTGGTAATAACTCCAGTCGTCGATCGAGAGCACGTAGGCTTTCTTGCCGGCGGGGAGAAGGAGCTGGTCGTTCTTTGTAAAGTGGACGTTCCCCTCCTCGTCCACGGTCTCTTTGACGAGATCACGGAGGCGGACGAGCACGTATCCGTTGTCGTACATCTGCTGCGTGATCGCGTCGAATTCGGGGATCGTCGTCATCCACGCGTTGATGCCGGCGATCTGGTCGGCGCTCCATTTCGTCGTGTCGAACGCTCTCTCGGGATCGACGATCAGGGAATGGTAGAAGATGTGCGGGACATCGGTGACATCTACGGGAACGAGGGTGGTCTTCAGTGCGGTATAGCGCGCGATCTCATCAATGAGATCCGGTTCAGACTCATAATCCGGAATCGATTTGAGCAGCTCGATCGCGCCGTCATAATCATATCCGACGGAGATCTCCGCTGCCTTCGCGATATATTCCTGCTTTTCGGCGAGTCTTGCCTCTTCCTGCGCGATCTGCTCTTCCAGTGCCGCTTTCTTCTGGCGGGAAGACGCGGAGGAGCGTTTTATGAGCGAGGAAACCGACCAGGCGACAATGCCGAGGAGGATCAGGGAGAGGATCAGGATAATGACTCTTAAGAAGATCACCTGCTTGCGTCGCCGGCGTTTTGCTTCCCGGCTGCTTAAGCGGTCGCTTCCGGAGGTCCTCCGGCCTGTGCCCGCACGGCTGCTTCGCGAAGAAGGGCGGGATGAATGGGAACGGCGGTCTGCCATGTTGTACTCCTTCCAGGTTTTTCCGGCCGGCAGTGCGGTCGGAAAAGATGTTATTATTATACATACTAATCAAACTTTCGTAAAGGAAGCAATCCTATGCTATAATAACGGTGTACGGATGTTGATAATATTTAGGAAAGGCTGATGCGTTATGAGTGTCACGACTTTGCTTGAAGAAGAGAAAGAAGGCCTGCTGAATGCGGTAAGACGGGAGAAGACGCCGGCGGCCGTAAGACCGCTCCTTGAGAAGACCTGGGACCGGCTGCAGCTTAAATACCTGGAAGAGTGCGGCAGTGATTCCATGCGTGCCCTCGGTGTTTATCTGATCCAGACAGCAAAAGCTTCCTGCGGATTTGCCGGGATGTCCGGGGAGGCACAGATCTGGGAAAAAAGCACAGCGGAGCAGAAGCAGAAAAAGATCTCCACGCCCGGCGTGATCGTCTGCGCGGCGGCTCTGCTCCTCATGGCGGCATCGCTGCTGGTGCTTTTTGCGAAGGATCCGGATGTGATCCTGAAAAACAGTGCGCTGAAAGTCGGCGGAAGTCTGTTTGTTCTGTCACTGACCGCCTTTTTCCTGGGCGGATTCCTGATAAGGAAAATGCCCCGGAAAGCCGGACGGGAGCTGCGGGCGGACGAGACGGTCGATCCGGAAAAATGCTGGCGTGCGATGCATACGGCGGCGCTCATGATCGATCGCCAGATCGAGGACGCATCCGCGGAAGAAAAGGCGGAGCGGAAAAAAGCGATGGCGGAGAAACAGGCGGCATTTACGAAAGAGGAGACGGAACTGTACGCCGGTCTTCTGGAGGCTAAATACAGCGGGGACGGGGAATACGCACTGGACCGCCTCGAGGATCTCCGGTATTTCCTGCATCAAAAAGGTCTGGAGGTCGTCGATCTCGATGAGGCGCACAAAGAGTGGTTTGACTATATGCCGGGAGAGAAGGCGGGAACGATCCGGCCCGCGATCGCTTTCGGCGGGAAACTGTTGAAAAAAGGACTGGCATCGGGGGATTTCTGATGGAACGTTATTTCGGATTTGACCTCGGCGACGCCGAGAGTGCGGTCGCGAGGCTTACAAAAGAGGCGTCTGATACGCCGGAAATACTGAAGATCCGTGAGACGCAGAGCTTTATCACCGCTTATGCGCAGATGCCGGACGGAGAGATCCTGATCGGGGAAACAGCCTGCTACGCAGCCAAAGCCGTCAAAAGGGAGATCCGCTTCAAGAGCCGGTACCTGAAAGACCCGGAGAGCCATGTTCACATCAGGCGGTTTGCGGCAGGCGTTCTCGGGGAACTCTACGGCAGCGGGGAACTCATTCAGAATGAGGACTGCTGCTTCTATATCGGATGTCCGGCGGGATGGGACCGCACGGCGCGGGAGGAATACCGCTCCATTTTCGAGGAGACAGGGTATCCGCCGGCACGCATCATTTCCGAATCCCGTGCGGCATTGGTCTCCGCCTGCCGATCAAAGCATCTGCAGGTGGGATACGATATTCTCTCAAAGCCGGTCCTGGTCGTGGACATCGGTTCTTCCACGACGGATTTCGCTTATATCGCGGGCGGGAAGGAAGTAGAGCTGAAGACCGCGGGGGAAGTGGAACTGGGAGGCGGCATGATGGATGCCCTCCTGCTGGAAAAGGCGGTCCGCGAAAGCGGAAAGGGTGACCGGATCCGGAAGATCTTCGCGGAGAGCCATCCGTGGAAGAATTACTGCGAGTTTACCGCGAGAAGGCTGAAAGAGAAGTATTTCTCCGACGAGGCTTACTGGAAAGAAAATCCGTGTACGGAATCCGTGATGATCCATTACAGCGGGCTTCCGGTGCGTCTTAAGATGAACATGAACGAAAAAATAGCGAGATCCCTGACGGAGGACGGGATCGAGGCGCTCGGCGGGCGTTCGTTCCGGGACGTCTTCTGTGCAAGCCTTGAAGAGATCCGTGAGAAACTCGGGGAAAACGGACCGGAACTGATCTTCCTCACCGGCGGCGTCTCAAAAATGCCTCTGATCCGGACCTGGGTCAGGGAAGCTTTTCCCGATTCGGTCGTGATCGCCGGCAGAGAGCCCGAATTCTCCGTCGCGAGAGGTCTTGCCTTCTGCGGCAGGATCGATGAGGATCTCCGGGAGTTCAAACAGGAGCTGAACGTACTGATCCATTCGACCAAAGTCGAAGAGATCGTGCGGGACCATATCGGAGATCTCTACCGGGAAACGGTGGAGACGATGGTAGAGCCGGTGCTGGAGAAGGCGGCGCTGCCGGTCTTTGACCGCTGGAGAAGCGGCGAGATCCGAAAACTTTCGGAAGTCGACGGGATCCTGGAGGAGGCGATCCGGAACTACCTCGTAACAGAGGAAGCCAGAGAGCTTCTCGTGAAGCCGATCATGAACTGGCTGAAGCCGGTATCGGCGGANNNGTAAGGCACAGAGTGCCGTACCAGTCACTGAGCCTCACCTCGTATCTGGCGCTGTCGGATATCGATATCCGGATCGAGGCAAAAAACATTTTCGCGGTGGAAGAGATCACGCTGATGATCGATACGATCGTGTCCGTTGTCGTGGGACTTCTGTGCGGCGGCAGCGGGATCGCGATGATCTCGAGCGGCGCGCCCGGAATCATTGCGGGGGCCTTCCTGTCCCTGGTCGTCCTGGTCCTCGGCAAGCATCAGATGGAAAAGGCTCTTCTGTCGATGGACATCCCGAATGTGATGAGAAAGCTCGTCCGGAGAAGGTCGTTCGAGACGCGTCTCGAGAGCATCCGGGACGAGATCTGCGCGAATTTTTACAGGAGCCTGGAAGAAGAGAAGAACGAGGAGATCACGGGACGCATGGTCGGGGAGATCTCCTCCCAGATCGAACTGTGTCTGACGAAAATGGCGGAAGTGGTGGAAGTCCCGCTTGGATAACACGGTAAGCCGACCATCACCAAAGAAAGGATCGGTTCTTTATGGGAAAAGAACAACGCTTCAGAATCCATTCGGAATACGCGCCGACCGGCGACCAGCCGCAGGCGATCGAAGCGCTTGTCAGGGGTTTTCGGGAAGGAAATCAGGCCCAGACGCTGCTTGGGGTGACCGGCTCGGGCAAGACGTTCACGATGGCAAATATCATCGAGCAGCTGAACTGTCCGACGCTCGTCATCGCGCACAACAAGACGCTTGCCGCGCAGCTGTATTCCGAGTTCAAGGAGTTCTTCCCGGAAAATGCCGTGGAGTACTTTGTCTCGTACTATGACTATTATCAGCCGGAGGCCTATGTGCCGTCCTCGGATACTTATATCGCAAAGGATTCCTCTGTCAATGACGAGATCGACAAGCTGCGTCTGTCAGCTCTGTCTTCTCTGGCGGAGAGACGGGACGTCGTGATCGTTTCCTCGGTATCCTGCATTTACGGGATCGGCGCGCCGGATGATTTCATGAATATGATGACGTCGGTGCGGCCCGGCATGGAAAAAGACCGGGACAAACTGATCCGTGAGCTCATCGACATGCAGTATGAGCGGAACGAAATGGATTTCAAGCGCGGTACGTTCCGGGTCAAGGGAGATACATTGGAAGTGATCCCCGCCGACAACAATGAATACGCGCTCCGGATCGAGTTTTTCGGGGATGAGATCGAGAGAGTGTCCGAGATCGATATCCTGACGGGCGAGGTTCGCGCGAATCTGACTTACGCGGCGATCTATCCGGCGTCCTTCTACGTCGTTCCCCAGGAGAGGATCCGGGCAGCGTGCAAAGAGATCGAATCGGAGCTTGAGGAGAGAATCCGTTATTTCAAGAGCGAGGACAAGCTTCTCGAGGCGCAGCGGATCGAGGAACGAACGAATTTTGATATCGAAATGCTGCGGGAGACGGGGTTCTGCTCCGGGATCGAGAATTACTCGAGACACCTCACCGGAAGAGAGGAGGGACAGCCGCCCTACACGCTGATCGACTATTTCAAGGATGAATTCCTGATCATCGTGGACGAATCCCACATGACGGTGCCGCAGATCGGCGCGATGTACAACGGAGATCAGAACCGGAAGACGACGCTGGTGGATTACGGCTTCCGGCTTCCTTCCGCGAAAGACAACCGGCCGCTGGCATTTCATGAGTTTGAGCAGAGGATCGACAAGATCCTGTTCGTGTCGGCAACGCCCGGCAAATATGAACAGGAGCACGAGATGCTGCGCGCGGAGCAGGTCATCCGCCCGACCGGGCTTCTCGACCCCAAGGTGGAAGTAAGGCCGGTCAGGGGCCAGATCGACGATCTGATCGGCGAGATCCGGAAAGAGACCGAAAAGAACGGGAAAGTGATGGTCACTACGCTGACAAAGCGGATGGCAGAGGAACTCACGGACTATATGAAGGATCTTGATATCCGCGTCCGTTATCTCCACTCGGATATCGACACGCTGGAACGTGCGGAGATCATCCGGGACATGAGACTGGATGTGTTCGATGTCCTGGTCGGCATCAACCTGCTCCGGGAGGGCCTCGATATTCCGGAAGTCACACTGGTGGCGATCATTGATGCCGATAAAGAGGGGTTCCTGCGCTCGGAGACGTCTCTTATTCAGACCATCGGCAGGGCTTCCCGCAACAGTGAGGGTCACGTGATCATGTATGCGGACGTGATGACGGATTCCATGAAACGGGCGATCGGCGAGACAGACCGCAGACGCGCCATTCAGGAAGCTTACAACAGGGAACACGGCATTACCCCGCAGACGATCCGGAAGGCGGTGCGCGACCTCATTTCCATTTCCAAAGATGTGGCGCAGACAGAGAAGAACCTCGGGAAGGACCCGGAATCCATGAGTCCGGAGGAGCTGACGGAACTGATCGAAAAAGTCGAAAAACAGATGCGCGCCGCGGCGGCGGAGCTCAATTTCGAGATGGCGGCGGAGCTTCGTGATAAGATGGCGGAGCTGAAGGCAAATCTTGACGACGCAACGGACGGCGGCATAAAGCGCGTATGGCGTCCGCGCGGTTCCGGCCGTCAATACAGTCCCGCCCAGCAGTACCGTTATAAGAAGAAGGGGAGAAACCGGGGAGGCAAGGTGTAAGAGGCCGCGGAACACGGAAAAAAGCGCAGTCCGGGACACCGGCCGCGGTAAATCCGGGACGTCAAACAGCAACATTCTATTGACAGTTTTCGCGCCAGAAGGTATCATTTTTACGTTGAAAACAGTGTACTGACAACCCAACATAGTAAAGAGAGGTTTTAAAATGGCAGCAATCGATCTGAGCAAGTATGGTATCACAGATGCGGCAGAGATCATCTACAATCCGTCTTATGAACTGCTTTTCGAAGCGGAGATGGATCCGGAACTCACAGGTTTTGACAAAGGCCAGCTGACAGAGCTGGATGCTGTCAATGTTATGACCGGAATTTACACAGGCCGCTCGCCTAAGGATAAATACATCGTCATGAACGATGAATCCAAGGACACAGTCTGGTGGACCACGCCGGAATATCCCAATGACAACCATCCGATGTCGGAAGAGACATGGGCGGATATGAAGGATATCGCGAGGAAACAGCTTTCCGGAAAGAAGCTTTATGTAGTCGACTGCTTCTGCGGCGCTAACGAAGACACCCGTATGGCGGTCCGTTTCATCATGGAAGTGGCATGGCAGGCGCATTTCGTAAAGAACATGTTCATCGTTCCGACAGAGGCGGAACTCGAGAATTTCGAGCCCGATTTCGTATGCTTCAACGCTTCCAAGGCTGTTGTGGAGAATTACAAAGATTACGGCCTCAATTCCGAGACGGTCGCTGCTTTTAATACGAAAGCGCGCGAAGCGGTCATTATCAACACCTGGTACGGCGGCGAAATGAA
>DBVZ01000132.1:10717-11121 GCA_002308255.1 Lachnospiraceae bacterium UBA1251 | reverse complement strand
GGAGACGATAAACCCGTTAAATATCCGCTGATGTACGAGGTTTCCGACATTCTTGTCGTCAACAAGATCGATGCGCTGCCTGTTTTTGATTTTGACAGAAAGAAAATGGAAAAAAGTGTCCTCGAGCGAAATCCCGAAATGAAGATCTTCTATATTTCCGCCCTTACCGGCGAAGGTGTTGAAGAACTCGCGGATTATCTGATCGAACGTGTTAAGGAGTGGAATGCGTGATGGGTAAAGTCAGAATCATTGAAGTTCATGAAAATGTCTTTTCCGCAAATGAGAGTACTGCGGCTGAGATCCGCCGCATGCTGACGGAAAACGGAACGTTGTTTCTCAATTTCATGTCCGCGCCAGGTTCCGGAAAGACCACTCTCCTCACTGCCCTGATCAACCGCCTGAAA
>DBVZ01000132.1:0-10673 GCA_002308255.1 Lachnospiraceae bacterium UBA1251 | reverse complement strand
GTCGCCGATGCGACCGGCGTCCGTTCCCTCCAGATCCATAACGGCGGCTTATGTCATATCGACGCGGATATGACGCTCCGCGCCATACAGGAGTTCGGCGTGGAAGGCGTGGACCTCCTCATTCTTGAAAACATCGGAAATCTTGTATGTCCCGCCGAATTCGACACCGGAGCGCACAAAAGCATCATGCTTCTTTCCGTTCCGGAGGGCGATGACAAACCTCTGAAATACCCGTTGATGTTTACCGTCAGCGACATCGTCCTGATCACGAAAATGGATACGATCGGATTCTTTAATTTCAATCTTGAAAATGCCGAAAAGTATATCCATGCCCTGAATCCGAACGCAGTGATCCTTCCGGTCAGCGCAAAAACAGGGGAAGGCCTTTCCGAGCTCGAAGAACTCATACTCGGCACTCCCCCGTTGAAAAAATGACATAAGGTAGATATATCATTATTTCGAAGTCAGTGTCAACCCTTTCT
This sequence comes from Lachnospiraceae bacterium UBA1251, assembly GCA_002308255.1. Lineage (GTDB taxonomy): Bacteria > Bacillota > Clostridia > Lachnospirales > Lachnospiraceae > Chordicoccus. The sequence continues at coordinate 10,191 of DBVZ01000132.1, read as the reverse complement.
TAAACCGGGATCCTCATTCGATCAGCATCGAATCTCCGAAACTGAAGAACCTGTATTTCTGCCGCACGGCATGCTCATATGCATTCAGGATATTTTCTTTTCCGCAGAACGCAGCGACCAGCATGACAAGCGTACTCTCCGGCAGATGGAAATTGGTAATCAGGGCGTCCATCACTTTAAACCGGTATCCCGGATAAATAAAGATATCCGTCCAGGCACTGGACGCGCGCAGAGTACCGTTTTCTTCGGAAGCGGCTTCTACCGTCCGGCAGCTCGTCGTTCCGACACAGATCACCCTCCTGCCTTCCTTCTTGGCACGGTTCACGGTCTCCGCCGTCTCCTCGGGGACGACATAATACTCGGAATGCATATGATGTTCCGTCACATTGTCCACTTTCACCGGCCGGAATGTACCAAGGCCCACGTGCAGCGTCACCGGCGCAAAAATAATCCCTTTCGCCTTCAGTTCCTCCATGAGTTCCTGTGTGAAATGGAGTCCCGCGGTCGGCGCTGCCGCCGATCCGTCATATTTCGCGTATACGGTCTGGTAACGGTTCTTATCCTTCAGTTTATGATGAATATAAGGCGGGAGCGGCATTTCTCCGAGGCTGTCCAGGATCTCTTCAAATATCCCGTCGAACCGGAAGCGGACGATGTGCCTGCCTTCGTCTTTTTTCTCCAGAACTTCGGCCTCAAGTATGCCGTCTCCGAACACAACGACTGTTCCGGCCTTCACCTTTCTCCCGGGTTTTACGAGCACTTCCCAGTCCGTATCGGTTTTCCTCGTAAGAAGAAGGAATTCGATCCCTGCCGCAGTGTCTTTCTTCTGCCCGAGAAGTCTTGCCGGGATCACTTTGGTATTGTTGATGACAAGGACATCCCCTTCTTTGAGATAATTCCCGATATTTTTAAAAGTATCGTCTTTCACTTCCCCCGTATTCCGGTCAAGATGCAGGAGACGCGAAGACGCCCGGTCCGTCAGCGGGTCCTGTGCGATCAGTTCTTTGGGAAGGTCGTAATAAAAATCACTGGTTTTCATTGATTCCATTATTTTAAACAAGCAATCCGCCAGCCGGCCGGACGGTCAGCTGGCAGATTTCCCCCTCTGTCTTCTTATGAATCTGTATGATCAGCTTCTTAATGTAATTCCCATCCGTTCAAGACCGTTCATGATCTTTTTCATGGCGGATGTCACTTCGTCGTCGGAAAGAGTCCTCTCCTTATTGCGGAACGTCAGCGTATAGGCCATGGATTTCATTCCTTCAGCGACCTGGCTTCCCTCATAAAGATCGAACAGGCCGAAGCTCTCGAGGATCCTGCCTCCTCTTTGCGCGAGGATCGCCTCAATCTGTGCCGCTTTGATCTCCTTCGGCACGACCAGGGAGATATCGCGGGACATAGCCGGATACTTCGCGATGCCCACATATTTTCTCTCAAACCCGGCAAACGGCATGACGGCCGGGAGATCCAGCACGGCCAGATACGCCCTCGTCGTCAATCCGTAATTGTCCCCTGCTGTCGGATGGACTTCTCCGAGATACCCGATCACGCTTCCGTTATAGGAGATCTTTGCCTGACGTCCCGGATGCAGGAACGGGATCCCTGCCTCCGCGTCATACTCCGGACGGTCGTGCAGGCCTGCTTTTAGAAGCAGTTCTTCCACTACGCCTTTCAACGTGAAGAAATCGCCGTTTCCGAACATGCCCAGTGTGAGCTGCTTTCTCTCCTCCGGCAGTTTCGTAAGCACTTCTTCCTCGCTGAGGTAAATGTTTCCGATCTCATACAGGCAGGCCGATTTCGCGCGGCGTTTGTAGTTGACCGCAAGCGAATTCAGCATCCCGTTTACCGGGACCGTGCGCATGATCGAGAAATCTTCTCCGAGAGGATTGGCGATCCGGATCGCTTTCCTCACCGGTGCGTCTTCCGGATAAAGAAGCTTGTCAAATACTTTGGGGCTCTCGAAGGAATAGCAGTACCCCTCGGAGAAGCCGCATGCTTCCGCCGTATCGCGCAGAAGCCGCTCCACTCTCATCTCAAAGGTCAGCTTGCCCTCTGTTGCCTCGCCGCTCGGCAGCGTTGTCGGAATATTATCGTAGCCGGAAAACCTTGCCACTTCCTCCGCAAGGTCCGCCATGCAGTGAATGTCCTGACGGAACGTCGGCGCGATGATCTCGTCGGTACGGGCGTCGTAAGCAAGCTCGACCTTATCGAGGATCCGGATGATCTCCGTTTCCGGAATATCGGTTCCGAGCAGCGCGTTGATCGCGTCCGGATCAAACGGCACACGGACCGGTCCCACCGGATCCGGATAGACGTCGACGATGCCGCCGACAACTTCTCCCGCCCCGAATTCTTCCATAAGCTCACAGGCTCTGTTGATCGCCTCCTCGGCGTTATTGGGATCAAGCCCCTTGTCGAATTTCTGAGAGCTGTCCGTCATAAGGCCGATGCGCTTCGAAGAAAGACGGATATTGTTGCCGTTAAAGCATGCCGCCTCAAAAAGGACCGTTTTAACATCATCCGTGATCATGGAGTTCTCGCCTCCCATGATGCCGGCGATACCGACGGGTTTTTCCGCGTCGCAGATCATCAGCACACGGTCATCGAGCTGTCTCTCCTGCCCGTCCAGCGTGATGAACTTTTCATCCTTATCGGCGCAGCGGACAATGATCTTATGCCCTGCGATGCGGTCATAGTCAAAGCTGTGCATCGGCTGGCCGTACTCTTCCATGATATAGTTCGTAATATCGACAACGTTGTTGATCGGGCGGATCCCGTTGGAAGCGAGACATCTCTGCATCCATTTGGGCGACGGACCGATCTTGACGTTCTTAACGACTCTCGCGCAGTAGCGGGGGCAGAGTTCCGGATCTTTTACTTCCACTTCCACATAATCGGATGCGTTTTCATCATTCCCCGTCTTTTTCACTTCCGGAGCGTTGAACGCAAGCCCGAAGGTCGCTGCCGCTTCTCTTGCGATCCCGATGACGCTGTAGCAGTCCACGCGGTTTGATGTGATCTCATATTCTATGACCGCATCGTGAAGCCCGAGCAGTTCGATCGCGTCCGCACCGACTTCCGTGTCTTCCGGAAACACATAAATACCGTATTCCGGCGCTTCCGGGTAGAACTCTCTTGTGCTTCCCAGTTCCTCGATCGAGCAGATCATGCCGTGCGATTCAACGCCGCGCAGTTTTCCGGCTTTGATCTCGATGCCTTCCGCTGCGGCTTCCCCTTCTTTCGACCCCGCGACACGTCCTCCTTCGAGGACAACAGGTACTTTCTGGCCGGCGGCTACATTCGGCGCACCGCAGACGATCTGAAGGGGTTCTCCGCTGCCGGCATTGACCGTGCACACATGCAGATGATCGGAATCCGGATGCGGCTCGCAGGTCAGCACCTCGCCGACGACGATTTTGTCAAGATTTTTGTCCTGCTCCGTATAGCATTCCACTTTGGTGCCTGAGAGCGTCATGGCGTCCGCATATTCTTTCGCAGTGCAGGACAGATCCGGCACATACTGTCTGATCCATGATAATGAAGTATTCAAAATGCAAATCCTCCGAATTGTAATAGTTTAATGCAGAACCTGATTTCTCAGAACTGTTTCAGGAAACGGATATCGTTCTCATACAGAAGCCGCATATCGTCGATCTCATATTTCAGAAGTGCGATACGCTCAAGACCGACTCCGAACGCAAATCCCGTGTATTTTTCCTTATCGATGCCGCACATGTCCAGCACGTGCGGATGTACCATGCCGCAGCCGAGGATCTCGATCCAGCCCTCATTTTTGCAGAACCGGCAGCCTTTGCCGCCGCATTTGAAGCAGCTCACATCCATTTCCGCGGACGGTTCCGTGAACGGGAAATGATGCGGACGGAAACGGGTGCGGATCTCCGGTCCGAACAGCTGTTTTGCAAATACTTCCAGCGTTCCTTTCAGATCCGCGAACGTGATGTTCTTATCGATGACAAGTCCTTCGATCTGATGGAAGGAAGGCGAATGCGTGGCATCCACTTCGTCCGAGCGGAAAACGCGTCCCGGCGCGATCATGCGGATCGGGAGCTTTCCCTGTTCCATGACCCTTGCCTGGATCGGGGACGTCTGGGTGCGGAGCAGAATATCTTTCGTGATATAGAACGTATCCTGTTCGTCTTTTGCGGGATGACCGTCCGGAATGTTGAGTTTCCGGAAATTGTATTCATCGTACTCGATCTCCGGACCTTCCAGGACTTCGTATCCCATTCCGACGAAGATGCGCTCCACTTCCTCAAGCGCGATCGTATTGGGATGGCGGTGCCCCATTTCAATGGATTTTGCGGGGAGCGTGACATCGATCGCTTCCGCCTTGAGCTGCGCGGCGCGTTTCGCATCTTCCAGCTTCTTCTTCGTCGCCTCGATATCCGCTTCGATCGCCTGGCGGGCGTCATTGACCCACTGACCGACTTTCGGCCGTTCTTCCGGAGCAATGTCCTTCATTCCTTTCAGAAGAGCCGTCAGCGTTCCTTTTTTTCCGAGCACGGTTACCCTGAGGTCATTCAGGGCATCGAGCGTATTCGCTTCCCGGATCTTTCCGAGAGCTTCCTCGGAGATCGATTTGATTTTCTGTTCTAATTCACTCATATTGCAGCCTTTCTTTTCAGGAATTTCTTGATTATTTTCGAAAGAGTGCTCCGGTCCGGTGCAGCCGCTCTCCCATTTTCAAAGAAAGCATTCTGTTCCTCCGCCACTCTGTTCCTTTCTTTTGTGACAAGATATTCAAAAACCGTATCGCGCACGACTGTCAGGATCAGGTTATCCTCCGGCGCCTGCGCGAGAATATCATTTACAACAGCCCCGATCAGGAAGAAATACATACAGAAATACATCCAGATCATGGCAAGGATGACCGCTGTCAGCGATCCGTACGTGTTCATGACGCTCGGACTGTAAAAAATGGACAGGATCCAGGAAAAAGCCGTCCACGCGATGCCGACCAGGATCGCCCCGGGGATCTGCCCGATCGTATCCATTTTCCTGTCCGGCAGAACTTTATACATAAACACGAAAGCAGCCGTCATAAGGATGCAGGAAAGCGCATACCGGTTCGTTAAGATAAACCTCGCAGCGGAGGAAACCTGCTGACCGCTTTCTACCCGGAGCCCTCTTCCGAATACGAGCAGAAAGAGCATCGCAAGAAGGATCACGGCAAGGACCAGAGTATAAAGCATCGAACGGAAACGGATATAGAACCAGTTCCTGACCTCCTTAACGCCGCAGATCTCGTTCAGACCGTAAGTCAGCGCGTGAAATGCCTTCGATGCCGACCACAGGGCAATCACCACGGAAATGGGCACGAGCGCCGCAGATTTGGTATAAACCTCCTTTACGATCAGGGATACGAATTTTTCCAGCTGGCTGGGAACGACGGAAATCAGGACATTCATCATATCCGTCTCCGAAAGCGTCGTGTACCGGATCAGCACAAGGAGGACCAGAATAAACGGAATAAACGACAGCAGCAGAAAATACGCACTCGTCGCGGCAAAAGAAAAAAGATGGTGCTTTCGCACCCTCGCCCAGATCGACAGTATACCGCTTCCGATTCGTCTCAGCATCTCAATAAGTCCAAAAAAGATCCGGGATGCCGTCCCTGTAATGCTGACGCCTAGCCCAATGCCAGGTGGGCAACCGCAGGACCGACGCTGTCTTCCTCTGACCGAAGTGAGGCCTGACATTGTACGGCCCATATAGGAATCCCTTTAAAGTCAATGTAGGTTCAGGATTAATCAGGTGCTCGAACATCCCAGACAAATTATTCTCTTCTGCTTCAGTATAACGCACGGCGGCGTTTTATTCAATTCCCAGTATTTCCCGGATCGTATCGGGAAGCGTCTCCGCTGTGGTCTCCCTGTCATGAAGGATCTTTGCGCTGCGGATCTCCGTGATCGCATTCGGCTCCGGAACACCGGACAGCTCGCGCAGGCGGTCGATATAGCCGAAATCATTCTCTGCCGAAAATGCCGGATCGATCGCGTGGACCACGCTCGCGGCAAACTTGTAAGGGCTGGCCGTGGAGGCAATGACGGTCGGCGTCCCGTCTGCCGTCTCTTCAAGGTATTTCCGATACACGGCAGCTCCGATCCCCGTATGGGTATCGATCACATAGCCGGTCTCCCGGTACAGTTCCGCGATTCCTTTGAAGTTTTCCTCTTCCGATGCGCATCCACCGTAGAAATCATCAAGTTTCTGCTTCATTTCCCCGGAAATGACATATTCCCCGCCTGCGCTCAGCGCATCCATCAGCTCTTTGTTCGCGGAAGGATCATTGCCGCAGATCCGGTAAATAAGCCGTTCCAGGTTGCTGGAGATCAGAATATCCATCGAAGGAGACGAAGTCAGAATGAACGGCCTCTTTTTATCGTAATCTCCGGTCCGGAAGAAATCCGTGAGCACTTTGTTCTCATTGGAAGCACAGATCAGAGTACGGACGGGCAGTCCCATCTGTTTCGCGTAATACGCGGCAAGAATATTCCCGAAATTGCCGGTCGGCACACAGATATTGATCGGATCTCCGCAGACGAGATCACCGCTGCGCACCATGCTGCAGTAAGCGTGTACATAGTAAACGATCTGCGGGACCAGTCTTCCGATATTGATGGAATTGGCGGAAGAAAAGCGGAATCCGTGCCGCGCGAGTTCTTCCTTCATCGCGGCATCGTTAAACACCTTCTTGACGGCACTCTGCGCGTCGTCAAAATTGCCGTGGATCTTTGCAACCGCCGTGTTGGCGCCCTTCTGCGTCAGCATCTGCAGCTCCTGGATCATGGAGACGCCGCCCTTCGGATAAAATACGATGATCCTCGTGCCCGGCACGTCCGCGAACCCGGCCATCGCAGCCTTTCCCGTATCCCCGGAGGTGGCGGTCAGAATGACGATCTCTTCTTCCGAGTTATTTTTCTTAGCCGCCGCTGTCATGAGATACGGAAGGATCGAAAGAGCCATATCTTTAAAAGCGATGGTAGCTCCATGGAAAAGCTCCAGGTACCAGGCATTTCCTTTTTTCACAAGAGGTGCGACCGCCGGCGTATCAAATTTTTCGTCGTAAGCTCCCTCGATGCAGGCGCGAAGCTCCTCTTCCGTAAAATCGGTCAGATACTGCTTCATCACGGCATAGGCCAGTTCCTTGTAAGAAAGCTGTACCAGCTCCTTAAGGGGCCTGTCAAAAGACGGATCCTCCGTCGGCACATACAATCCGCCGTCCGGAGCGAGACCGGCAAGGATCGCCTGCGAAGCGGTGATGGGCTCCGCGTCGGAACGGGTGCTTTTATACAGAATCTCCATAGCCTCTCTCCTTTACGGGTTCTCGTTATTAAAATACGCGTCGATGCCGTCCGCGATGCCTTTCGCGATCTTCTGCTGGAAACCGCTGTCGTTAAGGTTATAAGCCTCTTTCCGGTTCGACATGAGTCCCATCTCCACAATGGATACGGGCATCGTCGCCCAGTTGATCCCTGTCATGCTGTTCGTGTAGACGTTGCTTCTTGTCTTCTGACCGGTCGACTTCACCTGATACTTTGTAAGAAGCTTGGCAAGCCGCTGGCTCTCTTTTATCATCTTGGAGGACATGTACGGGTTTCCGCTCGCGGGTGCCATATTGAGGACACCGCTTACGGAAGTCGAGTCAATGTCGTCCGCATGGATCCGGACAAGAATATCCGCTCCGTCTTTCGTCGCTTTCTTCGCACGTTCGACGTTGCTGATATCGACGTTATTGGTCGTACGGGTCATATATACTTTGTAGCCCCGCTTTTCCAGTTCTTTTCTCAGTTTCAGCGAAACGTCAAGGTTCAGCTGGTATTCGTCCTGTCCGGTCCACTGGCTCGTCGCCCCGCTTGTGCATTTCGCCTTTTTGACGGACGAACCCGGTCCGATCGGTTCTTTTGCGGAATTGCCGTGTCTTTGATGTCCGGGATCGATCTCTACCACATAGGTTTTCCTCGGGCTCTTCTGCGTCGGCTTCAGCATGAATTTCTGCGCATCCGTCCCGTTGGACGTGTAGATCCAGATATTTGTGCCGTTGCCGGATCTTCCGGATTTCGCATCCAGGACTTTATCGCTTCCGACCGCGGAATAGATCGTGTGATACCCGTTTCCGACGTGAACGAATTTCCATTTCTGTGCTTTCGTGCCGTTCGGGGTGTACTGCTGCACATTGGCCCCGTTGCTGTTGCTGGCGCCCTTCACATCCAGCGCTTTTCCGGAATTCGCGCTCAGGACCGTATAATAGCCGTCACTCTCATAAGTGACCGTAAACTTCTGCGCGTCTGTGCCGTTCGTCTGATAGAGCTGGCAGTTTGCCGTATTATTCAGCGACGCACCGGAAATGTCGAGAACTGCCGTCGCGGAAAGCTTCGAGCAGATGGTGTATACGCCGTCGGGAATGACCCGCTGCGAATCGATCCTCTCGAGGCGGAATTTTTGTGCTTCCGTTTTATTGCCGGTATAGATCTGTACGTTGGTCCCGTTTGTTCTCCGGGCGCTTTTTACGTCAAGATACAGGCCGCTGCCTGCATTTCTGATATAGTAATACCCTCTGTCAGCCTCCTCAAAGATCCAGTTCTGTGTGGATGCCTCTCCCGGTATGACCTGTTCCACATTCGTCGCCGAAGCGGTCTTTCCTCCCTGTGTTCCGACTGCCATAAAGCTGTTCAGATTCACAATCCTGAAGGTATTGCTGCCGTTCTGCGTGATGATGAACTTCTGAGCGTTCGTTCCGTTGTTCTTATACAGCTGAACATTTGTGCCGGCTGTTTTTTTGGCTCCGGAGACGTCCACTGTCATACTTGTATCCAGGGCGCTGCGCAGATAATAGACACCTTCCGTCACTGCCGATGGTTTATCCTCGGAAGCCTTTTTCAGAAGACGGAGTTCAAAATACTGCGCCTTGTTTTCTTTTCCGGCCGGAGCAGCCGTAATAATCTTTGCCGAATTAACCGCTTTTCCGCCGCTTACGCTGAGACAGTATCCGCCCGGCATCGCGGAGACGATCTGAACCGTTCCGTCCGGATCTTTTACAAATTTCCATTTCATGGATGCTGCCGTGCCTGTAAATCCCTGCACGATACCTGTTCCGGCTTTATCGGCTCCTCCTGCGGTCTGAAGTGCTTTATCGGACTTCATGTTCAGGATCCTGTAAGTGCCGTCCGGATTTTTCAGAATACGGAATTTCTGAGCCTCGGTTCCGTTGCTCTGATAGATCTGTATCTCTTTTCCGGCTTCACGGCTTGCTCCGGGGACATCCAGAACATAAGAAGCCGAAAGGGCTGTACGTATCGAGTAAATTCCCTCTTCCGGATCGTAAGGGACCGGCGCCGTCACTTCTTCAGCCGCCGCTTCTCCTGCCGCCTCTTCTTCCATAGCGGCGAGCAGGCCTTCTTCCGGTTCAGTATCCTGCACGCTCTCACCGGCCTCGTCCGGTGCTTCGGAAGCAGAGTCCTCACGTTTGCCGGATATTCCGTTATTTTCATTCTCCGTGGGCATTTCATCCGCAGAAGCGGCAGTTTCTTCTGTTTGAGCTGCCGAAACTTCCGAAGAGTCCTTCTCCGTAAGATGATCGGGTTTGGCAGCCGCACTTTCCGATCCCGCAGCGGCGGCATTTTCATCGGAAGAGCTGCCCTCCGACGTTTCCGTCTCACGGGAGATCTCTTCTGAAGCATCAGCCGGATCCTGTGCGTCTTCTTTCCCGGCTTCTTCCGTCGAAATCACCTCCGCAGGCATTTCTTCCGCCGTGCCGTCCGTGTTTTCCGCGGCTGCGGAAGAGGCAAAGACGGTCTGTGCCAGCAAGACGGTCAGAAGAATAAATGCGATTACAATACCGGTCTTCTTTTTTAAGAACATCTTCCTTACTCTCCCATGAATCCATAAAACAAAAGGCACAGCTCCTGCCTTGGATGCTGTGCCTCTTTGCGTCGGGGTTACAAGATTCGAACTTGCGACCTCACGGCCCCCAGCCGTGCGCGCTACCAGACTACGCCAAACCCCGTTATATTTCCGAAGCGAGTTAGCCTCCGGTCTCTCACAAAAACGAATTATAACAGTTCATCATCGCTTTGGCAAGACAAAATAACTCCTTAAAAATTGTTCTTGCTTTTTATATTTTTATCGTGTATGATATAACCTGCTTCGGGGGCGTAGCTCAGTTGGGAG
>DBVZ01000103.1:7862-8048 GCA_002308255.1 Lachnospiraceae bacterium UBA1251 | reverse complement strand
ATCAGCCGGCGCGGACGAAGAACTGATCGGTATCCTGTCGTCTTTCCGCGGGATCCCGGTCACCTATGCGGGCGGGATCTCCTCTTTTGAGGATCTGGAGAGGATCCGTACGATTTCCGGCGGCGCGGTCGACGTCACGATCGGCTCGTCGCTGTCCATTTACGGCGGGCCCCTGCCTTACGAAGA
>DBVZ01000103.1:307-7834 GCA_002308255.1 Lachnospiraceae bacterium UBA1251 | reverse complement strand
GCGAAGAAGTCTGACAGGGGAATTGCAAGAATACTTCAAACATGCTAAAATAGGCAGGTTTGAAGTGTTTTTTTATTATCATTTGTTTTTTATTTTCAGTATCTGAGGGATTTCAATGAAGATCAAACGAAACGATATCCGGAATATTGCCATCATCGCGCACGTNNGCCCACGTCGACCACGGCAAAACGACCCTCGTCGACGCCATGCTCCGTCAGAGCGGCGTCTTCCGCGCCGGCCAGGAGGTCCGCGAGCGCGTCATGGACTCCAATGATCTCGAGAGAGAACGCGGCATCACGATCCTCTCCAAAAATACGGCCATCGATTACAACGGAGTAAAGATCAATATCATCGACACGCCCGGCCACGCGGATTTCGGCGGGGAGGTGGAGCGCGTCCTCAAAATGGTCAACGGCGTCATCCTCCTCGTGGATGCCTTTGAGGGGACCATGCCGCAGACCAAATTCGTCCTGAAAAAAGCTCTGGACCTCGATCTGCCGGTCATCGTCTGCATCAATAAGATCGACCGTCCGGACGCGCGTCCGGAAGAAGTGGTCGACGAGACGCTGGAACTCATGATGGATCTCGACGCCTCCGACGCACAGCTCGACTGCCCGTTCATCTACGCATCCGCCAAGCAGGGCACCTGCGTGAAGGATCTCGGTGATGACGCCGTGGATCTCAAGCCCCTGTTCGATACGATCCTGGACTATATTCCGGCTCCGGAAGGGGATCCGGAAGCGTCGACGCAGGTCCTCATCTCCACGATCGACTACAACGAATACGTCGGCCGCATAGGCGTCGGCAAAGTCGACAACGGCGTGATCCGCGTGGGTCAGGAGATCGTGCGCGTCAACTTCCATGATCCTTCGCTCATGCAGAAGGAGAGGATTACCAAACTCTATGAATTCAACGGACTGGAGCGCCGGGACGTGCGCGAGGCAGGCATCGGTTCGATCGTCGCGATCTCGGGCATTCCGGATCTTATGATCGGCGATACGCTCTGCGCGCCGGAGGGGATCGACGCGATCCCGTTCCAGAAGATCACGGAACCGACCATTTCCATGAATTTTATCGTCAATGACAGCCCGCTCGCCGGCCAGGAGGGAACCTACTGCACGTCGCGCCAGATCCGGGACCGCCTTTTCCGGGAACTCAACACGGATGTCAGCCTGCGTGTGGAGGACACCGACAATACGGACACGTTCAAAGTCTCCGGCCGCGGAGAGCTGCATCTTTCCGTCCTGATCGAAACGATGCGCCGGGAAGGATATGAATTTGCCGTCAGCAAGCCGGAAGTCATCTTCCGCAAGGATGAGCGCGGCAAGAAGCTGGAGCCCATGGAGATCGCGTACGTTGATATTCCGGAAGAATTTGCCGGAACCGTGATCGGGCAGCTGTCCGAGAGGAAGGGTGAACTGCAGGGAATGACGACTCTCGCGAACGGCACGTCCCGTCTGGAATTTTCCATTCCCGCCAGGGCGCTGATCGGCTATCACGGGACTTTCCTGACCTCCACAAAAGGAACCGGGGTTCTCAATACCGTATTTGACGAATATGCCCCATACAAGGGGGAGATCGCCTACCGCAAACAGGGTTCCCTGATCGCGTTCGAGGACGGCGAAGCCGTGACCTACGGCCTCTTCGCGGCGCAGGAGCGGGGCAGCCTGTTCATCAGTCCCGGCCAGCGCGTCTATGCCGGCATGGTCGTCGGGGAAAACCCGAAAAACGAGGATATCGAAGTCAATGTCTGCAAAATGAAGCACCTGACCAACACCCGTGCTTCCGGTTCGGACGACGCCCTGAAACTCGTTCCTCCGAGGATCCTCTCTCTTGAGCAGGCTCTCGATTTTATCGATACGGACGAGCTGCTGGAGATCACGCCGAAGAATCTCCGGATCCGGAAAAAGATCCTGGATTCCCGGATGCGCCGCAGGGCAGCCCATAACTGAGCTCTTTTAAAAAAAGCGGAGAAGCCCTCAGGCTTCCCCGCTTTTTTTCTCCGTAAAAAGCACCCCCAGTGTTCCGGGGCCGCAATGGCTGGAAATGACCCCTGCCGCGCGCGTCTCGAGGATCTCCTCGAAAATGCCGAGCGAAACCAGATAATCCCTCACCTTATCCAGCAGCTCCCTGCTGCATCCGGAATGCGTGATGAATACCCGGTCCGGTTCCGCGTTCTTCAAAGCGCTTTCCATATCTTTGACATAGGACATCACGACCCTGTCCATTCTGCCGCGGTACTTCTGTTCCGGATGCATCGCTCCGTCCGCAACGGCGATCCTCGGATGGATCTTAAGGATCCCGCCGGCCAGCGCCGCCAGTCCGCCGCAGCGTCCCCCGCGGTGGAGATACGTAAGTGTATCCACTACGAAGCTTGCGCGGACCCGCGCACGCATTTCCTTTATCCCACGGACGATTTCAGCCGCAGGCACACCGTTTTCCGCAAGCTGTGCCGCACGCAGCACCTGAAGGCCGATCCCCGTCGACAGATTCTGTGAGTCGATCACATGGATCCTGTTCTCCGCTTTCAGTTCTTCCGCCGCCATCTCCATGACGGAAAAGGAGGCCGACATGGAAGAGGAGATACTGAAGGCAATGATGTCATCCGCCTCGGAAAGAAGCCCCCGGAAAAGCTCGATGGCACTCACGGCAGACGGTGCGGATGTCTTCGGCGTTGTTTTATGCTCATCCGACCACCGGAAGATATCCTCCGGGGAGAGAGCCGGTCCGTCCTCGTATTCTTCGTCCCCCATCAGGACGTGCAGGGGAAGAATCGATATATTCCAGCGTTCGATCAGTTCCTTTGAAAGATCACTGGTGCTGTCTGAAACGATTCTGATTCCACTCATGTCGCATTGTTTCCTTTATCCGTCATTTTTCTTTCAGTTCAATAAAAACAAGTGCCCGAAAAAACGGTTTTCACGGCACTTGTATTTTTCTTCGGCAATTCTGCTCCGTTTTATTTCCGGGCGAAGATTTTCCTCATCCTTCCGGGGTCTCTTCTGCAGATTCTTCCGACGACTCACCTGTTTCGGAAGACTCCTCCGACGCCCCGGCATTTCCGGAAACCTGCGCGGACGGCGAATCCTCCGGATAGAAGGAATAATAAGGCACGCCGGGCTCGAGCTCAAATCCGTTGGCACGGGCCAGTTCGCTCACGGTCACAAGCTTGTATCCCTGTTCGATCAGCGCCGGAACGATCCGCTGGGTCGCCTCACCGGTCGCTTTCCAGATATCGTGCATCAGGATCACGGATCCGTCCTTCACCTCATTCATGATGACGTTATAGGTATTCTCCGGGTCCTTCGTTTTCCAGTCCAGCGTATCAAGATCCCAGATGAGCATCGGTTTCCCGACATTTTCCCTGACCGTCGCGTCGTAGCCGCCTCCGGTAGGCCGCATGATCTCCGGTGTGATGCCGGCGATCTGCTGGATCGTATCATCATTCTTTTTCATCGTGTTGCGGATAAACTCCGCATCGGCGCCGTACAGCGTATCGTGGTCATAAGTATGTGAGCCGACCTCCATGCCCAGTTCCACTTCGCGCCGCAGGGTATCATCGTAGTATTCCGCCTGCGTGCCGACCACAAAAAACGTCGCTTTCGCGTTGTACTGTTCCAGCACGTCAAGGATCACGCTGGTCGTTTCCGCCGGACCGTCATCATAAGTGAGTGCCACTCTCTTCATATGCGCTGTCGGATCCTGAATACCGCTGTCCTTGAAAAAGTAATCGTCCCCGTCGATCTCGATCCATCCTTTCGGGAGGTATCCCGTCTCTGTGAAATAATAACGCTGACCGTCGATTGTCTTCCATCCTCCGGCAGCCTGTGTGCCGTCATCGTATTTATACCACCAGCCGGTCTCATCATAATTCCAGCCGGTCTCTCCCTGTACGGGATTCGACATCGCTTTTTTCTGCGCAGTATCACCGCTGATGACCGGTTCCTCCGCCACCACTTCTTCGGGTTCCTTATGGAAATGGCCGGCAATGCGCTTCACCAGCCGGACAGCACCCATAACGACAAGAACACAGATCAATACGGCAAGCAAATAAATAGCAGCCTTTACAGCTGCACGGATCCGCATGATCCTCTTGTGTCTGCGCTTTCGTTCTAAGTATTCCTGCCTCGTCATAAAAAACTACCTCTTATGACATTATACTATACATTTTTCACAAATAATATACAAGTATTTTTCTTAAACGCAAAAGGAACCGGTCCTGCAACCGGTTCCCTGTCATTCAGTTTCATATCTGGCGGATCATGTAAATCTCCTGATCGCGAGGATCGTCTTGTAGCTGGCGCTGCGGTCATGCGTGATGCCCCATTTCGCACCTTTTGCCTCGACGATCTTGCCGTTGCCGTCATAAATCGCAACATGTCCGGAGTAGACGATGACGTCGCCGGCACGTGCTTCGGAAAGAGAGCTTACTTTCTTTCCCGCGTACGGCCATTCGCCGGAGGTCCGGTAACCGCCGCTGTAAGCACCGGTGTTCTTGAGGACCAGATAGACGAAGTGTGAACAGTCACAGCCGTTGGTCAGGGAGTTGCCGCCCCATACATACGGGTTTCCGATGAACTGGCAGGCATACGATACGATCGCGCTTCCGGAAACGCCGGAAGAGGAATAATTGTCTCCGCTGTAGGATTCATATTTGGAATAGCTGGAGGCATTTGCCCGGCCGGCACTCTCCAGTTCCGCATCGCTGGAGCTCGAATGAGAGCTTCCGGAGCTTGAACTGCTGCCTGAGCTTGAGCTGCTGCCTGAGCTTGAGCTGCTGTCGGAGCTTGAGCTGCTGCCTGAGCTTGAGCTGCTGCCTGAGCTTGAGCTGCTGTCGGAACTCGAACCGCTTGAAGAACTCTCGCTTTCCGAATGTTCTTCAGCCTCCGCGCTCTCGCTGTGCTCGTTCGCGGATGTGATCGCAGCCGCTGCCGCCTGACGTGCCTGCCGCTCTTCTTCCTCGCGGCGTGCCTGTTCCGCGGCGCGCTGGCGGGCCTCTTCTTCCTCGCGGGCTTTTCTGGCTGCCTCTTCCGCAGCTCTGCGTCTCTCTTCCTCGATCCTGGCCAGCTCCGCATTGTACTGCGAGATCAGGGAGCGGATCCTCGCCGCCTGTTCATTGGCGGTCGCGATGCGGATCTCATAATCTTCATTCTGCGCTTTGGCTTCCGAGAGCTTCGCTTCCAGAGCACGCTCGTCTTCTTCAAGACCGGCCTTCTGCGCTTCGTAGAATTCCTTCTGTTCTTCCAGTTCCGCCTTCTGCTGTTCCAGAACGGCCATCTGTTCTTCCAGTTTGGCCTTCTCCTCTTCCAGCTGCGCTTTTTCCGCTTCCAGCTGCGCCTCGAGCTCTTCTATCTCATGAATCGTGGCGATATAGGCTTCGAGCTGTTCTCTGTCATATTCGTGCAGTTTTTCGGTGTATTCCGCTTTATTGAAGAAAGAAGCGATATCCTTCTCCTTAAGGATCATGGCTGCCCAGCCGATGTCGCCGCCTTTCTCATAGATGAACTGAATCCTCTTTTTCATATCCGCGTACTGCTTGTCGCGGCGGGCTTCCGCTTCGGCGAGGTTTGCTTTCGTCACCTCGATCTCATCTTCCGTCTTTTCAATTTCCGCCTGCGTCTCATCGATCTCCGCCTGCGTCCCGTCGATCTCCGCCTCCTTCTCTTCCAGAAGCTTTTCGGTATTGGCGATATCTTCCTTCGCCTGATCGATCTGCACGATCATATCCACGATATCCGCATTGATATCATCGATCTCCGCCTGTACGGCGTGCTGTTTTTCAACAAGCGAGTTCAGGACTGCATTGGCTTCGCCGAGTTCTTCCTGTGCGGCGCTTTTCTGTTCTTTGAGGTCGGACTCCCTGTCCGCATACGCGGTGATCATGGTGGACATCGCGATCGTTACGGTCAGCAGAACACAAAGAAACTTTTTATACATCAAAAAATACTCCTTCTTGTTTTTTTACAATTTCGAGGAGTATGTTAACACAATTTTTGCAACAAATCAAGGAAATGGTGCAGATTTGTTACAAAACTATTACATTTTGTACTGTTTTCATCAAAGAACTGTCATAATTCACGACAGTCCCAAACGGATCTTTTATTCCCCGAGCGCAAAACTACGGACCGCGAAAGCCACACCGGCATGATCATTGTCCAATGTGACGAAATCCGCCTCCGCCCGGACGCTTTCGTCCGCATTTCCCATCGCGATACCGATCCCTGCCGTACGGATCATCTCAAGGTCATTGGAAGTATCCCCGACCGCCATCGTTTCTTCCCGGCTGATCCCGAGCATTTTCCCGAGCCGCAGCATCGTACGGCCTTTCCTGGCGGTCCCGCTCTGTATCTCGACACTGGCTGCTTTGCCGTACATGACGTTAAGACGGTCCTCATATGGCCGGAGCAGATCCCGGATCTTCTTTGCTCCGAAGGGCATCTCTTTCTCTTCCGCGAACAATTCTGCCGTGAGCATTTCGATCCCCTGCGGAGAATTTCGCAGGACCTCCCTGATATCCGGCACCGGGATCCGGAACGAGCGCAGATACTGCCGCGATGCCTCGGTCTTCGCCATAGCGATCGCCGTCCCGTGCTCGTGAGCATTGATATACCCGGTCCCGTCCACGAAAAGATTGACGACGAATCCGTCCTTCAAAAGAACGGAAATGACTTCTTCCGCAAACGCGGCGGGGATCAGTTCCTCATAGATCTTCCGTTTCTCCGCAAGATCATAGAGGCATGCCCCGCCCGAAGCGATGCAGTACCGGAACGGCACGCACCGCAGGATCTCTTCCGGAACGGCGCCGAAAGGCCTCCCTGTCACGGGGAGTACGCAGATCCCCCTGTCCAGGGCTTCGGATACCGCAATTATATTCTCTTCCGGAATGCTTTTGCTGCTGCTGAGGAACGTTCCGTCGAGATCCAGTCCTATCATTTTTATCATTGGAGATACCGGTATTCAGAAGTCTTCCGGGTAAATGCCGGCTTCTTCCATCGCACGGATTGCCTGCTCCACCATCGGTTTATCTTCTTTATAGGTTATGCCGTACCACTTGTCCGGTGTCATTTTGACTGCCGCTGCTGCTTTGCCCTCTTTAATAAGAGCGTCTACAACAGAGGGAAGGAAGAACTCTCCTTTCAGCGGATCGGTTTTCAATGCGCCTTCTAAAAAAGCCGGAAAACGTGCCTTCAGTTCCTCAAGGAAAGAAGGGGTAAATCCCCAGACATTGAGAGAGACCGCGCTGGTTTCCGGAAGCGGGGTCCATGTGCT
Source organism: Lachnospiraceae bacterium UBA1251 (assembly GCA_002308255.1). Lineage (GTDB taxonomy): Bacteria > Bacillota > Clostridia > Lachnospirales > Lachnospiraceae > Chordicoccus. The sequence continues at coordinate 565 of DBVZ01000103.1, read as the reverse complement.
GCCGTCGTCTTCCGTATAGGCGGCGCCCGCATCGTCCTTCGTGCGGACGATCTTCTTTCTTTCGTGAATATCGGTCAGGTACCCCTCCTCATCCACGGCGCAGACGCCCCGTGAGACGGATCCGTTCTCGGTCAGCGTATTTCCGAGCACATAGCCTGCCATCACATAACGGTATTTTTCATCGTCCTCATGCGTCGTCAGATAGTCGTAAAGGATCTGAAATGCCTCTCTGCCGTAGAAATCATCCGCGTTGATCAC
>DBVZ01000103.1:0-270 GCA_002308255.1 Lachnospiraceae bacterium UBA1251 | reverse complement strand
GCATGTCCGGTCCCCCAGGGTTTCACCCGTCCCTCCGGCACCGAAAATCCGTCCGGAAGATCCGTGATATCCTGGAACACATAGTGTACCTTCATTTTCTTTTCCACGCGGTTCCCGACGGCCTCGCGGAAAATTTCTTCATTTTCCTTCCGGATCACGAAGACGACTTCTCCGAAGCCGGCTTTCGCGGCGTCATAGATTGAAAAATCCATCAGGATATGCCCGAACGCGTCTACCGGATCGATCTGTTTGAGTCCGCCGTACCGGCTG
>DBVZ01000024.1:3542-3794 GCA_002308255.1 Lachnospiraceae bacterium UBA1251 | reverse complement strand
CCGGATTACATCGCCTGCTATCTTCGCATCAAGGCGGGAAATTCCAAGTCGGGACACGGCATTTACAAACGCCGCACGCCTTTTGTCCTTTTCCACTTCTTTTCTCTGGATGGAGCCCTTAAGGTGCTCGGAAAGGAAGTCGAGTTCGTGGAAGCGGCGGAAAAAGGCTACGTGGAGACTGTCGGCAGCCCGGAGTACGCGTTATATCTGAATGACTATATGGCCGTTCTGCAGGCTATGCTGACCTGATAC
>DBVZ01000024.1:512-3532 GCA_002308255.1 Lachnospiraceae bacterium UBA1251 | reverse complement strand
GTATATTTTGAAAAGGATATCCCGCGGATCCTCGCGACGAAAGCCCTTGCCGCAGGACCCGCAAAGAAGCTGCTGTCCACAAAGATCAACGCGGTCAAATACGAGACCGGCCTGCCGGAGCCCGCTCTTCCCGCCGATGACTGGGTCAGGGTGAAAAATATCGCCTGCGGCCTGTGCGGCACGGATAGCAGCTTCTACAAGGCGACCGCCGGGACGACGTCGGCGCTCGAGCCGATCCCGGGCACGAAAAGGACGTTCCTCGGTCATGAGAATGTCGGCATCATCACGGAAGCCGGCGCCGGCGTAAAAGATTTCAAGGTCGGAGACCGGGTGACGATCCGGGCTTACATGGCAGGGTGCGACTCGAAAGGGATCCGCAAACGCTGCCCGTACTGTGAGAAGGGGGAATACAATTTCTGCACGAACTTCGGCGCCCCCGCGCCTTACGGGGAGCTGATGACCGGCGCGGGCTGGAGCGACAGCTTCATTTACCCTGCAAACGGCCTTGCCCATGTCTATGACGAGATCACGGACGAACAGGCGGTCATGATCGAGCCGACCTGCGTCTCCGTGCACTCGGTCCTGTACGCGCCGCCGAAAAAAGGCGAGAAGATCCTTGTCATGGGATGCGGGACCATCGGCCTAGGCATCGTGCAGGCGATCAAGGTCGTCGAGCCCGACTGCGAAGTCTGGGTCATGGAGCGGGTCGAGAGCAAGCAGCAGTTCGCCTTAGAACTCGGTGCGGACCATGTCCTCAAGGGAGACCCGTACGAGGCGGCATCGAAAGCGACCGGCGGCAGCGAAGTCTACACCGGCATGCGCGGCAACAAGTATTTCTTCGGCGGCTTCGACAGGATCTATGACTGCATCGGGGGCGACTGGTCCAATACGACGGCGGTCAGGCTCCTCCGGGCGAGGGGCACGCTGGTCAAGATCGGCCATCATATGAGACCGATCAACTTCGACGAGACTCCCGTCTGGTGGCAGGAACTGACCCTGATCGGCATCGATTCCCACGGCATGGAAGAGTGGGAAGGCAGAAAACTCTATACGTTTGATCTTGTCCAGGAGTGGATCCGGGACGGCAAATACAGTGTCGACGGATTCGTGACGCATCATTTCAAGCTGGACGATTATAAGAAAGCATTGGAGCTTGCGCTGAAAAATCCGCCCGATGTCATAAAAATCGTGATAGACTGTACATAAGACGTAAGAAGAGCGGTCCCCGTCAGGGAAGGCCGCTCTTCCCGGATGACGGGAGGACAGACTGTGAAAGACGGAAACCGGGGACCGGCAGAGGGGCTGCTGAAGATCGGAGAGCTTGCGAAAGAAACCGGTACGAACGTTTCGACACTGAAATACTATATCAAAGAGGGAATGATCACGCCGGCGGTGAAGACCGGGAAAAACATGTCCTGGTATGATCCTTCCTGCATCGATACGGTGAAAATGATCCGTATGCTGCAGAAGGAGAGGTTCTATCCGCTGCGCGTGATCCGCGGTCTCCTGAATACGGAGAGCATGAAGCAGCCGCCGGAAATGGCTCTTCTGGACGCGATCCACAAGGTGGATGACACGACAAAGCCGGAGACGGTCGGAGCCGGGGAAGCGGCGCGCAGATCGGGACTTAACGAGACGCAGATCGGACTTCTTTCGCAGGCCGGCATCATTTCCGCGCCGAAAAAGAGACAGAAGGGATTTACGGAAGAAGACCTTGCGGTCATGGAGCTGGTCAGAAAGCGTCTTGACGCCGGCATTTCCTTTGAGCAGAGCATCGAAGCTTTCCGGATCTACGACCGGTCCCTTCGGAACGCGGTGCACGAGGACATCGACTCCTTTATCGACGTCATTCTGCAGCCGGATCTCACGCCGGAGAACGGAACGCAGCGGATCCGGGTGTCCGACGAGACACTGGACCGGTTCATCGAGCTTCGCCGGAGAGCGTACAACCGCCGGTACGGGAAGGCCTATATCGAGAGGCTGTACCGTTTTTCCGCGCAGTGCGCCGCGGCAGTCGGAAAACTGGCGGATGTATTTCGGAAATACGGCTTTGCGGACGAGGCGGAGCAGTGCTCCCGGGCGGCAGCGGGCGATCTTACGGAAACGGAGGAGAGCGCGCTGTATTTCCGGATGTTCCTGGGAGAGGCGCAAAAGCAGGACGCCGACCTGATCAGCAGGATCACGGACTGCTTCCGGAGCAGAGAGTTCTTCCGGGAGAGCTTTTGCAGACCGGTCAGCGATCCCGGAAAAAGGGTCCTTGCCGATGCACTCCGGTGCCTGTGGCTTACGATGGCGCCGGAGCCCCTTCAGTGCGGGGACAGAGCGGAGGAGGCGTCCGCCGGGCTCTATGAAGTGCTGAAGATCTGCGAGCCCCGGAAATGTGAGCTGATCCACAGGGAGATCTTATCCTGTGTACCAAGCAGTGAGGTAAAAGAAAATGGCTGAAACAAAATGGAACCGCGAGCAGGTGCATGCCGTCGCCGCCGCCCAGAGAGCTTTCTTTCAGACCGGACAGACACTGGACGTCGAATGGCGGATCGAAATGCTGAAGAAGCTGAAAAAGGCGCTCGGGACGCACCGCTCCGCGATCCTCGGTGCATTGCAGGAGGACCTTTGCCGGGATCCGGTGGAGGGATATTTCTGCGATGTCGGAAGTGTAATATTGGAGATCAATGAGACTATCCGAGGCCTGCGGAAATGGGCGCGCCCGGAGGTTCATTACAGCGGGATGCTCTGCTTTCCCAGCATGAAAACAAAAGTCTATAAAATGCCCTACGGAACCGTACTGATCATCAGTCCGTTCAACTTCCCGTTCCTTCTTTCCCTCGGGGTGCTGACGGCTGCGATCGCGGGCGGAAATACGGCAGTGATCAAAGCCAGCTCCAAGTCGGTCCACTCGACGGCGGTGCTGCGCGAGCTGATTCGGGACACCTTCCCGGCGGAATACATCACGGTCATCGACGGCGGACACGACGCGGCGGATCTGTGCCTTGAGGAGCGCTTTGACAAGATCTTCTACA
>DBVZ01000024.1:179-363 GCA_002308255.1 Lachnospiraceae bacterium UBA1251 | reverse complement strand
CAATCAGGTCGCCGTGGCGGAGGAGGCCGCGGAGACATTTCTGAAATACCTGAAAGAGGAGATCGTCCGCCAGATCGGGGACGATCCGTGCGGAAATCCGGAGTACCCGTGCCTCATCAACGACGCGGCTTATGAAAAATGCGCGCTGGAGGCGGAAAAATACCGGGACCGGATCATTTTCGGA
>DBVZ01000024.1:0-130 GCA_002308255.1 Lachnospiraceae bacterium UBA1251 | reverse complement strand
ATCCTACGGTCATCTATCCCGTGGCGGCGGACGAGGAGATCGTCTGCCATGAGCTGTTCAGTCCCCTGCTGCCGGTCGTTCCCTGCAAAGATGAGGAAATCGGCGGATTGCTGGAGACGGTCGCATCCCG
>DBVZ01000062.1 GCA_002308255.1 Lachnospiraceae bacterium UBA1251 | reverse complement strand
TTTCAAATTTTTTCAAATTTGTTTTTCGCTTGGCTTTCGGAACCGGATGTTTTCAAAAGCATTGTTGTTATTATATTACATGATTACCCTTTTGTCAACACCTTTTTTACCATTTATTTGTTTTTTCTCTATCTTTGAAAAATATAGCATTTCGCGCCATACTTTTATACATTTTCGCCATATCCGCTCCTTGCCGGCTTTTCCTCTTATGCTCACAGTTTCCGTATTGTACATTTTCATTTTCATTACCTACCGAATTCATCGTAATTATCCACAAGCAGCACATGTCGCATTTATTTATTTTGTACGAAGTTTTGTTTTTTCGCAAAAAATTATGGATTTTTCAAAAAATTATGTTATTATATTATTATTATGAATTGCTCGGATTAGAGTAATTCATAATACTTATACCGAGGTGAACGAATATGAGTTGTAATAAGATTATCACTATCACCAGACAATACGGTTCAGGCGGCCGCGAAATCGGCAAGGCTCTCGCCGATAAGCTGGGCATCAATTTTTATGATAAGGATTTAATCTCGTTAGCCGCGAAGGAAAGCGGTATTGCACCTGAGGTATTTGAAAACGTCGATGAAAAAGCGACCAACAGCTTGCTTTATTCTCTCTCTGTCGGTCTGTATAACTATGGTAACGGCTTCTCAAGCTCTATGGGCGATTTGCCTGTCAATGACAAGCTCTATCTTCTGCAACATAGGATTATTAAGGAAAAGGCTGAAAACGAGTATTTTGTTATCGTCGGAAGGTGTGCCGATTATATTCTCAGAAATAATCCTGATGTAGTGAAGGTATTTATCTACGCGGATATCGAGAGCAGAATCAAAAGAGCGCTTCAGCGACATGAAATCGAGCGCGTCAGAGCCAAACAGGCAGTTATCAAGGCAGACAAGAACAGAGCGAATTATTATAGCTTTTATTCAGGACAAAAGTGGGGTCAGGCGGATCACTTTGACTTGTGTATCAACACAACCAAGCTGACCACCGGCCAGGCGGTTGAGGTGATTTTGAAGTATCTCGAAATCATCGGATGACGCATATTTTGTATTCTCCTGAATAAAATGTATTATTGAATCTTTTTATCGGGAGGTAAGTGAATTGAAATTTGTTGTTATGGATCTGGATGATTTTATCTTCAGCGGTGAAGAATGGCACGAGAGCGAAAGATAATGCGCTTTCCGTCTCATGAATAAGGAAGTTTATCAAAAAATGCTTTGCTATTTTTCGTTGATATAAAATCGAGAAGAAGGCAGGTGCGAATCGATCGCATCTGCCTTTTTTGTTTGCCCCTGAAACGTAGCGAGGGCCTGCATTACTACTATATGCCGAAAGGCTCAGGTTATGCATTGTTTCCGATAAAATTCAGCGGATCCGCATAATTGTCATTGACCTTAACCGCAACATGAATATGATTCGCGTCGGCGGATTCCAGCGGTACCACTCCCACGGACGCGATCACATCGCCCTGTGCTACCCTGTCGCCCTGCTTGACCTTGATATCGCTCACACCGCTGTAAATACAGACCGCGTTATTCACGGATATTTCAACGGTCTTGCCGAACAGCTTGTCATCACTTACCTTCGTCACCTCTCCGCCCGTCATCGCAATGACATCGTCGCCGAGGTCTGCCGCAAAATCGCATCCCATATGCGGTTTCCACACATTCAGCATCTTATAATAGACGCTGTCCTTGCTGTATTCGCGCAGAACGGTTCCGTTTCTTGTCGGATGAATCAGACTCAGATCCGCGGACAGCATGGTTTGAAGCGCCTCGTCACTGTATGTCGCTGTCTCGGTTGACGGCTGCGTCACATCCTCTGCAACGGCGGTCGGCAATACATCCTCCTCCGCATCAGGTTCTGTTGTCTCGAACATATCGCCCAGAGTCGGAACGGGAAAGGTCGTTTTCACTCCCGTTACCGGCTGATTGACTTCCACGGACTGCGTGGGACCAGGCGTCAGCTTCGCTCCCGACGGATTGATGACACTGTTATATGTTGAGTACACCGCCATACATACGGCAATTAAACATATAGCAACGGCTGTGTAGAAGCCGATTCTCTCGCGGCGGCTTCTTTTTCTGCGGTTTTCTTTGTGTTGATATCTGCTCATAAAAAAGCACCTCCGTCACTATTATGGACGGAGGTGTTCCAAATTATTCAAGAACTTTGTAGCCCTGCGCTTCCACCGCCGCTTTGAGCGCGTCATGCGCAAGCGCCGATTTCAGCGTTACCTCGGCGGTGCCCTTTTCATGGCTGACTTCCGCTGTTTCTACCTCGGGAAGCGCCTCGAGCGCGTTCCTGACGCGCGCCTCGCAGTGCGGACACATCATGCCTTCAATTTTGAGTTTGTCTTTCATAACCGGTTCCTCCTTTTTGATATCTTTATTCTTTATTGGAATCATTATTTCATCCTTTGGACGGAGCTTCACAAAATTCAGGCGCAGGGCGTTGGTAACAACGCAAAAGCTCGAAAGACTCATTGCCGCCGCTCCGAACATCGGATTGAGCTGCCATCCGGTGATCCCGATGAACACGCCCGCGGCGAGCGGGATCCCGATGCAGTTGTAAAAGAATGCCCAGAACAGGTTTTCATGAATGATCCTGAGCGTGGCGCGGCTCAGTCGGACTGCCGCCGCGGCGTCCCGCAGGCCGTTCTTCATCAGCACCACGTCCCCGGCGTCGATCGCAACGTCCGTCCCCGCTCCGACCGCGATCCCCACGTCCGCCAGGGTCAAAGCGGGCGCGTCGTTGATGCCGTCTCCGACCATGGCGACCTTGCCGAGCTGCCCGAGCGACCGGATCACAGACTCCTTGCCGTCCGGAAGCACCCCGGCGACGACATCTTCCTCCGCGATCCCGGCCTGCCTGGCGACGGCGCGTGCGGTCTTCGGATTGTCGCCCGTCAGCAGGACGGTCCGGATCCCCATATTCCGGAATTCCCGGACTGCCTCCGCGCTGTCATCCCGGATAACGTCAGCCGCCGCGATCACGCCGAGCAGACGCCACGGCTCTTCGTTTTGCTCCGCCCGTTCCGCGAAGAACAGGGGCGTCTTTCCGTCCTCCGCGAGAGCGTCCGCCTGTGCCTTCGCCGGACCGGAAATCCCGTTCTCCGCGAGAGACCCGATGAACGATTCGTTTCCTCCGGCGATTTTCGTCCCGCCGAGCGTTCCTTCCAGACCGTTGCCCGGCAGCGCGCGGAATGCTTCGATTTCCGGAAGACCGGTCGCCGGAAAGCCGGCCGCCGGACCGTTCGCGCCGATCCCTCTTTCTTCCGCACAGCGGAGAACGGCGCGGGCGAGCGGATGTTCGCTCTTTGCCTCCAGCGCGGCGGCTTTCCGGAGCAGTTCCTCTTCCGATATGCCGTCCGCCGGGTAAATTCCCGTCACGGCCGGTTCGCCCTTCGTGACCGTGCCCGTCTTGTCGAGCGCGACGATCTGGATCCTGCCGCATTCCTCCAGCGCCGCCGAGGTTTTGAAGAGGATCCCGTTCTTCGCTCCCACGCCGTTTCCGACCATGATGGCCACGGGCGTCGCCAGTCCGAGCGCGCAGGGGCAGCTGATGACCAGAACGGAGATCCCCCGCGCCAGAGCGAATCCGATCTCCTTTCCGAGAAGAAGCCACACCGCGACGGTGACGGCGGCGATCGCAAGCACCGCGGGCACGAAGATCCCGGACACCCGGTCGGCGATCCGCGCGATGGGGGCCTTGGTGGCGGCGGCATCGGAGACCATGCGGATGATCTTCGAAAGAGCGGTATCCTCCCCGACGCGGGTCGCCTCGCAGCGCAGGAATCCCGACTGGTTCAGAGTCGCCGCGGAGACCGGATCCCCCGAAGCCTTGTCGACCGGGATGCTCTCGCCCGTGAGGGCGGCTTCGTTCACGGCGCTGAATCCTTCCGTCACAATGCCGTCCGCCGGGATCTTTTCGCCCGGACGCACCGTGAAAATATCCCCTTTTCGGACCTCTGCTGCCGGGATCTCGATCTCTTCCCCGTCCCGGAGGACCCGCGCCGTTTCGGGAGCCAGCGCCATGAGGGAGCGCAGCGCGTCGGTCGTCCTTCCCTTGGAGCGGGCTTCCAGCATTTTTCCGACGGTGATGAGCGCGAGGATCATGGCGGCGGATTCAAAGTAGAATTCGTGAAGCAGGGCATGCTGTTCCTCCGGCGCGGACTTTCCCGTCATCACAAAGAGAACCGCCGTCGAGTATATGAACGCCGCCGCCGATCCCATCGCCACGAGCGTATCCATGTTCGGCGCTCCGTGGATCACTCCGCGGAA
>DBVZ01000050.1 GCA_002308255.1 Lachnospiraceae bacterium UBA1251 | reverse complement strand
GTCGTCTATGACTTCATCGACAACGACGAATTCTTCAGCTGGGGCAACCCCTACACGGACCTCGTCAAGGATATCCCGAAATACTGCTATTTCAGCAAAGCCGCGCTGGCTGCGCTCAATTACCTCGACTGGATCCCGGACATCATCCACTGNNACTGCCACGACTGGCAGGCCGGCCTCGTTCCGGTCTATCTGCGCACGACATTTGCGGATTCGCCCGTCGGCCGCGCGAAATCCATGATCACGATCCACAATCTTCGGTTCCAGGGCATTTTCAATATCCCGACCATCCAGTACTGGTCCGGCCTGCCGACCTACGCGTTCGAATACGCGCTGCTCCGCCAGAATTATGAGGACGCGAACATGTTCAAGGGCGGCCTCGCATTTGCGGACTGCATCACGACTGTCAGCAACACGTATGCCGGCGAGATCCAGACGCCGTTCTTTGGCGAAGGCCTTGACGGACACCTCCGCGCGCATGCGTACCGGCTGCACGGCATCGTCAACGGCATCGACGTGGACCTGTGGAACAGCAAAACGGACAAGCTCCTTGAAGAACCGTATGACGAGAAGGACGTCATTGTGAAAAAGAGGGAAAACAAGCGAGCCCTCCAGGAACGCCTCGGCCTCGAGGTCGACGACGGGAAGATCGTGCTCGGTCTCATTTCCCGCCTGACGGATCAGAAGGGTCTTGACCTCGTCAATTCCATTTTCTCGGAATTCCTCGACGGCAACACCCAGGTCGTGATCCTCGGCACCGGCGACCCGCGGTATGAGGATTCGTTCCGCTACTACGAGAGCGTCAACAAGGGAACGGTCTGCTCCTACATCGCTTACGACGAATCCCTGGCGCACCAGATCTACGCCGGCGCGGACGCGCTGCTCGTACCGAGCCTGTTCGAGCCCTGCGGACTTACGCAGCTCATCGCGATGCGCTACGGCACCGTTCCGATCGTGCGCGAGACCGGCGGGCTTAAGGATACGGTTATTCCGTATAACGAATTTACAAATGAAGGAAACGGCTTCACGTTCGACCGCTATGAGGCAGGCCTTCTGCTCGACGCGGTCATCCGTGCCAAGACTGTCTTTTTCACCGCGCGCGACCGCTGGGATGAGATGGTCGTCCGGAATATGAAAAAGGATGTTTCCTGGGAGAATTCGGCAAAACAGTATCGCGCTCTCTACATGATGCTGAGACCGTAAACCGCGTGTCCGGAGGCTCTATGATCGGACTTCTTCTTGCGAAAAAAATAGCTTCGATGTTTCTCATCATCGCGATGGGATTTACGATCGTTAAGGCCGGGGTTCTGAAAACCGAGGACAGCAAGCCCATTTCCCTGATCGCGCTGTATCTGATCACGCCTTGCATGATCATTTCCGCGTTCCAGATCGAACTGACGGCGGAGATCCGGCACGGGTTCCTGCTGTCCATGCTCGCGGCAGTGATCATTCTCGGTACGGTCATCGTGCTGACAACGGTCTTCCGGAAGGCCGCGCGGTTCGACAGCGTGGAGATCGTGTCGATCGTTTACACCAATTCCGGGAACCTGATCATCCCGATCGTGCTGTCTTTGTTCGGGAAGGAATGGGTCGTGTACCTCAGCGCCTACAACATCGTCCTGAATTTCCTTATGTGGACGCACGGCAAAGGGGTTCTGTCGGGGGATAAGAAGCCGGACATCCGGAAGATCCTTCTGAATCCCAATATGATCGCGATCTTTATCGGGCTGTTCCTGCTTTTTTCCGGCGTGCAGCTGCCTGCCATCCTCGGCGACGCCGTCGATTCGGTCGGTTCGATGGTCGGTCCGGCCTGCATGCTGGTCACCGGAATGCTGATGGCGGGCATGAATACGCAGAAGGTCCTGTCCTATAAAAGAGCCTGGATCCCGGTATTCCTGCGGCTTGTCGCGGTTCCGCTTATCGCCATCGTTCTTTATAAAGTACTGCATCTGGCTTCTCTGACCGATAACGGGATGTCCGTTCTCACGATCGTTATCATGGCCTGCGCGGCGCCGTCCGCATCGAGCGTCGTACAGATGGCGCAGACATTCCAAAGCGATACCGCCGCGGATTATGCGGCGGCGGTCAATGTGATCGGCACATTGCTTTGTATTATTACGCTGCCGATCATGGTGACGATATTTTCGATGGGGTAAGCGGCGGGACACATTTTGTGATTCGTCAGCGAAATAAGGAAAAAATTTCGGCGGCAGGATTGTCCTGCCGCCGGGTTTTTATTTTGTATCGGGTATTTTCTTCGCGGAAGTATTGCCGGGATTGTCCTGCAATTTCCAAGGGATTCTTTGCTGTTTCCGGGGATTTCTTACATGGAGAATTCCCGCAGCATATCCAGCATTTCCGCCGTCTCTTTCTTTTGGGGGTGGTCCAGGACTTCTTCCGCCGTCCCTTCCTCCAGGATCGCTCCATCCTTCATCATCAGGAAATGCGTTCCGATCTCCCGGAGCGGAAGCGGATCCTGCGTGATGAACAGGACGGTCGCGCCGTGCTCTTTGGCGTAATCACGCAGCATTTCCCTGATATAGATCCGGTTGGAGATGCTCTGCGCCGCCGTGATCTCATCGCAGATCAGAAAACGCGGTTCATGTGCGATCGCGCAGGCGATGCTGGCGCGGATCATCTCGCCCGTGCTCAGCTGAGTCGGCCGGCGGTTCCGCATGTCCGGGCTGAGACGGCACAGTTCCATGATCGACGCCACTTTATTTCTCAGGGCATTTCCGGTATAGCCGGCCGCGCGCAGCGGCTCTCCGATGATCGTGCCGATGCGTTTTTTCCGGTCCAGCTTTCTTTCCGGATCTTCGTGCGCGATCGCGACACCGGGGCGGAAGCCGGTTTGGACCGCCTCTCTCGCGTCGAACGTCTCTCCGAACAGCGTGACCGTACCCGAATCCGACGGAAGGATCCCCGCGATCATACGGGCTGCCGTCGTTTTTCCGCTCGCCGCGCCGCCGAACAGGACCGCGAACTCCCCTTCTTCCATCCTGAAAGAACACGTTTTATCCGACATTTCCGCCGAGTATCCGTAAGAATAGTCTTTATGCAGGTTTTCTGCGATCATTGCGTATGCCATATCTGCCTCCGTATGGGTCGGGAACGTAAATGAGTCGGGGGACGTATCTGCTGACTCATCCTTGATTCTTTTGTAATATTCCGGATTTGTTCCCGTCTTATATAATGTAACATATTTGCGGGATTTTTTCTGTATCAGAAAAAGGGAGTATTTTATGCATACCAGACATTTTAGAGATAAACGCAGGGAAGTGAGTCAGGGGACGTATCAGGTGACTCGTTTCTCGAAATGAGTCA
>DBVZ01000125.1:11655-15915 GCA_002308255.1 Lachnospiraceae bacterium UBA1251 | reverse complement strand
GGGGTGACCTTGCCGACGAGGATATCACCGGCACGCACTTCCGCGCCGATGCGGATGATCCCGCGTTCGTCAAGATCTTTCAGCGCGTCGTCGCCGACACCGGGGACGTCGCGGGTGATCTCTTCCGGTCCGAGCTTGGTATCGCGCGACTCGGATTCGTATTCCTCAATGTGTACCGATGTATATACGTCGTCGCGGACAAGTCTCTCGGAGATCAGGACCGCGTCTTCGTAGTTATAGCCTTCCCATGTCATGAATCCGATCAGCGGATTCTTGCCGAGGGCCAGTTCTCCGTAGGAAGTGGACGGTCCGTCAGCGATGACTTCGCCGGCTTTGACCGTATCGCCCTTGACCACGATCGGAGACTGATTGTAGCAGTTGCTCTGATTGGAGCGCAGGAACTTCGTCAGGTGATAGACATCATCCGTTCCGTCGTCATTTTTGATCACGATCTCCGTCGCCGTCGAACGGGTCACCGTGCCGGACTTTTTCGCGACGACACAGACACCGGAGTCCACAGCCGCCTTTTCCTCGATACCGGTACCGATCACGGGAGCTTCCGTCGTGAGAAGCGGGACCGCCTGACGCTGCATNNATGTTGGAACCCATCAGCGCGCGGTTCGCGTCATCGTTCTGCAGGAACGGGATCAGCGCGGTCGCGACGGAAAAGACCATCTTCGGTGAGACGTCCATGTAGTCGAAGAGCTGCTTTTCATAGGCCTGCGTCTGCTCTTTGTAACGGCCGGAAACATTGCGGTGCACAAAGTGTCCGTCCTCCGTGAGAGGCTCGTTCGCCTGCGCGATGTGGTAGTTGTCTTCCTCGTCCGCGGTCATGTAAACGACCTCGTCCGTAACGCGCGGGTTCATCGGATCTTCCTTATCGACACGGCGGTACGGGACCTCAATGAAACCGTACTGATTAATGCGGGCATAGGATGCCAGCGAGTTGATCAGACCGATNNNCCTTCAGGCGTCTCGATCGGGCACATACGTCCGTAATGCGAATAATGGACGTCGCGGACTTCGAATCCGGCACGGTCTCTCGACAGACCGCCCGGGCCCAGCGCGGACAGACGTCTTTTGTGCGTCAGCTCGCCGAGCGGGTTATTCTGGTCCATGAACTGAGACAGCTGCGAGGAACCGAAGAACTCCTTGACGGCAGCCGTCACCGGCTTGATATTGACAAGGGTCTGCGGGGTGACCGTCTCGACATCCTGCGTTGTCATGCGCTCGCGCACGACACGTTCCAGTCTCGAAAGACCGATCCTGTACTGGTTCTGCAGCAGTTCGCCCACGGCACGGATACGGCGGTTTCCGAGGTGATCGATATCATCCTTGCTGCCGAGACCGTATTCGAGATGCATGTTGTAGTTGATCGAGGCAAAGATATCCTCTTTGGTGATATGCTTCGGGATCAGTTCCGTGACCGCCTCACGGATCGCTTCGATCCGCGCCTCTTCCGATTCGTTCTCCTCAAGGATCTTCTTAAGGGCCGGATAGTATACAAGTTCCGTCACGCCGACCGACTTCGGATCCACGTCGACCCATTCTGTTAAGTCGACCATCATGGAGGACAGGACTTTTACCGGACGGTCCAGACCGTCCACACTGATGAGGACAGACTCCACGGCCTTGTTCTGGATCATGTCCGCCATCTCGCGGGTCACCGTCGTTCCGGCTTCCGCGAGGATCTCTCCCGTAGACCAGTCCACAACATCTTCCGCGAGCACTTTGCCGGCGATCCGGTTGCGGAGGAGAAGCTTCTTATTAAATTTGTAGCGTCCCACTTTCGCGAGGTCATAGCGGCGGGAATCAAAGAACATGCCGTAAATCAGGTTCTCCGCGCTGTCAACGGCAAGCGGTTCGCCCGGACGGATCTTCTTATAAAGTTCGAGAAGGCCTTCTTCCCGGTTCGACGCGACATCCTTCGCGATACTTGCCGTGATCTTCGGCTCATCGCCGAAGAGATCCAGGATCTCCTGATTGGAGCTCACGCCGAGGGCGCGGATAAGGACCGTGATCGGCACTTTTCTGGTGCGGTCCACGCGCACGGAAAACACGTCGTTTGAGTCTGTTTCATACTCAAGCCACGCGCCGCGGTTCGGGATCACCGTGCAGGAATACAATTCCTTACCGACCTTATCATGTGCGATATCGTAATAGATGCCGGGGGAACGGACCAGCTGGCTGACGACAACACGCTCCGCACCGTTGATGATGAACGTGCCGTTCTGCGTCATAAGAGGAAGATCACCCATAAAGATCTCGTGTTCCTTGATCTCCCCGTTTTCTTTGTTGAGAAGCCTTACAAGCACACGAAGAGGAGCAGCGTAATTGGCGTCACGCTCCTTGCATTCCTCAATGGAATACTTCACTTCGTCCTTATACAGCTTAAAATCCACAAACTCCAGACTCAGTTTATCGCTGTAATCATCGATCGGAGAAATATCATCAAATACTTCGCGCAATCCGTCTGTGATGAACCAGTTGTAAGAATCCTTCTGAACCTCGATCAGATTCGGTATCTCCAGAACTTCTTTCTGACGCTGGTAACTCATACGGATCGACTTTCCGGCCTTGATCGGACGAATCCTGTTTTTTTCCATTAAGCGTTCACCCCTGTTTTGAATTTTTCGACAAGAAACTTAGACAGCATTAACAAGCCGCTAATGCCGCCATCATAGTGACATATAACATAACACCAGAAAAATCAACTGTCAAATGCTTTTTTTCAAAAAAAATCCAGGGGATGAACATCTTGTCCATCCCCTGACGCAAGACACAATATCTTGTTTTTTCCGGAAAAATAATTATTTAAGAGTAACTTTAGCGCCGGCTTCTTCAAGCTTCTTCTTAAGTTCTTCCGCTTCTTCCTTGCTGATCTGCTCTTTGATCTTGCTCGGAGCAGCGTCAACGAGGTCTTTCGCTTCCTTGAGGCCGAGGCCGGTCGCTTCACGGACGACCTTGATAACCTTAACCTTGGTAGCGCCGATCTCTGTCAGCTCGACGTCGAATTCGGTCTTTTCTTCAACTTCTTCCGCTGCTGCTGCCGGGCCGGCCGCTACGACAACGCCCGCCGCTGCGGAAACGCCAAACTCTTCTTCACAAGCTTTGACGAGGTCATTCAGTTCCATAACAGACAGCTCTTTGATCGCTGCGATGAATTCTTCAGTAGTTAATTTAGCCATTTCTTATTCCTCCATAGAAATAAACCGGTTCAATCAGTTGATATCGTTTTTGTTTTCTGGTTCTGTTCCGGATCCGTTCCGATTCGATCCGGATGATGCCGCTTACGCTTCTGCGGGTGCCGCTTCTGCCGCCGGTGCCGCTTCGCCGTCTTTTTCCGCGATCTGCTTGATCACGCGGGCGAAGTTTGCGATCGGAGACTGCATGCTGCCGAAGAGTCTTGCAAGAAGCTCGTCCCTCGTCGGGATCCTGGAGACTTCGTCAAGCGCTTCTCCTTCCACATACTTTCCCTCGACGATGCCTGCGATCATATTGAAGCATTTGTATTGCTTCGCATATTTCGCAAGAATTCTCGCCGCGGCCGTCGGGTCTTCCTTGTGGATCGCCAGTGCGTTCGGGCCTTCGAGTTTTTCAGCGAGCGGTTCGCAGTCGGTCCCCTTGAACGCGAGATTCATCATCGTGTTCTTGTAGACCTTGTACGCAACACCCGCTTCGCGAAGTTCTTTGCGCATTGCGGTATCCTGTTCAACCGTCAGACCGAGATACTGCACCAGAAGAACCGACTGAGCATCTTTGATCTGCTCGCCGATCTCCTGAACAATCGGCTGCTTCAGTTCAACTTTTGCCATTTGATCGTTTCCTCCTTCTGAAATAGTGTGAGGTCAGAATAGAACGCCCCCGTACACATGGTACGAGGGCAGGAAATTTCATATCTTTATGAATTCTCCTCGGCAGGCGATCTTGCTTACACCTTGCGGTACCTGCTGTCTTCGGACCATTTTTATATAGAAATGTTCTCGCGAACAAATCCTCCGGTATAGTAGCACAGCGAAGAATAAAGTGTCAAGTATTTATCTTCGCACTGCCAAGTGCTTACGACAGCTTCGACGGATTGACTCTCACGCCCGGGCCCATCGTGGAAGAAAGCGTAACGCTCTTCAGGAACTGACCCTTGACGGCTGCCGGTCTCGCCTTGATGAGGGCGCCGGTGATCGCCTGGAAGTTCTCCATCAGAGCCTCTTCCGTGAAGGATGCTTTTCCGATCGGGACGTGGATGATGTTGCTCTTGTCGAG
>DBVZ01000125.1:1049-11610 GCA_002308255.1 Lachnospiraceae bacterium UBA1251 | reverse complement strand
TTCGGGTTCGGCATAAGGCCTTTCGGGCCGAGTGTACGTCCGAGACGTCCGACGATACCCATCATATCCGGGGTGGCGACGACGACGTCGAATTCGAACCAGTTCTCTTTCTGGATCTTCGGGACGAGTTCATCCGCGCCTACATAATCAGCGCCTGCCGCTGCCGCTTCATCGGCTTTCGCGCCTTTTGCGAAAACAAGAACGCGGACGGTCTTGCCGGTTCCGTTCGGGAGAGAGACAGCGCCGCGGATCTGCTGCTCGGCGTGACGGCCGTCGCAGTTCGTACGGAAATGAGCTTCCACGGTCTCGTCAAATTTCGCTTTTGCGGTTTTCTTGACCAGAGCGATCGCTGCTTCCGGATCATACAGTTCGGCGCGATTGATCTCTTTCGCGGACTCCAAATATTTCTTTCCATGTTTCATGGTAAATACCTCCTTGTGGTCCTATCAAGCCCGACTCGCCAGTGCTATCGGACTCTTCCACTATCTGTTTATTCGTCAGCTACCGTTACACCCATACTTCTCGCAGTTCCGGCGATAATGCTCATCGCCGCTTCGATCGAACCCGCATTGAGATCGGGCATCTTCTTCTCCGCGATCTCGCGAAGCTGAGCCTGCGTAAGCTTGCCGACCTTCTGCTTGTTCGGTACGCCCGAACCGGACTGAAGACCGAGGGCTTTCTTGATCAGAACTGCTGCCGGCGGAGTCTTTGTAATGAAGGTGAAACTTCTGTCCGCGTACACCGTGATAACGACCGGGATGATAAGATCTCCCTGATCAGCCGTTCTCGCGTTGAACTGTTTTGTGAACTCCACGATGTTGACGCCGTGCTGACCGAGCGCCGGACCTACAGGCGGAGCCGGTGTAGCTTTGCCTGCCGGAATCTGTAATTTGATGTAACCAGTTACTTTTTTTGCCATTGGGCACCTCCTTGTGGTACATTCGGGCTTTCGCCCTTCCACTTCTTCACTGCCGCCTTCGCGCGGCTGTTATTTCTTCTTGATCTCAAGGAATCCGATCTCTACCGGTGTTTCCCGTCCGAACAGCTCCACATTGATCGTGACAGTCTGTTTCTGCGGGTTGACGGCTGTGATCACGCCGTCCGTGCCTTCCCAGGCACCGGCGACAACAACGATCATATCGCCCGGTTCATATTCGACCATAAGTTTCGGCTTTGCGGCCTGCGCCGGTTTCGAGCTGCCGGCAGTACCGATGCCCAGAGGAATCATTTCCTCTTCGCTGAGCGGTACAGGCTTCGATCCCGGTCCGACGAATCCGGTCACGCCGCGTGTATTGCGGACCACATACCAGGTATCGTCGTTCATGATCATATTGATAAGAACATATCCCGGGAACAGTTTTTTCTGCGTCAGCTTCTGAACACCGTTCTTGACTTCATACATTTCCTGCATCGGGACCCTCACTTCCAGGATCTGCTCCTCGAGATGACGGTTTTCGATGGCTTTGTCAATGTTCGCCTTGACTTTTTTTTCGTAGCCGGAATAGGTATGAACCACATACCATTTTGCTTCACTCATAAGAACCTCTTCTTTCGCTTAACCGATCAGGAGCCGGAGCAGCTGCAGCGCGGCGCTGTCCACCACGGAAATAATAATTCCGAGAACGATCGAGATAAACGTAACAAGCGCAGTCTGTTTGAGAAGAGTCGGGCGGCTCGGCCAGGAGATCTTCCCGAATTCCGCTTTGACACCGGTGAAGAAACTTTTCTTCTTTTTTGTGTCTTTCTCTGCCATAACGAACCTTCCTTACTTCGTTTCCTTGTGCAGGGTGTGTTTCTTACAGAATCTGCAATACTTGCTGATCTCCATCCTCTGCGGATGTTCTTTTTTGTTCTTCGTCGTGTTGTAATTGCGGTTCTTGCATTCTGTACATTCCAACGTTATCCTTGTACGCACGGTTATTCACCTCCAATGATAATCCTCTGAGGCACGCGGCCATGTACGGGGACCGCCTGCCCGGCCTTTTTGTCTGCTTCGCCCATAAAAAAGCACAGAAAAAAAAAGACCACTTCATGTGTCACGAAGAGACTATAGCATACGGAATCTCCCCCGTCAAGCACAAGTCCTTTGAAAAAGCCGAAAAAAACGCCGGCATCAAAAGATGCCGGTGTCTCTTTCCAGTGGGCCTCCGGGGGCTCGAACCCCGCACACCCTGATTAAGAGTCAGGTGCTCTACCAAATGAGCTAGAAGCCCGGATATGATGCCCGCCCTGCGAACGAACATCATTATAATCAACTCTATTTCAAAATGCAAGGACATTTTTCCTGTTTTCGGAAAAATAAGACAAGATCAGCCGAGCACCTCTTCGATTGCCGCTTCAAAGTCTTCCGCGTCCATTCCGCCGACCATCTTGCGGACCAGTTCGCCGTCCTTGAAAAAGAGGAACGACGGGATCGAGCTGATGCCGTAATTCATGGCAACTCTGGGGGACTCATCCACATCGACTTTATAGACTCTGAGTCTTCCTTCGAACTCCTCCGCCATCTCGTCCACAATCGGCGCCATCATTTTGCAGGGGCCGCACCAGGTAGCGAAGCAGTCTACCAGCACCGGCACATCAGAGCCTTCAATTGCGGCATTGAATTCCTCCGCCGTAAGCATTTCTACCATAATAAAACCTCCGGATCCATTTCCTTCCTGTACCGGGGCTTCCCCGGTTATATATGAAACGCCCTCATTGTAACAGCAAGGCAAAACGTTATCAAGTATTATTGTTTGCCGGAAAGCAAATCTTAACAAATCGCGCTTGAATCATCGCGTCCGTTGTAAACCGCCGTCATCCGGCATATTTTGCTGCCGAGATTGGAAAACTTCCGCTCATACTCCGTCATAATGTTTTCTTCTCCGGGCGCGAGAGTCCTGTGAAGGTCATTCGTCACGGTCTTCAATGTCCAGTGCTCCGCGCTGCGCATCGTCTCCACGGAGAATGCGAAGAGCGCTTCGTTGTCGGTCTTGAAAACGAGCTCCCCGCCGGGTTTCAGAAATCTTTCATATATAGATAGGAAGAAACCGGATGTGAGCCTTCTCTTTTCGTGCCTTGCTTTCGGCCAGGGATCGGAAAAGTTCAGATAGAGCTTCCCGACGGATCCCTCCGGAAACCACTCCGGAAGAGATGCGGCGTCTTCGCACAGGAATTTCAGATTCCGGGGAAATGTGCCGGCCGGTTCCGTCCCTTCTCTCTCCGCCTTCTCAAGCGTATCCATTTTCTGGACCGCCCTCATAAGGACGCTTTCATACCGTTCCACACCGATAAAGAATCTGTCCGGGTGCGACTGCGCCATTCCGATCACGAACGCGCCTTTCCCCATCCCGATCTCCATCTCGACAGGCATATCCGTATGCAGAAAATCAGGAATACTTCTGCCGTTTACCTCCTGCAGGCGGATCACATGGCGGCTTTCCGCCACGATTCCTTTCGCTTCCGGTATATTTCTGAGCCTCATCTCTTCTTTCCTCTTCCAGATCGTTGTTTTTTTGTGTAAATCGCCAAATGTGTGCCTATTATCATAAACTGTCAGACAATATTATCGCAACCATTTTTCATTATTTTATCCACAATCACAATCCCGGAAATGCTTATAAAACCGATTTATACACGATTTTATCCACATTATCCACAGAAAAACGTTCCTAATTTACGTCAACCGAAGCTGTTTTTGTGGATAACTTCAATTCGGCAATTCTCATGAATTTTTCGTTGTTTCCGAAAATGTACTTGACAAAAACGGGAAAGGAAGAGGCCGCCGCGCTCCCCGGGGAGCCGCGACGGCCTCTTCTTCGACCTCGTCCGCGGTGCCGCAGGCTGTATCAGCCGGCACTTTCCGCGTTCTGTTTAAACACGTAGGGTTCCTTATCCGTAAGAACGACCTGCCCTATCACATCATCGTTCATGACGGTCTCCGCTTCTTCCTTCCACTGGTCCACGATCTCCTGATGCTTTTTCTCCCTGCGTTCCCGGACGACCGTTCCCTTATGTTCCTCCGTCGCGATCGGATCGAACGCCATGTCAAGACGGACAATAAAATACCGGGATTCGTCCGCGTTCGTAAGAACGCCGTCATAGACCTCACCGTCTTTCAGTCCCTTGACCGCATCCGCGATCACTTTATCGACTGTGACCGGATCCTCTTCGTTCGTGGAGAAATGGACCTGCGTGCCGCTGAAGGATTCATCGACGCTCTTTGCGATCGCGTCGATGTCCGCCGAAGCGATATCGTCTTCTTCTTTGATCTTGTCAAGGATCGTCTGCAGCGTGGCTTTGGTCTCCTCGTTCAGTTCCTCGATGCTCTTTCCGTCTTCTTCCTTATCCGCAGCGACCATACCTACATAAGTGACGGTCGTCTGCTTCGCTTCCTCATCGGTCACTTCCGTGCTCACATCGGCTGCCATCGGATCAAGCATTTCCGCCCAGATGGTGTCCAGCTTCAGGGAGCAGACGACGTCCTCTTTGGAGATCCCGAGCTTCGCAAGGACTTCCTTGTCATTGTTGTCCATAAAGGCCTGGGCGACTTCATCGATCTTCGCGTTCTGTTCTTCTGTCAGGGAAACACCGTACTCTTCCGCGTGCTGACTCACGATCACATCGTCCCGGATCGATTCCGCTGCGCGCATGACCATCTCCTGTCCGACCGTCTTTCCGTCTTCATTTCCCGCGTCCGTGTCGAAATATCCGCTGGTTCCGAGGAACGATCCGTAGTACGTATAGATCATGGCTGCTTCATAGTGTGACTCAAAGCTGACAGTACCGAGACTGACCTTTTCCCCGTTGACCGTCATGGCAGTCTGGCTTCCGTCTAATTTTTTCTGTCCGCAGCCGGTCAGCGCAGCAATCCCGAGGACTGCCGTCATAAGAAGAGCGGCTGCTTTTTTATAATGAAGATTCATCTGATTCTCCTCCTGGTCAAATTCAAATCAGTATTATAACCTGTTTCCGTGACGCCCGCAAGCATTTCGGTAAATCTGCGGATCAGTTCCGCGGACGCTTTCATGTTTTCTCCCGCGTCGCACAGGAAAAAGCTGCCGCTTTTGTATTTCCGGAACCGGATCTTTCCCCTGAACTTCGAGAGCACTTCCGGAAGTCTGACAGGATCAAAAGAAGGCTGCGGAAGGATCGCCATCGCGATCTCCTTATCCCGCCTCTTGATCTCCGTGATGGATGCTTTATGGGCACAGGCTTTGATATAGGCGATGAGAAGCAGGTTCTGCACGGCCTCCGGCATTTTCCCGTAGCGGTCCGTCAGCTCGTCCTCCATATCCGCGCAGTCCTTCCGGTCTTCGATTCCCGCGATCTTCTTGTACGCGTCCAGCTTCTGGAACTCATCGGGAATATAGTCCGGCGGGATATATGCGTTCACCGGCAGGTCCACGACCGTCTCAAAATCATCCTCCGGCTGCGCGATGCCCTTCTCGGCGGCGACGGCCTGCGAGAGCATTTTACAATAGAGATCATATCCGACCGCGTCCATGAACCCGTGCTGCTCGGCCCCGAGAAGATTCCCCGCGCCGCGGATCTCGAGATCGCGCATCGCAATCTTGATGCCGGATCCGAGCTCCGTGAATTCCCGGATCGCCGCCAGGCGTTTCTCCGCAACCTCTTTGAGCATCCTGTCCCTGCGGTACATAAGAAATGCATACGCTGTCCGGTTGGACCGTCCGACCCTGCCGCGGAGCTGATACAGCTGGGAAAGACCGTAGCGGTCGGCGTCATGAATGATCATCGTGTTGACATTGGGAATATCAAGGCCCGTCTCGATGATGGTCGTCGTCACCAGGACGTCGATATCGTGATTGATGAAATCGACCATGACCCTCTCAAGTTCCTGTTCCCTCATCTGGCCGTCGGCGTATGCCACCGAAGCTTCCGGGACCAGGGACGAGATCCTCCGCGCCATTTCCGCGATGTCGGCGACCCGGTTGTAAACATAGTAGACCTGCCCGTCCCTCGCGAGTTCCCTCGAGACCGCCTCACGGACGATCTCCTGATTGTACTCGCATACATACGTCTGGATCGGCACGCGGTCCTGCGGAGGTTCCTCAAGAACGCTCATGTCCCGGATCCCGATCAGACTCATGTGGAGCGTGCGTGGGATCGGCGTGGCTGTCAGCGTCAGGACGTCCACGTTTTTGCGGAGCTGTTTGATCTTCTCTTTATGCGTTACGCCAAACCGCTGTTCCTCGTCGATCACGAGGAGACCGAGATCCTTAAACCGGACATCTTTTGACAGAAGCCGGTGCGTCCCGATCACGACGTCGACAAGCCCTGCCTTCAGATCCTTCAGTGTCTGTTCCTGCTGCGCTTTTGTCCGGAACCGGCACAGAAGGTCCACTCTCACCGGAAAGTCTTTCATTCTCTCGAGGAACGTATTGTAATGCTGCTGGGCGAGGATCGTCGTCGGCACTAAAAAGGCGACCTGTTTATTGTCCTGTACCGCCTTGAATGCCGCCCGGAGCGCCACTTCCGTCTTCCCGTAGCCGACGTCGCCGCAGATCAGACGGTCCATGATCTTCGTGCTTTCCATGTCCCGTTTGGTATCCTCGATCGCCGCGATCTGGTCCTCTGTCTCTTCATACGGGAACATTTCCTCGAACTCTTTCTGCCAGACGGTATCCCTTCCGTAAACAAAGCCTTCCCCGTCCTGCCTCGCGGCGTACAGCGCAACCAGTTCGCGGGCGATGTCCCGCACCGCACTCCGGACTCTCGATTTTGTCTGCTTCCACGCCTGTCCCCCGAGTTTATTGAGCCTCGGCGTCCCGGCATCGGCGCCGGCATATTTCTGAAGCGTATCGAGCTGCGTCGCCAGCACATAGAGGTTGCTGCCGTCATACTCGATCTTCATATAGTCTTTCATGACGCCGTCGACCCGGATCTTTTCGAGCCCGCGGTAAATGCCGAGGCCGTGGCTTTCGTGCACGACGTAATCGCCGCAGGACAGTTCCGAAAACGTCGCGATCTTCTTTCCGCTGTATTCCGTGCGCCTCTTCTTCCGATGTGCTTTTTTTCCGAAAATATCCTGTTCCGAGATCAGCACGAATCCCGACAGGGGATACTCAAACCCCCTCGCCGCATGTCCGGCGGCAACAAGGACCTCTCCTTTTTCGAGGATCCGGTCCGTGTCGTCCGTACAGAACGCGGAAATACCGGCGTCTCTCAGCTCCTGCGCCATGCGCCGGGCTCTGGTCGCGGAAACGGTCATGACCGCCGCACGGTATCCGTTCTTTTTGTAACGGCCGAGGTCTTTCACAAGATACTCGAAACTGTTGTTATAGCTGCTCACGGCCTGCGCGGAAATGCTGAACTGCCCCCTGACCTCCCAGGTCCCGGCTGCAGCCGGGATCGCGCACAGTGCCACGCAGTCCAGTCTGTTGAGTCTCGCAATGATCTCTTCCGCCCCGAAAATATCAGGGATCATGCCCTCTTCATACGTCCCCTGACTGATCCGGTTCTCCACGCTCTCGCGGAATTCGTCCTCCGTCGCATGCGCGCCGTCAACAAGACGGTTCGGGTCGTCGAGGAAAAAGACCGTCTGTTCGTTATCAAAATAGGAAAGAATCGTGTCTTTCGCCGCCGCATGATCATTGGCGGGAAAAATGACTGCTTCCTCCTCTTCCGACACTTTCAGCTGGCTCTCCGGGTCAAAGCACCGGATCGATTCCACGGTATCCCCGAAAAGTTCGATTCGGAACGGCTGCTCCTGCGTCACGGAATAGATATCGAGAATATCTCCGCGCACCGCGAACTGTCCGGGCATCGACACAAGGGAGGATCTCTCATAGCCGATCGAGCTCAGGATCTCCGTCATATGCGTCAGATCCGTCTCCCCGCCCTTCCGGATCGTCATGATCGAACGGCGGAACAGGTCCGCCGGCGTCACCGGGTCCATGAGGGAGGGCATGGAAAGGACCAACGCGGCTTTCGGATCCGAAAGGACAGCCCGGAGCGCCGCGACCCTCTCGCTGTCCATGAGGCCGCTGCGGACGTCGGCCTGATAGAACAGAAGGTCCTTCGCCGGATAAAAATAAGTATTTTCATGATAAAAACGGTAGTCCTCATAGAATGCGCGCGCCTTCAGGTCATTTTCGGCTATAATGACAGCACGGAAATCTTCTCCGGCCAGCGCGTACGCGAGATTCGCCTTCTGGGACTCGATACATCCGGACACCATAAGCAGGCCCCGGTTCTTCCGGAGCTTCGCTTCCAGTTTCTGAAATACCTCCTGCGACCGCAGGGGTTCCGTAAAAGTATTAAACATCCGCGGCGGTTTCCTCTTCTGTCTTCTCTGCCGTCTTTTTCTTCTTTTCCTTCTTCGTGTTAAAACGGTTCATGGCGATATCAGCGCCGTCCGTCACGATGCACGCGGCCGCTTCCGCAGCCTTCTTCATCGCCTCTCCGATCACGGCCTTCTCTTCCTCCGGGATCTTTCCCAGGACGTGGTCCGCGAGGTCCCGGCCGTCTTTCTTTCCGCCGACGCCGATCCGGATCCGGACGAACTTCTCTGTCCCGAGGTGCTGAATAATACTCTTCAGCCCGTTGTGGCCGCCCGCGCTCCCGCTCTTCCGGATGCGCAGAACGCCCGGTTTAAGATCCACGTCGTCGCTGATCACGATCAGTTCCTTCTCCGGGTCGATCTTGTAAAAATCAACGATCGCCCGCACGGCCTCCCCGCTCAGGTTCATATAGGTCATCGGCTTGGCGGCGATCACTTTCTCCGCTCCGATAAATCCTTTTCCTGTCATCGCCCTGAATTTCAGCAGCGGACCGTCGATCCGCTGCTCCGCGATCAGCTCGTCCAGCGCGCCGAATCCCACATTATGCCTTGTTCCGCTGTATTCTCTGCCCGGATTGCCGAGCCCGACGATCAGAAACATCTTCTTATCTCCCCGCACCACATAACGCGGCACAAGTGCCGAGGGGCACCCCTGCCGTAATATTTTCTTACATAATATATTATATATTCAGGCGTATTCTAACACGCCTCCCTCCTCATTTCCAGTGCCGTATATTTTTTATTGTATTTTCAATTTTCTTTTCCTATAATTAAATGCGAATAACCCCACCCGGGCCGGGAGAACTGCATGGCAAACGTAATCTACAAAGGCCTGTCTGAAGAAGAAGTCGCAAAGCGCACTGCGGAAGGCCAGATCAATATAACCAAAAACAATCATCAAAAATCGGTAGGGCAGATCGTCCGGGCACATACGATCACCTATTTCAATATCCTGAACCTCTTTTTCGCCGTCGTCATCATCGCAACGGGACAGATCAAAAATGTGCTGTTCATCGGCGTCGTGATCGCCAATTCCGCGATCGGCATCATCCAGGAGCTGCGCGTCAAGCAGCTCATTGATCAGCTGACCGTCGTCACGGCGGCCCGCACAAAGGTTTTCCGTTCCGGACGCCTCATCGAGATTCCTGTCGACAAAATCGTTCTCGGCGACATCTGCCGCGTAGAGCCCGGCGACCAGCTGGTCACGGACGGCGCCGTCATTTCCTCGGACGGACTGGAAGTCAACGAATCTCTCCTCACCGGAGAGGCCAAACCCGTGCGGAAGAAAAAGGGCGACAAACTGCTGTCCGGCAGCTTTATTTCCGCAGGAACCGGCGCTATGCGGGTGGAAGCCGTCGGCGATAATACCTATGCCTCCACCCTGGTCGAAAAGGCGCAGACCAAGAAAAGAGCAACCTCGGAAATGCAGGATACCATCCGGAGCATTATCCGTTTTATTTCCATTCTGATCATCCCCCTCGGGCTGCTTCTCCTGCGAAGCCAGTACCTGTCTACAGGCGACTGGCCTGCCGCTATCGTACACACCGTATCCGGCGTCATCGGCATGATCCCGGAAGGACTGGTCCTGCTCACTTCCATTTCCTTTATCCTCGGTGTCGGGCGCCTGGCCAAAAAGCAGGCCCTGGTACAGGAAATGGAGGCGATCGAAGCTCTGGCACGCGTCGATATTCTGTGTACGGACAAGACGGGCACCATTACGACCGGGGATCTGGAAGTCGCCGATGTCATCCCGTTTTCCGGGCTTGCCATCGAATCCATCCATAAGATCATGTCTGAGATCGGCGGTGCATTTGACGACGAAAATGCGACGCAGGCAGCGCTCATCAAATATTTCGGAAGAAGCACGGACTGGGAGACCGGCGAAAAGATCCCCTTCTCCTCAGCCCGCAAATACCGCGCCGTCAGCTTCCCCGATCACGGGGACTATGTTCTCGGCGCTCCGGATTTCCTGATCCGCGCCAACGAGAAGCTTCTCTCCCTTCTTGAAAACTATTCAAGAGAAGGATACCGCGTCCTGCTTCTCGGCCGCTCCTCCGGCATTTCTGCCGAAAAGGAGAACGTCGGCCAGATCCGTCCGATCGCGGTCATCATCATTTCCGATATCATCAAGACGGACGCGGCCGAGATCTTCCGCTACTTTGCAGACAATAACGTCCAGGTCAAAGTCATTTCCGGGGACAACCCCGTCACGGTCTCGACAGTCGCGAAAAAAGCCGGCGTCTTCGGTTTCGACAAATACGTCGACGCTTCGACCCT
>DBVZ01000125.1:0-982 GCA_002308255.1 Lachnospiraceae bacterium UBA1251 | reverse complement strand
ATGGTCGGGGACGGCGTCAACGACGTTCTTGCCATCAAAGACGCGGACTGCGGGATTGCCATGGCGGCGGGTTCCGAAGCTGCCAAGCACTCAGCCCATATCGTCCTGCTGAATTCGGATTTCACTTCGATGAAGGATATCGTGAAAGAGGGACGCGAGATCATTTCCAATATCGAACGAGTCAGTTCTTTGTATCTAACGAAGACGATCTATTCCGTCATCCTCGTTTTCATTTACATCCTCCTGCGCAGGAGCTATCCGTTCACAACGCTGCAGATGGGACTCATCAATTCCTTCTGCATCGGCCTTCCCAGCTTCCTCCTGACCCTGGAGCAGCAGGACCAGCTGCAGCGGGAGGGATTTCTCCGTCACGTGCTGAAGGTGGCAACGCCGGGCGCGTTCACGATGGTCACGACCATGCTGCTCGTGCAGCTGATGACCGAGATCTTCAACTGGGACGCCAATGTGTATTCGACATTCACGCTTGTCCTGGCCGGGTATATCGGCATGCTGATCGTCACGCAGGTCTGTATGCCCATGAATGCCTATCATAAATTTATCATTGCCGTCAGCGTGGGCCTTTTCGTCCTCGGTATCCTGTTTCTTCCGGGATTCTACGACATCCATCATCTTTGGATGTGGTGGTCCCTTCTGTTCATTCCGCTTTCTGTTCTGGTGGCGATGCTGATCTACTGGTATTCCCGCCTCACCAACCGGTTTGTCGAATGGTTTTTCCGGGATCATAAAGCGGAAGAAGGCTGATTTTTCCGACGATCATGTATAGCGCCGTTTTTTGCTCAAAGGAGGAGGACTTATGAAATTTTGCATGAATTGCGGGATGAAACTAGAAGAAGGCGATCTGTTCTGCAGGGGATGCGGAACGAAGGTTGCCGCGACTCCTTCGGCGCCGTCAGATCCCTACCGGGGAAACCAGCCTCCCTACAGCGGCGCACAGCCCGGTTACGGACAGAACCCGCAGGCC
>DBVZ01000107.1:4280-10448 GCA_002308255.1 Lachnospiraceae bacterium UBA1251 | reverse complement strand
CGTCCGTAAGTGGGAACGGTGATCGGATTGGTATTGGTGCAGGACATGCCGATCAGGCCTTCGCGGCAGGCCATCCTGGCGTCATTGCCGTCGATCACTGCCGGGACAGAGCCGGTGAAGCGTTTCCGTATCTTTGAGGATATAACTCATCGCAATGATCCTTCCTTTTTGCAGTTCTCTGATCCGCTAATCATTACATATCAGAATGATGTCCCCGATCCAAAAAAGCGAAAACATAATAAAACGATGAAAACATCCGGCGATTCTGTTATAATCGTCGTTATACTGCGGGAAACACTGAAAAGGAGAAAAACAGATGAAAGTTGCAGTCACCTACGAAAACGGAGAAGTCTTTCAGCACTTCGGAAGAACGAAGTCTTTCAAGATCTATGATGTGGAAGACGGAGCGGTCGTCTCCAGTGAGATCATGAGCGCCGGCGGCGTCGGGCACGAAGCTCTTGCCGGCCTTCTTGCACAATATGATATCGGAGTCCTGATCTGCGGCGGCATGGGAGCCGGTGCGCAGGCGGCGCTTGCGGAAGCCGGGATCGAAGTGTATGCCGGTGCACAGGGCAGCGCGGACGAAGCGGTCGAAACGTATCTGAAAGGAGAGCTGGTTTCCACCGGCGTCAACTGTGATCACCATGACCATGAGCATGGGGAAGAGCACGATCATTCCTGCGGGGAAGGCGGATGCGCTTCCGGCGGATGTGCTGGATGCAGCGGATGCGGCCCCAGCCCGATCGAGGGCAAAAACGTCGGAAAAACTTGTCGGGTCCATTACAGGGGAACCTTCGATGACGGGACGCAGTTCGATTCCTCCTATGACCGGGGGGAACCTCTTGAGTTTGTATGCGGAGCGGGAATGATGATCCGCGGCTTCGACGCGGCGGTCGCGCAGATGGATCCGGGTGAGATCCTGGACGTCCATCTTATGCCGGAAGAAGCTTACGGACCTGCGGATCCGGATGCCGTCTTCAGTGTCGCTATCAGGGAACTTCCCGGTTCCGAAGGACTTGAAGTGGGCCAGAGGGCTTATCTTACCAATGACTACGGCCAGCCGTTCATCGTCAGGGTCATTGCAAAAGACGATACCCTGATCACGTTCGATGCCAACCATGAGATGGCCGGCAAAGAACTGAATTTCTCGATCGAGCTTGTGGAGATCCTCTGACGGAGAGCAGGCATTTTCAGAGAAAAAACTTTTTGAAAGGAAAACGGTTCCGTGGAGAGACTGGAAAAAATTCAGGCTTTTTTAAGAGAAAAGAATATCGATTTTGACTATACAGGAGAAAACGGCTGCGGCAGCATAGATTTTCAGTTCCGGGGCGTCCCTTATCATATCTGGGAATTCCCGCCGGAAGAGCCGGGATGCGAGAGCAATATCCGGACCGGAGGAAGAGTGGAAGAGTTTTCCGGAGATTATGAGGAGGAGATCCTTGACATCCTGCGGGATTGGGATGCTGTGAAATGAACAGAAAAGAGCGGAGACCTGCGATGGAACTCCGCTTTTTTTATCCTTTCGGTGAAGTGCTTCTCCTGACAGAAAGTACCGTGTTCAGGAGAGATCGATCTCCGGAACGGCAGCGCCGCTCTCTTCAATGTGCTTCAGGACGAGCGCGGCAACGGCGGCATCCGGTGCCCCCATGCCGACCAGCTGGCACACGATCCGTTCCTTCGGACCGGTCCTGCCCTGTTTCAGGCCGGCGATCACTTCCGGCAGGGTGGCAGAGAAGGAATCCTCGGTCACAAGACCTTTTTTCGCCATCTCGCACAGGTTTCCGCGGTGAAGCGTCTGTCCGATGTGGTCCGTGAGGAGCCTGTCACAGTGAAGAACGAGCTCTTCGTCCGTTTCCGTGTAGGAACCCATCGTGAGAACCAGCGCGCCTTCATCGACCCAGCCGTCATGTACGAGCGGCGCGTCCGCTGTTGTCAGGGTAATGATCACATCGCTCCCGCGGCAGGCTTCTTCAATACTGCCGCAGTCTTTCATTGCAAAGGAGACGTCCGGGAATTTTGCGATGAAATTCTTTCTTGCTTCCGGGAAGATATCGCAGATCCGGACCTCTTTCAGAGAAAGGACGCGGCGCATGCATTCCAGTGCGGCGTAAGCCTGGGCGCCCGCCCCGATGATCGTGACGACATCTGTGGAAGAAGCCAGATATTTGCAGGCGATCGCGGGCTGCGCTCCGGTCCGGAACTGGGAGATCCAGTCCCCGCCCATCAGGGCTTTCATGGAACCGGT
Organism: Lachnospiraceae bacterium UBA1251; assembly: GCA_002308255.1. GTDB lineage: Bacteria > Bacillota > Clostridia > Lachnospirales > Lachnospiraceae > Chordicoccus. The sequence goes on along the minus strand of DBVZ01000107.1, from coordinate 8,203 downwards.
GCGGGGATCGCACAGAAATACTTTGGCCCGGATAAACGGCAGTCCGATCGCGCGGTTATCGATAAAGCCGCCGACAAATTTCAGACCGGCAAGGTCCGTCTCCTGAATATAGGAAGGCATGGAGTTGAACCAGCCGTGGACGCCGAGACTGTTCATATCCAGCGTGATCTTGGACGGCATGATCACTTTGCCTTCACCATACCATTTCCAGGTATTCTCCACCTGTTCGATGACATCTTCGACAGTAATATACTGCTGCACGAGAGTATCGCTGATGATCTTGACAGGTTCCTGCATAACGTATCCCATCCTTTCTTTTTGTTATTCTGCCGGCCCCGTTTTTTCTCCGTCGGAGAAGGCCGGAGTTTCTTCGCTGTGATCGGATGATTCTTCCTCGGAGGCCGGTGCTTTTCCGGCCGGGTCATTCGCATTTTCGGAAGAATCCTGTTCAAAGAAAATGTCAAGTCCCGCGGCAATGCCGTCGGCAAGCGCATTCAGTGTCTCCGGAGAGCGGTCCGAAACTTTGTCCCCTACTTCGAGGTCGATCGAAGGAACTGTCGAGTAGGAAGTCTGTGTGAGATCCGTTTCGGCGGAGCCGTCGCCCATCACTTTGATATCCGCGGAGCGAAGACCTTCGATCACGGAAAAACCAAGCCGGTTATGTTCCTCCCAGTGAGAAGCGACCGGTTCCATCGCGCGATAGGAAGAGACGTTCGGAACGCTCATAAAATAGGCTCCCTTATCAGAGGACGTACTGTCGTAATGAAGGGCGATATGACAGTCTGCATAGGCATTGGCCATCAGGGTGCGGGCGATATTGTCGAGCTGGACGTCGTCGGTCTCGCGGATCATAAGGACGTTGTAGCCGGCGTCAAGAAGTTTTTCCTTGACGACGAGAGCGAGGGCGAGGGTGCCTTCCCTTTCCGGCGTTCCGTCCGCGAAATCCATGCCGGTCGAAACGGCGTACGCATGGGTCTCCCCCGCAGCGGTCGATCCGCCGGTCACTTTCGGAGTTCCGTCGGGGTGGCACTGTGTTTTCACGCTCGATCCTCCCTGTGTTCCATGACCTGCGTTGATGCATACGGTAATGTCTTTCGGCTCAAGGGCATGCGAATAGTACAGTTTGGCCGTGCCGGAATTGATCTTTGAAAATTCGCCGTACTGCCAGGACGGATCAAACGAGATTTCCGTGTCTTCCTTCACGGAGAAGGATTCCGGCGCAATAACCGGTATTTCGGTACTTTCTTCATCGGATTCTTCCGGTGCGGAAGTGCTGTCTGCCGGATTCTCCGCGGCGGGATCGGATGCGGAATCCGTACTGTCAGACGAACCGGACGGCTCGCTGTCCGGGACGCTCGTTTTCGGCTTCCAAAGATTCCGTATCGGCGGAAGGGTCATTCTCATTCCCTGCGGGACCGGCTGCTGTTTCCTCCCGGGAACCGGTATCGCCGCTGTCCTTCAGAAGTCCCGCGCATCCGCCGAGAATCAGCAGACACACAAGAAGGAAAGCAAGTAAGATCATAAAAGGACGGGATTGTTTCATAGATGATGTACCTCCTTAAGCGAGTCTATTTTCGCACAAATGACCGCATTTTACCATAGGCAGTTCAAGGATTGTGAAACAATCGGAAAAGAGAGCTCTCGTTGCCAAATCAGTCATTTCCGTGTATGATTATAGCGTTGATCATCGGAGAGGAGAAGCCGGAAGGGAGGCAAACCATGGATCTTGGTCTAACAGGAAAAGTTGTCGTAGTAACGGGCGGATCGAAAGGGATCGGCAGCGCCATCGTCAAAGAATTCTTTAAAGAAGGTGCCGTCGTTGCCACCTTCGGGCGCACGGAAAAAGCCCTGCACTCGTTCGCGGAGGAACTTGCGAAAGAAGGGTATGACCTGTATTTTGAAGCGCTGGACGCTTCGAAAAAGAGCGAAGTCAGTGCTTTTGCGCAGCGAGTGAAAGAAAAATTCGGCTCCATCGATGTCTGGGTCAATAACGCGGGGACGAACCGGCTCGGGAGATTCCTCGACTATTCGGAAGAAGACTACGACTACATAATGGATATCAACACGAAATCCGTCTTCCTGTGCACCCAGATCGCGGGCTCCATTATGAAGGAACAGGGCGGCGGCGTCATCATTAATGCCTCAAGCTTTGCGACACATATGGCCCAGGCTAACAGCACGATCTACGCGGCGTCCAAGTGCGCGGTCGCTTCCTTTACCAAATCGACGGCAGGAGCGCTGGCACCGTTCGGCATCCGTGTCGTCGGATATATGCCGGGTGTTATTCTGACACCGCTCGCTTATGACATGATCAAATCCGATCCGGAGAAATACTACAAAGACATCGCCATGCACCGGACGGGAGATCCCGAGGAGATCGCCAAGCCTGTCGTGTTCCTTGCATCGCCCTGCGCGTCCTTTATCACAGGCGTGGACCTTGAGATCGGAGGCGGGAAATTCGCGGTCCAGGACTGCATGATGGCTTACAATATGGAAAAAGAGGCGCAGTAAAAGCACCGGAAGCGCAGAAAAACTGACAGGAATCCGGACGGAGACCTGAACGGAAAATCGGACAGGGGGAGAAATAAACCGTGTCTTATGTGGAATTCCAAAATGTGACAAAGATTTACCGGAGCGGGGAAGTTGAAATCCCCGCTCTTAAAGGCACGGATTTTATTGTGGAAAAAGGGGAATTCTGCGTGATCGTCGGCGCGTCCGGCGCCGGAAAGACTACGATCCTCAATATTCTCGGCGGAATGGATTCCCTGACAGACGGAAAGGTATTTCTCGACGGTGTGGAGATTTCCGCATTTGACAAAAAGCAGCTCACCAAATACCGCCGCTTTGACATCGGCTTCGTCTTCCAGTTCTATAACCTCGTGCAGAATCTGACTGCCCTCGAAAATGTAGAACTCGCGGCGCAGCTGTCGGAAAATCCGCTTTCTCCGGAGGACGTCCTCCGCGGCGTCGGCCTTGAGGGGCGAATGGCAAATTTCCCTGCGCAACTCTCGGGAGGCGAGCAGCAGCGAGTGGCGATCGCCCGCGCACTCGTCAAGAATCCGAAACTTCTGCTCTGCGACGAGCCGACCGGCGCGCTGGACTACACGACCGGAAAAGCGGTTCTGAAGCTGCTTTATGACACCTGCCGGGAAAAAGGAATGACCGTGATCGTGATCACGCATAACTCGGCGATCACGGCGATGGCGGACCGGATCATCACCGTAAAGAGCGGCCGCGTTGAGAAAATGTACCGGAATGAGAATCCTGCGGATATATCCGAGATCGAGTGGTAAGCCGTCCCGGAACCGGCAGAAGGGGGAGACGGCGGACAATGCAGATCAATGGTAAGCCCGATAAGTCGTCAGAAGCATAGATCAGTAAGTCGCCAGAAGAACAGAGCGATAAGCAGCCAGAAATACAGATCAGTTACTCGTCAGAAGACAAGCCGTGAGACATAAAAAGACACTCAACCTCATGACCTTCCGGGAGATCCGGGGCACGTTCGGCCGGTTTTTTGCCATTTTCGCGATCATCGCGCTTGGCGTCGGCTTCTTTTCCGGTATCCGTATGACGACGCCGGTCATTGTCCACACGGTAGATACATTTTATAAAGAATACGGTTTTTATGATTATCATCTTCTTTCGACGCTCGGCTGGGAGGAAGAGGATGTCCGGGAGCTCCGCGGTGAAGAAGATGCCGTCTGTGCCGAGGGCGCCTGGCAGTATGACGTAATATGCGAAAATAAAGACGGCGAATTTGCAGTCTATAAAGTCTATTCTATAACCGACGATGTCAACAGGCTGCGCCTTATGGAAGGGGAACTGCCCCGGAACGCGCGCGAATGCATTGTCGATTCCAACAACCGGATGTCCCTTAAGGTAGGCGACACGATCCGGTTCTCCGAACTCAACGAAGAAGATAC
>DBVZ01000107.1:0-4208 GCA_002308255.1 Lachnospiraceae bacterium UBA1251 | reverse complement strand
CCGTCCGGGGCTTTTTGTATCTGCCCAAAGAAGCATTTACAGAGGATTACTACACGGATGTGTATGTCCGCTTAAATGGCGGAGACGTTATTTTTTCCGACGCATATAGTGAACGGATGGACGAAAACCGGGACCGCTGGGAGATGGCGGCGCAGGATGCCGCGGATGGGAGGTTCGAGCGTCTGTATACGGATGCGGAAAAGGAAATCTCGGACGCCCGGGACGAGTTCGAGGAGAAGAAAGCGGACGGCGAGAAGGAACTTGCGGATGCGGAAAAGGAACTCGAGGACGGAAAAAAAGAACTGGACGACGCGGAAAAAGAGCTCGCGGACGGCAAAAAGGAACTGGATGACGCCGAAAAAGAGCTGAAAGAGAATAAAGAAAAGCTGGATGACGCGGCGGATCAGCTTGCGGACGGCAAAAGAGAGCTGGATGAGGCGAAGTCGAAGCTCGACAGCGGCAAAAAGACGCTGGACGCCTCCGGAAAAGAGATCGAGGAGGGGCAGAAAAAGCTCGACGAGACGGACCGGCAGCTGAAAGAGGCGAAGTCCGAGCTCGATGAAAATGAAAAGATCCTCGCGGAATCCGAGAAGGAGCTCGATGCGGGTAAGGCGGAGCTCGACGAAAATGAGAAAAAACTGGATGCCGCAAAAGCGACTTTGGACGAGTCGGAGAAGGAACTCTCCGGAGCGAAGGCGACGCTTGATGAGACGGAAAAGCAGCTGACCGACGCAAAGCAGCAGCTGGATGCCACCGGGCAGCAGCTGGATGCGGCGAAAGCGACTCTCGATGAAAAAGGAAAAGAACTCGAGAGCGCGAAAGCCGTTCTTGACGCGACAGAGAAAGAACTCGCGGCGGCGAAAGAGACACTTGATGCCTCCGGGAAAGAGCTGGAAGCGGCTAAAACTGTCCTGGACGATAAAGGGAATGAGCTCGCGGCGGCGAAAGCAGCGCTCGATGCCTCGGAGAAAGAACTTGCAGCCGCGAAAGCGGAATTGGATGCGTCGGAGGGTGAGCTCGCGGCCGCTAAGGCGCAGCTCGACGCGATGGAAGCGATGCTCGCGGATCTCAGCACGAAAACGGACGAGGAGAGTATAGCCAGGTATCACGCGCTTCTCGCTCAGTATGAAGCTGCGAAGTCCCAATATGACGCGGGCAAAGCGCGGTATGATGCCGGGAAGGCGCAATATGACGCAGGAAAAGCGCAGTATAACGCCGGAAAGGCGCAGTATGACGCGGGAAAAGCGGAGTACGACGCCGGAAAAGCGCAGTACGAGACGGGTGTCGCGCAGTACGAGGCCGGGAAAGCGCAGTACGAGGCCGGGAAAGCACAGTACGAAGCCGGGAAGGCGCAGTACGAGGACGGAATGGCGCAGTACGATGCCGGCGTCGCGGAATATGAAGCAGGTAAGCAGCAGTACGAGGCGGGCGTCGCGCAGTATGAGAGCGGGAAAGCGCAGTACGACGCAGGGAAAGCGCAGTACGAGGCCGGAAAGGCACAGTATGACGCTGGCAAGGCGGAATACGAAACCGGCAGATCTCAGTTTGAAGAGGGCAAGGCGCAGTACGAGACCGGAAAAGCGCAGTATGATGCCGGTAAAAAACAGTTTGACGAAGGAAAAAGTCAGTACGAAGCCGGCAAAAAGCAGTACGAGGAAGCTGCCGCGCAGTTCGAGGCCGGCAAAAGGCAGTATGAGCAGGGCGTCGCGGAGTATGAGAGAGGTCTTGCGGAGTACCGCTCGGGAAAATCGCAGTATGACGATAATCTGAAAAAATATCAGGACGGCCGCAGGGAATTCGAGGAAGGTCAGCAGAAATTTGAGGACGCGAAAGTCGAATACGACGAAGGTGTTCTCGAATACGAGGACGGCTTAAGAAAGTATCAGGACGGCCTCCGGGATTACGAAGAGGGAAAAGAAACCTTTGACCGGGAGATCGTGGACGCGGAGACGAAGCTCTCCGATGCCGAGGCGGAGCTCGCGGACCTGAAGGAACCCGATACCTATGTCCTGGAGCGGAACACGAATATTGCCTATTCCTGTTTTGAGAGCGATTCCGAGATCGTGGCGCAGATCGCGAAGGTATTTCCGGTATTCTTCATTCTTGTCGCCGTGCTCGTGTGCATGACCACGATGACCCGCATGGCGGAGGAGCAGCGGGGACAGATCGGCGTCCTCAAGGGACTCGGGTACTCGGAAAATGACATCATCCGCACGTTCATGGTCTATTCCGGGAGCGCGGCGGTACTTGGCTGCGTATTCGGATTTTCCGTCGGTATTTTCCTGTTCCCGGCGGTCATCTGGCATGCCTACAAGATCATGTATATCAAACTGCCGCTGCTTTGGATCTTCAGCTGGAAGCTTGCGCTCGCGGTGCTTCTTGTGTCGATCCTTTGTTCGGCGGGCACGACCTATATGAGTATCCGCTCCGAGCTGAAAGAGCCGGCGGCGTCTCTTCTCCGTCCGCGCGCGCCGAAGGCGGGGAAACGTATTTTCCTTGAGTATATCCCGTTTATCTGGAGCCGCATGAAATTCATGCACAAGATCTCTGCAAGGAATATTTTCCGCTACAAAAAGCGGTTTTTCATGATGGTGATCGGCATCAGCGGCTGCACGGCCCTGCTTCTCACCGGATTCGGGATCAATGACTCGATTGCCTCCTTCGCGGAGACGCAGTACGGGGAGATTCAGGTCGCGGACGCGGATCTCGTATTCAAAGAGGGAAAAGGAGGAGAACTGCCGGAGGACGTCGCGGAGAAACTGCTGGAGACCGGAGCCTCCTATATGCCGTATCACGGCTCGACATGGGATCTGCTGGCGGGCTCACAGGTAAAAAGCGTCAATCTCATCGCGCCGTACGATACGGAACAGCTCGATTCGTTCTTCCGGCTCCGGGATACGGACGGAGGGGAGCTCGCGCTGCCCGCGGAAGGAGAGGCTCTGATCAGTGTGAGCATTGCCGAGCGGTATCATTTGAGTGCCGGGGATACGATGCGGCTGCGGAATGAAGATATGAAGAGCATGACGGTGCGGGTCACCGGCATTTTCGAAAACCACGTCTATAATTACGTGATCCTTACGCCGGAGACGATCGCCGCTGTCACGGGTGAGGCGGACGCGAACGGGGCGTACGTCAATTTCGCGGAGGGCGAGGATGTCTACCAGGCGCAGACGGCGCTCGCTGCGTGCGACAACGTGACGACGGTCATGCTGTTCAAAGATTTTATGGTGCGTCTCACGAAAATGATGTCGAGTCTCAATCTCATCGTTATCGTCGTCATCCTCAGCGCGGCCGGACTCGCGCTCGTCGTGCTGTATAACCTCACAAATATTAATATTCTCGAGCGGATCCGGGAGATCGCCACGATCAAAGTTCTCGGATTTTACAGAAATGAGACCGCGGAATATGTTTTCCGGGAGAATATGGTCCTTACGCTGTTCGGCGTGATCGCCGGCCTCGGGCTCGGCATTCTGCTGCACCGGTTCGTGATCAAGCAGATCGTGGTCGATATGGTGTATTTCAATATCACGATCAGACCGCTCAGTTTCCTTTGGTCCGTGCTGCTGACCTTTGCTTTTACCCTGCTCGTGAACCAGTTCATGAGCTTCAGGATCGACAAGATCAACATGGCGGAGTCTTTGAAGTCGGTAGAGTAAGGAGAACGGAATTAATAAGGCCGGTATACAGACGGCGGATCTTATTGCAGCCGGCAAGCAGCCAGCACAGCTCGCTGAGCAGGATGCCGCCTGCTACATCCAGAATCACATGCTGCCGCGTGGTCAGCGTGCTGATGCAGACTATGATGCCCATCAGCAGGGCGGAGACGCGCCAAAGTACATGAACCTGACGGTTCCCGCGTATGCCCGTCCAGCAGAGCCAGGCGATGAAGCAGTGCAAAGACGGGAAAAGATTGTACGGATCGTCGAGCCGGTAGACGATCCGCATAAACAGAATCCAGAATCCGGACCCGTTTAGTTCCGGCCTCGTCATCGCTGTCGGGAGGAACAGAAAAAAGAGCGTCCAGATCACCTTTCCGAGAAGATTGGCGCAGAAAAAACGATCTGCCGTCTGCCNNGCGGCCCGGCGGTAAAGAAAGAACCAGAAAATAAAGCATCCGAAGAAATAAATGCTGACGGTCCAGGGAAGAAACGGGACCGAGGCATCGATCGGAAGCGACAGATTATAATGATCCATCCCGCGCGACAGAA
>DBVZ01000066.1:18200-18331 GCA_002308255.1 Lachnospiraceae bacterium UBA1251 | reverse complement strand
GCGAGCTTCTCGCGGCGCACCTTGCGCAGCTGGTTGAGATCCTGCACCTTCTCGTTTCCGCCTCTGTTCTGTCCTTTTGCCTGCTGATTCTCTGCCATTTTATATCCTTTCATTTATCCGGTCCGGAAAAC
>DBVZ01000066.1:12264-18108 GCA_002308255.1 Lachnospiraceae bacterium UBA1251 | reverse complement strand
ACCTGTTTTTTTCGAAAATGAAAGATTTCCGACCGGAACAGGATCACATTCATCACCGCGAAAAACGCGATCAGGATGACCAGCGTCAGACCCGGCCTTTCCGGTGCCATGGTTGCCAGAAGCATCATCGGAAATCCGAACACGATCGCGGGAAAGTTCTGGTAGACCATGTTGTCGGCCGCCGGCGTCCGGAATTCCCTGTCCAGTTCGCGGAGGAGGATCGTCCCGGTGCTTGCGGTGCCGGTCAGCATGCCGTACATCATCAGGAACTGTTCATCCTTGTATTCGGGGAAGAGGCGCCCTGCCACAAAGCGGTTGTAATAGAACGTGGAAACAAGCCCCGCGATGCCCATGATGAGGATCACGACCCAGTAATTCCGCAGGACGTGCAGCCGGATCGCCGCGATACCGGCAACGACCATGAGGTCGAAGAAGAAATTGCTCACGCGGGTCATGAGGAAATTGTTGATATGCTTCTTTTTCATCACGCCGGCCTTCGTCAGCCGGTTGATCAGTCCTTTGATCAGCGCCGCGCTGAGCACGCCCAGAAGGAAATTGAATCCGAAGATCACCGAGCGCATGCCCGGCAGGAACCTTCCGAGCAGCCTCATGATGAGATATGCCAGCAGATAACCGACGACCACAAGTGCGATCTGGACCGTGAGCTTGTCGATGCTCTCCTGCATCGGGATCTCATTGTCCCCCTGGATCTCTTCCGAGCGGATCGACTGTTCCGCGCCGATCGCGGCACTCAGTTTCCCTCTTCTCCGGAGAACGTTAAGGAAAATGACGCCGCCGACACTTGCGCTTAAGAATCCGAGCGCCGCGATGGTAAGTCCGAAGCTTTTTCCTCCCACGAATCCGAAGTCATTTTCGAAAATGCCTCCGTAATTGAGCGCCTGGCCTGTTCCCTGCCCGTAACCGAACGGCAGAAGGATGCCGGCCGCCTTGAAAAACCGCGGCATGATAAGTGCCGCCGCAATGGAAATGCAAAGGCCCAGAATTCCCTGCATGAGATAGGTCGAAACGGTCGTGACGCCGGTGTTGAAGATCTCCGACGCCCGTTTTTTGGTGAGCTTGCCGGAGGACGATTTAAACGTCGTCGCGATAAATCCGAGCGCCAGCATGTGATAAGTAATGACCTCAAGCGTGTCGCTCCCTTTTCCCCCGAAGAATCCCGTGTCAAACATGACCTTTCCCGTGACCAGCCGGAAAACGGCGGCGACCGCAAGCAGGAGCATGCCGCCCAGGACCGACGTCGGGATCAGGGACGCCTGAAGGAGCCGGATGGTTCTTTTCATGGCATTTGCCGCGAGCAGGCTGATCATCAGCACCGCGATCAGATTAAAAAAGCCCCAGACACTATAATCCCAGAAATTCTCCATCACTCTCTCCCTGTTTGAACCGGTAAATAAAATTGAGGTATTTCAGCGCGTTAAACCGTTTTTTTCCTTTAAACTGCCAGATCCTGTCCTGATAGTAAACGTTCAGTTTATTTCGCCCGAGCACGGCCGCCGAATCGACGTCCCGGAACGGGATGCACCGGGTCTGCCCTTCTGCCGAGATCGAGATCCCGTCCGCGTGCAGCTGAACGGATGCGTCCCCGAGAAGCGCTTTCTTCTTTTTATAAGGGATGACTTCGAAAATGCCGACGCCCTCATCTTTAAAGAACCATTCCCCGCTCCGGATCGTATGTTCCGTATCCGCGGAGAGGGAAAGCCCCCTCACAAATGTATTCTGGTATTCGTACCAGTCATTGACATATCGGAAAGGAAATTTGTATCCTTCTCCGCTCAGGTGCTTATCCGTGTGATACCGCACCCTGCGGTGACAGGTGAGGCATTCGGTCACATTTCCCCTGCTTCGGAACGCTGCAAGTCCGCAGAAAGGGCACACATAGACCGCGCGCTCGAGATACTCCGCTCTTCTTGCGGAAAAGAACTTCCGGTCGGAGACGGCCTCATTTACGAAAAGCCCGTTCCGGATCCGGTCATAAAGCTCTTCATTCGACATTTTCGCAGCTTCTTCCGGAGAAATGATCTCGGACACATAGCTGCGCATCGTTCCTCTCCGGGTCCGGTCGCTCCAGCGGGGCTGCACGCCGTATCCGCCTTCGATCCGGCACAGCGCGACCGGAAGTTTCAGAAGGCGGACCAGTTTCGCGACCGACGGGTTGATATACTCCGTTTTGCCGCTGTACGTCCGGTTTCCTTCCGGCGCGAGGGCGATGATCCCGCCCTCCTTCGCGACCTGTCTCATCGTCCGGATCGCGGAGAGATCGGCTGCCTGCTTTTTGATCGGGATCGGCGCAACGAGCCAGCGGAGCAGGTCAGCCAGCCTTCCGATAGAAAAAATATCTTCCGTCGCCACATGATAAACGGGTTCTTTAAACGTCAGTGATACGAAGAACTGATCAAAAGGCGTCTGATGATTGTACAGGACCAGACAGGGGGCACCTTCTTCCGGACTGTATTTTTCAATACGGACGCCGTACAGAAGCACGCACAGGAGCTTTATGAACGGCCCGAGCACTCTCCGAATAACTCTGTGCCGGCGCTTCACCCATGTGTCTTTCTGTTCGGCTGCCGCCTGTTTATCTTCCTTTTTCTTCACCGGCTGTCCTCCCCGTCCCGGTTCCGCATTCCCGCTTTTCACGAAAAAGACCGCGCTTAAGGCGCGGCCTTTCGCCGAAATACCGGTTTTGCATTTTACGCTGTTTTCGGGATATTTCTCTCGATCTTGAGAACCTTATACTTTGCTTCTCCGCCCGGCATCACGACCGTCACCACATCGTTCACTTTGGCTCCCATGAGCGCTTTTCCTACCGGAGATTCATTGGAGATCTTCCCCGAACGGCTGTTTGCTTCTGTCGAGCCGACGATGGCAAATTCGAGTTCTTCCTCATATTCCAGATCGAAAACGGTTACTCTGCAGCCGATTCCAACCGCGTCTGTGCTGACTTCCTCCTCGTCAATGACTTCCGCGTGCTTGAGGATCTTCTGGATCTCTTCAATACGGGCTTCGATATCGCGCTGTTCATCCATTGCTGCGTCATACTCTGCGTTCTCGGAAAGGTCGCCCTGTTCACGCGCTTCTTTGATCTTCTGGGAAACTTCCTTGCGCCGCACGGTGCGGAGCTCTTCCAGTTCATTTTCCAGCGCTTTCAGACCTTCATAGGTCATGACATTCTTCTTTTCAGTTACAGGTGCTGCCATGTATTACATTCCCCTCCTTGTGAATGGGTTTATCAAGTATGAAATTATAGCATTTTGCACATAATTGTCAATGGAACAGTTCATTCTTTTATAAATTTTTATAGGTCACGCTCTATACCTGCTTTCCATTCCGAAAGCAGCGCCTCCAGCTGTTCGTAACGGCACAGCTCATTGGCGCCCCTCCGGACCGCCGCGGCATTCCTCCGGCCGCTCATATACCAGGCGACATGCTTCCTCATCTGCAGCATTCCCATGGCCTCTCCCTTTTCGGCGATCTGCATCCGGGCATGCTCGAGGATCGTTGCGTAAAGAAGGTCGGTTCCCGGAAATAGTTCCTCTCCCGGAACCTCCTCTCTCTTCGGCGGCAGGTCATTTGTCCCCTGTACGCGTGCAAGCCCCTCCTTACGGAGCGTTTCAAGGCATTCCGCAAAGATCCACGGGTTTCCCCGGGACGCCCTCCCGATCATCACATAATCGCAGCCGGTCTCCCGCAGCATCCGGACAGCCTTTTCGGGGGAATCGACATCCCCGCTTCCCATCACGGGGATCCGCACCGTATCCTTCACTTTCCGGATCACGTCCCAGTCCGCCTGCCCGGTATAGTACTGCTCCCGGGTGCGGCCGTGCACGGCGACCGCCGCCGCGCCGGCCTGCTCACAGATGACTGCCAGCTCCGGCGCATTGATCTGTCCTTCCGAAAAGCCGGACCTCATTTTCACGGTGACCGGCCGGTCCGTGGACCGCACCACAGCCTCCACGATGCGGCCGGCCGCTTCCGGATCCTTCATAAGGGCACAGCCCTCGCGGTTGCTTACGATCTTCGGCATGGGACACCCCATATTGATATCGAGGATATCAAAATCATACCGGTCCGAGATGTATTCCGCCGCCAGCGCCATCGTATCGGGATCAGGTCCGAACAGCTGCAGCGAAACGGGATGCTCCCCCGGATCGATGGAAATGAGTTCTTCCGTTTTCCTGTTGCCGTATTTGATCGCGTTGGCACTGATCATCTCCATGCAGACGATGCCGGCGCCGTATCTCCTTGCCAGCGTCCGGAACGGGCGGTCCGTGATCCCCGCCATCGGGGCGAGGACAAGGGGATTCTCCGGACACAAATGCAGAAGCGGCCCGCCGGATCGCTGCCGCTTCTGCTCACTGTTATCTGTTTTTCCGCCGTTACTTATTTTTTGCATACAGGATCTGCAGTCCCTTCAGGATCAGCGTCTCATCGTAATAGTTGATCTCCGGCAGTTCGTCCGCGATGATCTTTCCGAGTCCGCCGGTCGCAACGACCTTGATATCGTCCAGCCCGGATTCCTCTTTGATCTTTTCGATGATGTATTTGCAGGAGCCGATATATCCGTAGATCACGCCGGCCTGCATCGCTTCGACGGTATGTCTCGAGATGATCGTTTTCGGCTTCCGGAGCTCGATATTCGGCAGCTTCGCCGCTTTCTCCGACAGGGCGTGCGCCGAAATGGCAATGCCCGGCTGGATCACGCCGGTATGAAAAGTTCCGTCTTCCCCCACAAGATCATAGGTCGTCGCCGTTCCGAAGTCGATGACGATCAGATTTCCGCCGTAAATTTCGTGTGCCGCCACCGCGTCCACGATCTTATCGGCGCCGAGTTCCTTCGGGTTGTCGATCTTGATGTGGATCCCGGTCTTGAGGCCCGGTCCGACGATGATCGGACGGATGTTGAAATACTTGATCACGGCGCTCGTCAGCGAATGCATGACGTTCGGCACGACCGAACTGATGATGCACCCGTCGATCGGGGTCAGAAAATCAAACTTTTCCCGCATCAGAGTCTTTAAATAAAATCCGTATTCATCGGAAGTGCAGGTCTGTTTTGTCGTCAGACGGAACGTCCCGCACAGCGCTTCGCTGTCGAACAGCCCGACGGTTATATTGGTATTTCCAACGTCAATCACAAGAAGCATTTTCATCATCCTCCGCCGCTGCGAACGGCTCAATAATCTCCGGATCCGAGAATTCTTCAAATTTCTCCGGTCTCGCGAACGGATCGAAACCCTCCGGCAGGCCTCCTCTTACGATCTCCTCGGGCATCGGCTGATAGTCGCCCAGCGTCGCCACCATCACGGCCTTGATCGTGTGCATTCTGTTTTCCGCCTCGTCAAAGACGACCGACTGTGCTGACTCAAAGACCTCTTCCGTCACTTCCTTGCCCTTGATTGCCGGCAGGCAGTGCATGAAGATCGTGGATTCTTTGCCGGTCTTTTTCATGAGTTCCGCGTTGACCTGATACGGTCTCAGCAGTGCCTCGCGTTCCGCGGCCTTGGCTTCTTCTCCCATCGATGCCCAGACGTCCGTGTAAATGACATCGGCATCGCTCACCGCATCCGTGGATTCCGAGAAAAGAATAACCGAACCCGCCTGCGCGGCGTATCCGCGGCACTCCTCTACGAGCGCCGGATCCGGCCACAGCTCCCTGGGAGCGATGATCACAAGATCGATCCCCATCTTTCCGCAGCCGACCATAAGGGAATTGGCCATATTATTGCGGCCGTCGCCGAGGAAGCAGAATTTTTTTCCTTTGAGCCCTCCCAGGTGTTCCCGCATTGTCATAAAGTCCGCAAGGATCTGCGTCGGGTGGAATTCGTT
>DBVZ01000066.1:6449-12213 GCA_002308255.1 Lachnospiraceae bacterium UBA1251 | reverse complement strand
TCGATGCCGTCAAACATTCTGCCGAGCACGCGGGCGGTATCCTCGACGCTCTCCTTGCTGCCGAGCTGGATATCATTGACCCCAAGATATTCGGGGAATCCGCCTTCGTCTCTGGCACCGACGGTGAACGCGCAGCGGGTCCTNNTTTTCAAAGATCAGCGCAATATTCTTTCTCGCGAGCGTCGTTCCGAAAATACCGCGTTTTTTCTTATCCTTAAGCTTATCCGCCAGATCGAGGAGTCCCTCGATCTCCTCCGGAGTAAAATCCCTGAGCGTCAGAAAAGAGCGTCCTTTGATATTCAGTTCTGCCATTGTGTTACCTGCTTTCTTTTATTTTCACTTAATACTGCTTTCCGGTTTCTGTTTTCGCCGGCGGCNNGCGGCTGCGGCTGCGTCAGCTTTTCCGTCGCTGCCTTTCCGCCTCGTATAGAAGGATCCCTGCTGCCATGGCCGCGTTCAGCGAATTGATATGTTCTGTCATGGGGATCCGGATCCTTGCATCGGCGGCTTCCGCCGTCCGGAGCGAAAGGCCCTTGCTTTCATTTCCTATTATAAAACAGGTGCCGCCCGTATAGTCCGGTTCGTCATAGACCGTGCTGCCGGGCAGATACGCGGCGTAAGTGCGGATCTTCCTCTCCTTCAGCTGTCCGGCGAACGCCGCGGCGTCATTTACGTAGAAGACCGGTACCCGGAAAATAGAGCCCATCGTCGCCCGGACAACTTTCGGATTGAAAATATCCACGCTGTCGTCCGTGAAAATGACCGCGTCCGCACCGGCTGCCTCCGCCGTGCGGATGATCGTCCCGGCGTTGCCCGGATCCTGCAGGTGTTCGGCCATAAGGAGAAGCGGTCCATGCGGCTTTTTTCCCTCTCCGGCTTCTGCTTTCGGGGAGAGCACTTCTTCCGGGTTCCATACCGGCTTCTTCAGGACCGCGATAACGCCCTGCGGGTTTTTCGTGTCGGAGATACTTTCAAACCTCTTGTCCTCAACAACAGTGTACTTGCGGTCCGCAAGCTCTCCGGCATGTTCTCTGGCAAACGTCCCGGAGACATAGATCTGTTCGACCGCATTTTCCGGAACCTCCTCAAAGATTTTCCGTCCCTCCGCGGCGAAGACGCCTCTCTCCTCCCGCATTTCCCGGCTTTTCATCAGCTGCCGGATCATTTTCAGTTGGGCGTTGCCGCTGCCGGTGATCATAAACTTCGTTTCCCGTTGACTTGGCTTGTTTTTCCGCGTTTACCGCTCTTGTTTCCGATGCAAATGATTTTAAATGATTGCTGTGGGGGAGTCAAGAACTGTGCTATACTTATAAACACAAAGATTTCTGTTCTTTACTTCACAAAAAGAAAGGGAAATAAAATGGGTTTTATACCGGACAAAAAACTCGGCTTCGGGCTTATGCGCCTGCCTCAGACGGATCCTTCCAATGCATCGGCTGTGGATCTCGAACAATTGAAGAAAATGGTCGATCTTTTTATAGCAAAGGGATTTACCTATTTTGACACCGCCTGGATGTACAACGGTTTCGCAAGTGAGAATGCCGCCAAAGAAGCGCTGACGAGCCGTTATCCCCGCGAAAGCTTTACGCTGGCGACCAAGCTTCACGCAGGATTTGTAAAAAGCTTTGAGGACCGGGACAATATTTTCAACGCACAGCTTGAAAAAACCGGCGCCGGTTATTTTGACTATTATCTTCTCCACGGCATCGAAGCCGGCATGCTGCCGACTTATGAAAAATACGACTGCTTCCGCTGGCTCCTTGAGAAAAAGGCGCAGGGGCTCGTGAAGCATGCCGGTTTTTCCTACCACGATACGCCGGAACTTCTTGATGAGCTGCTCACGAAGTATCCGGAAATGGAATTTGTCCAGATCCAGCTCAACTATCTCGACTGGGAAAGTCAGTGGATCCAGTCCCGTGCCTGCTATGAAGTCTGCGTAAAACACGGAAAACCGGTCATCGTCATGGAACCGGTCAAAGGCGGCACACTCGCGAAAATGCCGGCGGAAGCCGCAGAAGTCTTCACTTCCCGTGATGCCGGTAAATCGATTCCGAGCTGGGCGATCCGCTTTGCGGCAAGCCTGCCGAATGTCATGGTCGTCCTTTCCGGCATGAGCAGCATCGCGCAGATGGAAGACAATACCGGCTTCATGCAGGACTTTGTTCCGCTCACGGAAGAAGAAAAGAACATGTGCTTCAAAGCGGCGGAGATCATCAACAGCCAGATCGCCATTCCCTGCACCGGCTGCTCCTACTGCACGGAAGGCTGCCCGCAGCAGATCGCGATCCCGCAGTATTTCTCCCTTTATAACGAAGACATGAGGGAAGACCTCGAAGAGAAAGGCTGGACCGTCAACTTCACGAACTACAATATTACGGCTTCCAGATTCGGGAAAGCCGGCGACTGCGTGGAATGCGGCCAGTGCGAAGAAGTCTGTCCGCAGCATCTTCCGATCATCGAGAATCTCAAAAAAGTCGCGGCGCATTATGAACACTGATTGATATCCCGCCCCGAATCTTCGTGAGCTGTCAGCTCAGAAACAGAAAAAGGAGACAGAGAACCGTTCTCTGTCTCCTTTTTTCCGTCCTGTCCGTCTGTTCAAAATCCGGATCACCGGCAGCAGACCATTCGTTACTCCTCGTAAGCCCTTGCTTTCTCAAGCAGTTCGATCACCGGGAGATGCTGCGGGCAGACGCTCTCGCACTGACCGCAGGAAACGCAGTCGCTTGCTTTTCCCCTGCCGCGCGTGACCATCCCGTATTCCCGGATCGTCCGGAATTCCGGGCTTCCTTTGGAACGGTTGACGACCTTGAAGATCTCCGGGATCGGAATATCCATGGGACATCCTTCCGTACAGTAATGGCAGGCTGTGCACGCAATCGCCTTATCGTCTTCGATCGCTTTCATTGCTGCCCGGATCACTTCCTGTTCGTGTTCGTCAAGCGGCTTGAAATCCCTCATATAGCTGAGGTTATCTTCCATCTGGGCCAGATTGCTCATGCCGCTGAGCGCGGTAATGATCCCGTCCTGGCTGGCCACGAACCGCACCGCCCAGCTTGCATACGACAGCCCGTTATTCTCTTTGTCGAAGATCTCTTTGACAGCGGGAATCGGATCCGCAAGGATCCCTCCTTTGATCGTCTCCATGACGGTCACGGGTTTTCCGTGCTTCCGGCAGATCTCGAGGCATTCACGGGACGCGACGCCCGGGTTGTCCCAGTCCGCGTAATTGATCTGCAGCTGGACAAATTCCGCGTCCGGATGATCTGTCAGGATCTCCTCCAGAAGTTCCGGATCCGCGTGAAACGAAAAGCCGTAATGCCTGATGAGGCCTTTCTCCTTCTGTTCTTTCACGAAATCCCAGAGGTGATAGTTGTCGTAATTCTTATAATTTCCCCTCTGCAGAGCGTGCAGCAGATAGTAATCGAAGTACCCCGCTCCGGTCCTCTCAAGACTTGTGTAAAACTCCTGTTTCGCGCTCTCCTCGTCATGACAGTGATCGCCGAACGCGATCAGTTTATCCGCCAGTGTGTAGCTTTCTCTCGGATGCCGCTCCACAAGAGCTTTGCGGATCGCCTCCTCCGAACCTGCGTAGGCGTAAGCCGTATCAAAGTAGGTGCCGCCCGCCTCCAGAAAGCGGTCCACCATCTCCGAGGTCTGCGCAACATCGATGGTACCGTCCTCAAGCCTTGGCAGTCTCATGAGGCCGAACCCCAGTTTAAAAGTATCTTTTCCCAAATAATCAGACATCCTTTTCCCTTTCACGTGATGCTGCTTTGCGGACCGGATTATCCTGTTATTTCCGGATGGCTCAGCCGACCTCCGTTTCATGACCGTGCACAGTGTGCGCTGCCACATTTACAAGCTTGTCGTCCTGCCTCGCGATATACTGAAGCAGGTTGATGCACTGGTTGGAATATCCCCATTCATTGTCATACCAGGCGATCAGCTTGACAAAAGTATCGTTCAGCATAAGTCCCGCCTTGACGTCGAAGACGCAGGTGCAGTAGTTGCCGCGGATATCGCCGGAGACGATATCGTCATTATTGTACTCAATGATCCCCTTCATCGTGGAATTGCTGGCATCTTCCACCGCCTCGCAGATATCCGCGTAAGTTGCCGGGCGGCTGAGCTCCAGAGTGACATCGATGACGGAGACGTCATTTGACGGCACACGGAAGCTGATGCCGTTCATCTTTCCTTTCAGTTCCGGCAGGACAAGAGCGACGGCGCGCGCGGCCCCCGTGGTCGACGGAATAATGTTGTTAAAGACCGAACGGCCGGTTCTCCAGTCATTTCCTCCGTTCGAATCGACCGGCTTCTGCTTGGAAGTGGAGGAGTGGATCGTGGACATCAATGCCTTTTCAATGCCGAAATTATCATAGACCACCTTCATAAGAGGAGACATGCAGTTTGTTGTGCAGGACGCGTTGGAGACGACCTCGATCGACGGATCATAAGTCTTGTGATTGACGCCGTAAACAAACGTCGGGAAATCCTCTTCTTTGCCGGGAGCCGTAAGAAGGACTTTCTTTGCGCCGCCGGCAAGATGTCTTCTGCAGTCTTCGATAGACCGGAAAGCGCCTGTCGATTCGATGATATATTCCGCCCCGCAGGAAGCCCAGTCGATCTTTTCCGGTTCCGACTCGGAAAACACTTTGATATGCTTTCCGTTGATGACAAGACAGTCTCCCTCCGCCCGGACTTTGCCCTGGAAACGACCGAAAACGGAGTCATATTCCATCTGATAAGCCATTCTTTCGATATTTGCGTTGCGCAGATTGATGCCGCAAACTTCGATATCCGTGTCTCTTGATTCGAGAATCCTCATGATTACTCTGCCGATTCGCCCAAAACCGTTGATTCCTACTTTGATAACCATTTTATCCCCTTCTTTCCGTAAACGATTCCGCTTTGTAAATGGTACTGTATCTATATCTTATCATAGCAGCAAACCGGTTTCATTGCTTTTCTGACAATTTCGCAGCAACAGAAACAATTATTTATATAAATTCAACTTTTCCAATAAATAATCCGTTAATTTTACCGTCTCATCCGTCTGAAACACGGGAATTCCTTCGTATCCGGCAAATGCGGGACCGGTCACTTCACAGTCCGTCACAAGCGCCGTCAGCCCTGCCGGATCGCAGACCGGCGAAGAAGAGACCGCCTTTCGTACGATCTCGATCTTCGGATACTCTGTCTGCTTAAATCCTTCCAGAAGGATCAGGTCCGCTTCCGGATACAGTTCCATGAGGTCTTTCTCCGAAACCGAGATCCGTTTCACTGCCTGGAATTTTTCCCCGTCGAAGACTGCCGCGCCGAAAGCCCCCGCTTCCAGCATCTTCCGGGTATCCGTGCCTTCCCGGTCCGCCTCAAAAGAATGGCCGTCATGCTTGATGACGGCGCACCGGATCCCTTTTTGCGAAAGAAGCGGGATCAGAGCTTCGATCAGAGTCGTTTTTCCGGAATTTTTCACCCCGGAGACCGCCGCGACCTTCGGTTTATCCATCATCTCCACCTTTTGCCTTCCTGCCGGCTCCTTTACTCCTTATACAGCGGCAGCACATTCACCGGCGAAATACCGATCTCTTTCGGAAATGCCTGCGGTTTTTTCTCTTTCGGAAGCCGCCACCAGATGCTGGGACTGTCTGCCGGCTGTCCGGCATAGCGGAACTGCAGGATCGTTTCGAACGGCTCCTCCATTTCTTCTGTAAATATGACCGGAAATGCGTTTATGCCGCTGCCCGGCCGGAAATAGTGC
>DBVZ01000066.1:6049-6435 GCA_002308255.1 Lachnospiraceae bacterium UBA1251 | reverse complement strand
GCGCCCGGATGCCGACCGCCGCAAGATCTTCCCTCAGTTCTTTCGCTGTCCGCAGGGTAATGCCCCACGCCGGCACCTCCGCCTCGAACGGTCCGACCCGGCGCGCCGCGGCAATATTTTTGCAGCCCGTGATCGCCGCCGCCTGTGGGGTTCCCGGATCGGCAAACGCCTGCTTGACCGGCCGCGTCCCCTTCATCCGTCCGTCGAACATAATACCGAGCTTCGCGGACATGTTGTAGGCTTCATCGCGGCTNNAGCAGCACGGTCTTTCCGTAATTCCGCAGCAGATCTCTCAGCTCGATCTTCAGCGAATCCCTCAGGTGCGCATCCAGCGCCGAAAACGGCTCGTCCAGCATGAGGATCTCCGGCTCCGAAGCCAGGATCCT
>DBVZ01000066.1:0-5994 GCA_002308255.1 Lachnospiraceae bacterium UBA1251 | reverse complement strand
CTCAAACCCTTCCAGCTTCATGAGGCGGATCAGTTCGCGGAATTTTTTCTCCCGCTGCCCTTTGTCCTTCATGCCGCGCATTCCGCAGAAAATGTTGCCGCGGACCGTCATATTGGGGAACAGCGCGTAATTCTGGAACAGGTATCCCACTTTTCTCTTCTGCGGAGAAAGATCGATCCCTTTCTCCGAGTCATAGAGAATACGCCCGTCCAGCTCGATCCTGCCGCTGTCCGGTCGTTCGATCCCGGCAATGCATTTGAGCGTCATGCTCTTCCCGCATCCCGATGCCCCGAGGATCGCCAGGATCTCCCTGTCCTCCTCAAAAGAAACATCCAGCTCAAATTCTCCGATTTTCTTTTTAATATCAACACAGAGGCTCATTTTTCGAATTCCTCCGATGGCTCATTTCTTTTTCCCCGGACCGGCAGAGGCTTTCTTCTGCCTTGCCTCAAGCATATTGACGGTCAGAAGGACCACGGCGCTGATCGCGAGATTCGTAAGGACCCAGAACATCGCGCCCCTCTCGTCATTCGTCCTCCAGAGCTGATAGACCGTCGTGGAAATGGTCGCCGTACGTCCGGGCGTGTAGCCGATCAGCATGCTTGTCGCGCCGTATTCGCCGAGCGCCCTCGCAAATGCCAGTACCGTACCGGCAAGGATTCCCTGGCGGCATGCCGGCATCCGGATCCTCCAGAAAATAAAAGTGTTCGACAGCCCGAGCGTCTGCGCCGAATAAGCCAGATTCTGATCAAAACTCTCAAACGCGCCCCGGGCTGTCCGGTACATCAGGGGAAATGCGACCACTGCGGCCGCAAGCACCCCTCCGTACCAGGTCATCACGAATTTTACTCCGAACCGCATCAGGAAAACGCCAAGCGGCCGCTTCATTCCGAAAATGAGCAGCAGGAAGTATCCGCACACCGTCGGCGGCAGCACCATCGGCAGTGTGAGGATCACATCCAGTATTCCTTTTACGATCCCGGGCAGTTTCGCGGCGTAATATGCTAAGAAAATGCCCAGGAAAAACACCAGCACGCAGCTGATGGCAGCGATCCGCAGCGAATTCCACAGCGGATACCAGTCGATTCCTGTCATAGCTTTGAAAAACCTACTCCCTCAAATACGGCCATCGCCTCGTCGCTCTGAAGATACGCAAGAAACGCTTCCGCTTCTTCCGGATTTTTGCTTACTTTCAGTACCGCTGCCGGATAGATGACCTGGCCGCACATCTCGGCTGTCGCCGTGTCGATGACAGGCAGACCGGCACTGAACGCGTCCGTCGCATAGACAACTCCGGCGTCCACACTGGCTTCCACGACCTGTGTCGTCACTTCTTTGACATTGGTGCCGTAGGAAAGTACGCCGGCGCCGGCGAGAGCCTCTTCCTCAAGCTCATAAAAGGCCAGAATCTTCTGTGTATACTGACCGACCGGAACATCCGCATTTCCCATCGCCATCAGAATGTCGCCGGCTTTGAGATGCTCCGCCAGACGGTCGAACGATTCGATTCCCTTCGGGTTCCCGTCCGGTACGACGAGCGCGACCTTATTTTCAAGAAGATCGAACCGCGTGGACGCATCCACGAAGTCAAGCCGGTCCGGATTCTTCTCCTCATCCTGCTCGATATCAAGCTGGTTCATCTGCTTCGGCGACGCAGAAATGAAAATGTCGCAGTCCGCCCCCTCTTCGATCTGAGTCTTCAGTGTGCCCGAAGAATCAAAATTATAAGTGATCGTGATTTCCGGGTTTGCAGTTTCGTAGAGGGCCTTGATCTGCGTGAGGGTCTCGGTCATGGACGCTGCCGCGAATACAATGATCTCTTTTCCCTCTGATTCCGCTTTGCTTTCCGCGGCTGACGAGCCGCATGCCGCCAGCAGGGCGATCATTGCCGCCGCCAGCAATCCTGCCGGTACCTTTTTTGCATTCATCTTCCTGTTCTCCTTTCTTTTTTCAGAAATGCACTATATAAACGTGGATTTACACGTAAATACCCGACAAGACAGATGTTGAAAAATGCCGCTCTTTTAAAAATACCAGCTGATTAATAATTCAGCATTTTGCAGTTTTCTATTCTTCGTATACCTCTTCTTCCGTCACGCAGGACGTCTTGATCTCGCCGACCAGAGCTTCAAATGCCGCGACCGTGTGCGGCCTCGTATCGCCTCCGATCAAAACGCACATAATGTCGTCTCCGACTTTGAGCTCGCCTTCATTGAGCCATACCTTTATATAACAGACCCCTTCCATCTTTTTTGCTTTTCGGATCGCTTCGCTGACTTTTTCCGCGTCATATCCGAAATGCATTCCCGTGACCGGAGGGATATCCTGCACGCCCTGCCGCACTTTCGCCTTTGCGCTCTCCCGCACGACGCCGTTGTGGACGAGGTACATGCCGGCTTTGGAGGCGTCCGGATCTTTCTTCGCTTCTCTTATCCATTCATCAACGGAAGGCTTTTCTTTGTTTCTGCACAGAGATGCCTGCTGGCAGGCTTCCTGTTCCGTGCCGTCTCCGCGCATCTCTCCGCAGTCAGCGGAGCCTTCGGAATAAAGCATATCCAGGCCGTGTTTCACCGGTTTCAGAACAGCAGAGAGGTTCTCCCGCACTGCTTTCTCACTGCCGGGCAGATTGATGATCAGAGATCGCCTCCGGATTCCGGCCGTCCCTCTGGAAAGGCATCCGTGCGGCGTGATCTTCATGCTCTCGGCCCGCATCGCCTCCGGAATGCCGGGAGTCAGCCGCTCGACCACTTCCAGCGTCGCCTCCGGGGTAATATCTCTCGGTGAAAATCCCGTGCCGCCGGTCGTGAGCACCAATGCGCACTTCAGCACATCCGCGCACCGGATCAGTTCATCCTTTATCATTTCTTTCTCATCGGGGACGATCCGCGTATGGACCACTTCATATCCCGCCCCGGCGAGCATCTCACAGATCGCCGGTCCGCTCGTATCTTTTCTTTCTCCTCTGAAGCCTTTATCGCTGACGGTAATCACTGCTGCCTGATAAGCCATTTCTTCTTTCCTCTTCTTTCTGACGGATCATCCGCCGATCTGGTTCATCAGCCGTAAAGCATGGCTCCTCTCCGTAACGGACAGATTGCCGTGCCATTCCGGTTTGGCGGCAACCGCCGCCTCAAACTGTTTTCTTATACTCTCTTCATCCATTCCTTTGATCGGGAACTCCGCCGCGGAATGAAGACAGGGCTTCAGCTTCCCGTCCGCCGTAAGCCGCAGACGATTGCAGTTTCTGCAGAAATGCGCGGTGACCGGACTGATCAGTCCTACATAGCCGGACGCGCCGGGCAGACGATACAGTTTCGCTACGCCGGAAAGAGACATCGTACGGTTTTCCGTCTCCTTCCCTTCCACAGGCATCAGCTCAGGGAGTGCCTCGAGTACCTTCGTGTAAGGAATATAAGCCTCGCCGCCGAACACCGTATTGCCCAGCATGGGCATCATCTCGATAAAACGGAAATCGACCGGCCATTTTCTGGTCAGATCCGCAAGGGCCGGAATCTCGTCCTCGTTCCAGCCGCCGACCAGGACCGCGTTCAGTTTTACTTTGTCGAATCCGGCGCCGAGCGCCGCTTCGATGCCCCGCATCGCCTCGTCCAGCGATCCTCCGCGGGTGATCCATTCGTACTTTTGCGGATCCAGTGTATCCAGACTGATATTGACCCGGTTCACGCCGGCTTCCCGGAGATCCTCTGCAAATTCCGGCAGAAGGATCGCATTCGTCGTCAGACAGACCTCTTCAATTCCGGGAGTCTGTGCGATACCGCGGGCAATAGACAGAATATTCCTCTTGATAAGCGGTTCTCCGCCGGTCAGCCGCACCTTCGTCACGCCGTAAGACGCCGCGATCCGGACCGCCGTGAGCAGTTCCTCTTCCGTGAGCATTTCCTCATGCTTTTTCTTGCAGATGCCGTCTTCCGGCATGCAGTACCGGCAGCACAGATTGCAGCGTTCCGTCACGGAAATGCGAAGATATGTGATTTCTCTGTTAAACTTATCTTTCATACAACTCATTCGGAGACACAGAACCGTCCCCTGTCTCCTTATTTACAGAAGGAACGCCTCCAGTTTCTCCCCCGCTGCGACCGGACCGTGTCCGGCAGGGATGACAGCCATGATATCTGCGCCGATCGAACTGGAAAGAACGACATTGCCCTGATCCTGAGACAGCCGCATTCTGACCGTACCGTCGCAAAGATACAGTTTTCCGCGCAGAAAGCGGTCCAGGGGAGAAGACTTCATAAATGCGCGTTCCATTACGACCGGAAAGGTCTCCGGGATCCATTTATCTTCCGAAAGTCCGCACATTTTCCGGATCGCCGGTGCTGTGACCACATGGAAATTAATGAGTGAAGACGCGGGATTGCCGGACAGTGCGGCAATCAGTTTCCCGTCTTTGACGCCGTAGGCGCAGGCCATGCCGGGCTTTATTTCGATGCCGCGGACCAGGATCTCCGCGCCGACGGACTCCATGGCTTTTTCGGTGAGATCGTAATCGCCGACCGAGACGCCCCCGGTCACAACAAGGAAATCGCACTGCGCAAGCCCGTTTTCCATCCGTTCCGCGATCTCTTCGGTATTGTCTTTGGCCACTCCGAGGAACGCCGTCCGGCAGCCCAGTCTCTGCATCTCGCTCATAAGAGCAAAGCGGTTGGAATCAAAGATCTTTCCGGGCCGTGGCTCTTCTCCGACCTCGAGAAGTTCCGATCCCGTCGAAATAAATCCGGCCAGCGGTCTTTCGTATACAAGCGGATACGCCAGATTCTGCGCCGCGATCACTCCGCAGAGGCCGGCGTCGATCCGCATTCCCGGCTGCGCAAGAACCGAGCCCTTCTTTACATCCTCCCCTGCGCAGACAATATTCTCGCCGGTCCGTGCCGGTGCAGAAAGCGTCACGGTCTCTTTCGTAAATACCGTCTTTTCGAACATTCTCACCGCATCGGCCCCCTCGGGGATCGGCGCGCCTGTCAGGATCTTAACCGCGGTTCCCTCCGTGACCCGGAAATGAGAGATGCCTCCCGCCGGGATCTCCTCCAGGATCCGCAGCGTCACCGGATGTTCTTTTGAAGCATGTACGGTATCTGCCGCACGAAAGGCATAGCCGTCATACGGAGATCGGTCAAACGGAGGAACATTTTCCGAGGCGGTCAGTTCCTGCGCAAGGATCCTCCCGAAGCTTTCTTCAACGGGACAGCTGCCGGAGGACATTTGATGAACTGCGTCAAGCACCAGCCGGCGGGCTTTTGTATAAGAGATTCGGTTCAGCATGATGAAGCCCCTGTCTTTCACAAACGTAAATGCATAACACTCGGTTAACATAGTTTCGAGAAGAACAATAGCCGGAAACGA
Source organism: Lachnospiraceae bacterium UBA1251 (assembly GCA_002308255.1). GTDB lineage: Bacteria > Bacillota > Clostridia > Lachnospirales > Lachnospiraceae > Chordicoccus. The sequence continues at coordinate 633 of DBVZ01000066.1, read as the reverse complement.
AAATTTCCGTTAATAAAAAACAGGCAGTCTCCGGAAAAAGAGACTGCCTGAAATAAAGCCGTACAACTGCCGCAGACCGCGAAGAGCACAAAAGCCCTTCACTGTCTGTACTTCAGTCTCCTTCTCAAACACGGAAAGCGGAAGCGTTTCCCCTTCAGCTCTGCAGCGCTTCTGCCGGATGCGGAAGCGGTTTTCTTTCGATCATTCTTTCAAACCGCACCTGTACACACAACTTCAGCGCCTGCGTCCGCCCGGCCATAGTAAATACCTTAGGCCGGACGGATCGGAGATATAAAATTTTCAATTTTCAAAAACTCAGCCTTTTTCCAGCGCCAGCGTCTTTGTCGTCGTGTCGCAGACCGCGGACGGGCCGAAATACTGGATCGCGCCCGGATACAGGAAGCAGGTCTCAACAGCCCATTTTTCCCTGTTCTCCTCGAAATATTTGAACGGCTTGCCGTCCAGCTCGGTGAGCGCCTTGCGGATGACCGGCTTGTCCTCGCCGTGGCGGCGTTCCATGTTCATCATCTTCGTGATCGGCATGCCGCCGGCGACCCATTCTTCCGCCGGAGCGACCAGGTTGGAGACCTTGGAGAGGTATCCGGTGTAGCCGTACTGGATGAGCATGAACGC
>DBVZ01000124.1:13915-19743 GCA_002308255.1 Lachnospiraceae bacterium UBA1251 | reverse complement strand
ATCGCGTCGATCTCATCGATAAAGATGATGCAGGGAGAAGACTTCTTCGCCTCATCAAACAGGTCTCTCACGCGGGACGCGCCGACACCGACGAACATCTCGACGAATTCGGAACCGGAAAGGGAGAAGAACGGTACTTTGGCTTCACCCGCGACAGCTCTCGCAAGCAGCGTTTTGCCGGTACCGGGCGGTCCTACGAGCAGGGCTCCCTTCGGGAGCTTGGCGCCGATCGCCGTATAACGGCCGGGATTGTGCAGGAAATCGACGACCTCCTGCAGAGATTCCTTAGCTTCGTCCTGTCCCGCGACATCACGGAACGTCACGCCGGTATCCTGCTGCACATAAGCCTTGGCCTTGCTCTTGCCGACCCCCATGACGCCGCCGCGCCCCATCCGGTTCATCATAAATGACATGAAGATCATCACGATAATGAACGGGATCAGGAACGAGAGCAGCATCGAGACCACCTGCGATACCGCCGATGTGTCTGTCTTGAAAAGTTCCACAGACTGCTTCGCGTTCAGGACTCTCTCCGTAAGATCCGCTTCGGTTTCCGTCATGACCGCCGTGTACTCGACGATCGCTTTTCCGCTGTCGCTCGTGACCGGTATGATCGTGATCGTATTGCCCTTGATCTCGACGGATTTGACCTGGCCGTTCTCAAGCATTTCCACGAATTTATCATACGTGATCTTGCGGCTCGTCGTACTGTTGAATAAATTAGAAAACAGACCCATGCTGAGGAGACTGATCGTGATGCAGATCAGCAGCAGCATGAGGGTCTGCCGGTTCTTATTGTTTCCCCCGTATCCGTTATTCGGGTCCGGGCGGTTGTTATTCTGATTGTTATCCATCGGTTTCTCCCATTATTTGCATCAAACCATTAAATTATTATAGAGTCTTATATGGCAAGTTGCAAGGGAGCCAAATCGGAAATTTCTGTGAACAAAAGCTCCCGTCCGAATCATTCGACGTCGATCTCCTCGATGGTCATATCCCTGCCGCTTATGGGCGTCAGCCGGACACCTCCGCAGTGCGGACACTTCATCCGTTTCGTATCCACCTGAAACTGTTCCCCGCACTCAAGGCACTGTGCCACACCCGGAATCGTCTCGATATGCAGCGGAACCCCCTGATAAGGCGTTCCGTCGGTGACCGCCTCCCAGGCGTCCGCCATGAAACGGGGAACAACGCCGGAAAGATCCCCGATCGAGACCGTCACGGCGATGACCCTCTCCGCGCCTTCTTCCTTTACGAGCTTCTGCACCATTTTCATCATGGCGTCGGCAAGTCCCAGTTCGTGCATCCTTCTCCTTTCCGGATCTGTCCTTACAAAACAGCCGGACGGTCATCCGCCCGGCTGTCAGAGTGTTCAGCGAAGATTTATGCAGCAGCTTTACTCTTTCGAGCTCGCGAACGGTCTCGCCACGATGCGCCCGACCTTTTTGACGACGTGCTCCACCGCCTTGATCGGGACGGATTCGAATCTGCCTGCCTCGATGTTCGTGTTGAGCTTCAGATGGATCGCGTCGAATTTGCACTTTGTGGTGCACAGGCCGCAGCCGATGCACATATACGGATCGATCTTGGTTGCGCCGCAGCTCAGGCACCGGCTCGTCTCACGGCGGACCTGTTCTTCCGTAAACGTGACGCGGGTGTCTCCGAACGTCTTTGCCTTGTGTGCGTTATATCCCGGCACCTGCCGCTTCTCGTTGTCGTAGCGGATCGGATCAAGATCGATGTTCGTCTTGTCAAGCGCCGTGTATTTTCTGCGGTCGCGGCCCATCGTGAGGGTCTGTCCCGGATGGACGCAGCGGTGCAGGGAAATGAAGCCTTCCTTGCCGTCCGCGATCGCGTCGATCGCGAAGCGGGCGCCGTGATAAATATCCCCGCCCACGAAAATATCCGGTTCCGCGGTCTGATAGGTCAGCGGATCCGCCTTGACGGTCCCGTTGCGGTTCAGTTCGACCGCAAGACCGTCCAGCAGGCCGCCCCACTGCGCGGACTGTCCGATGGAAAGAAGGACATTCGAGCACGGCACGGTAATGGTCTCATTTTCGTCATAAGACGGATTGAAGCGGTGCTCCGCATCAAAAACGGAAGTACATTTTTTGAAGACGACGCCCGTGACCTTTCCGTCCTTTGTGAGGATCTCTTTGGGACCCCATCCGCAGTTCACGGTAATATCTTCTTTCTCGGCCTCCTCGACCTCGTCGGCTGCTGCCGGCATAATATCACGGGTCTCAAGGCAGAGCATCGTCACTTTTCCGTCTCCCACACGGACCGCAGTCCGCGCCACATCGACCGCGACATTTCCGCCGCCGACAACGACTGTGTCGCCGCTCAGCTTCAGGTCTTTGCCGAGGTTGATCTGTCTCAGGAAATCAACGCCCGCGTAAACGCCTTCCGCGTCTTCTCCCGGGACGCCGACACTGCGGCCGCCCTGCAAACCGATCGCGATATAGAATCCCTTGTAGCCCTGCTCGCGGAGCTCCTGGATCGTTACGTCCTTACCGACTTCGACGCCGCACTTAAACTCGACACCCATCTCTCTTAAGATGTCGATCTCCGCTTCCACGACGTCTTTTTCGAGACGGAAAGACGGAATGCCGTTCATCATCATGCCGCCGGGGCGTGACTCTTTCTCGAAGACCGTCGGCTTATAGCCTTTTTCGGCAAGATAATAAGCCGCTGTCATTCCCGCCGGGCCGGCACCGATGATAGCGATCTTCTGATCATACATCATGCCGTTCATGTTGGTGATCTTCGGCACATAGCGGGTCTCCGCGTTCAGATCGTGATCGGCGATAAAGCGCTTGACTTCATCGATCGCGACCGCCTGGTCAACGGTTCCGCGCGTGCACTCGTCTTCACAGCGATGGTTGCAGATCCTTCCGCAGACCGCCGGGAACGGATTCTCTTTGCGGATCAGGGCAAGTGCTTCCGTGTATTTCCCCTGCGCCGCGAGCCTTAAATACCCCTGTACCGCAATATGGGCCGGGCAGGCTGTCTTGCAGGGAGCTGTTCCGGTCGCGACGACGTCCTCGCGGTCCTCGCGATAGTCATCATTCTGGATCTCTCCGCCTCCGAGGATCGAATAGCGGAGGGATTTATACGGTTTCTCTTTGGGCAGAGGCGTTTTGGTGCAGAGCTTCTGACCGAGCTTCAGAGCATTCGCCGGGCAGTTTTCCACGCACTGACCGCAGGCAACGCACTTCTCTTCGTCGATCTCCGCCACAAAATTGGAGCGGATCGCGTCCCTGGCGCCGAACATAAGGCCGACACGGAGACCGAAGCAGGCACAGGAACAGCAGTTGCAGATCGCGGAGCTCTCGCCGGCTTCCTCGATATTGGGCATATCGTGCATGAGGCCGTTCTCTTCCGCTCTCGCAAGGATCTGCAGTACTTCTTCCCTGCTCACCTGGCGTCCGCGGCCCGTGCGGATATAGTGTTCCGCCCCTTTGCCCATCTGTACGCACATATCGTCTGCGATATGGCCGCAGCCGTCGCCGATCGAAGTCCTCGACTGACGGCAGGAACACGGAGATACGGAGAAAGTGTCATATTTATTCAGATAATAGGAAAGTCTGTCATAATCACGGACGCCCTCGATCCCCTCAATCGCGCTCTCGATCGGAACAACGCGCATAAGGCCATAGCCGTTCGGCAGCATCGGTGCCATCGTCTGCATGCGGATGCGGGTGTACTCCTCAAACGCCCTGCCGACTTCCGGATGCTCTTCGAGGAGCTGCTTGTTATTGACAAGCATCTCCATGATGCCCGGCGCAAAGATCTGCATATAGAAACGGTCTTTGCCGTCCGTTTTGTCTTTCGTGACCCGGAATACGCCGATCCAGGCGAGCCGTTCACCGATCTCCTGGGTCTTCTCAATGGAAAATCCGGTCTTTTTTGCCAGATACTCAACCGTGCGCTCCTTTCGGAGACCGCACGCGATCGCGACGTCCGCCTCGTCATCCGTAAGGATCGATGCCAGAGAATAATACTCCGGAGCATTTTCATCGATCTTGTTGATCACGCCGGTCAGACCTCCGACGATATGCGCCAGTTTCACGATCTTAGGTCTCAGTTCAGCCATACTGATCTCCTCTCATCTCCGGTATCTTTTACCGGTCTTTCCTTTCATCTCTTCGTTTCTGTCCTGATTCACTCAGGTTTTATCCTCGTCCCTGATGACGATCCCGTCCACCAGGATCGACGCCACCTCCGCGACTGCGTCTTTGTAGGTGATATCATTCTTTACCAGAATATCCTTCTGGAAGAACTGCTCGATGGACGCCTGGAACATGGACCGGAACACCGGGATCATGACCGGCCGTATCCGTCCTTCCTCCATTCCCTGCTTCAGCAGATCTTCGGCTTCCTGCCAGTACTCTGTTCTGCGTTTTTTCCAGTGTTTGTAAACAGACGGATATTTTTCTTTCAGAACATAGAGTTTCCGGAGATCATAGATCTCATACCGTTTCGGGATCGTACCCAGCACCAGCTTCAGCTTTTCCACCGGGTCTGTTTCCGAAGCGGCTTTTCCCTGTTTTTTCTCTTCCATCGCCGTGTCGAAAAACCTGTCGATCGTATCGATCATAAGCGATTTCTTGTCCGGGAAGACCGTATAGATCGTCTTCTTGCTCATCCCGAGCGAATGAGCGAGGTCATCCATCGTAAACTTGATTCCTTTGGTGTTAAACAGATCCGCGGCGCTGTCAAGTATTCTGATTCTTAATGCGTCTCTTTCCATGATTTTTATGTCCTGCTGTCTGAAATTTCATATTACTCTGAATTTATTCTAACACAGGATATACCCGTGCATCAAGAAACGGAATACACAAAAATCGTTTCCTCTTACTGAGCAGGTTGTGCATGCAAAAAAGCGGCGGATCCGGCTCCGCCGCCTTTGGATCCCGGTAACCGTCACCGGGTCTCATCATTCATTTTCTTATCATTTTTCAGTGGACCGCAAATTAATAGAAGATCGATTTCCCCTCATAGACCGGATTGCAGGTGAGCTGCACCCCGATTTTTTTCATCATCCGGATATCCACGGGAGCAAGCATTACCGAAGAATGCGCCTGACATCCCTTGAGGAGCGGGAGCGCTTCGAGCGCTTTGCGGGCGTCTTCATTTTCCGAAGCGGAGATCGAAAGGGCGATCATTGTCTCATCCGTATGAAGTCTCGGATTTTTGCTTCCCAGATAGGAAGTCTTCAGTTTCTGAAGAGGTTCGAGAGCGTGCGCCTCGATCACATGGACCTCATGAGGGATCCCCGCCAGCACTTTCAGGGAATTCAGGAGCGCAGCAGCCGTTCCGCCAAAGAGAGCGGACGTCTTTCCGGTCACGATCGTCCCGTCCGAAAGCTCAAATGCTGTCGCGGGCGCCCCGGTGTCCCTGGCGCGTGCTTCCGCCGCCGGCACCACAGCTCTGTCGGAGGTCTTTACACCTGCCTGCTTCATGATCAGCTCGATCTTTTCCGCTTCCCGCTCTGTCCTCGTCCCGTCCGCGATTCCGTCGATAGCGGTATAATAGCGGCGGATGATCTCCTGTTTGGAAGCATCTCTGCAGGCTTCGTCATCAATGATGCAGTTTCCGGCCATATTGACGCCCATATCGGTCGGTGATTTGTACGGACTCTCCCCGTATATCTCCGTGAACATATCCTGCAGAACCGGAAAGATCTCGATATCACGGTTATAATTGACCGTTGTGATCCCGTAGGCATCAAGGTGGAACGGGTCGATCATATTGACGTCTTCGAGATCCGCTGTCGCCGCCTCATAGGCGAGGTTGACAGGATGCTTCAGAGGCAGGTTCCAGAT
>DBVZ01000124.1:4555-13850 GCA_002308255.1 Lachnospiraceae bacterium UBA1251 | reverse complement strand
CCGCTTCCGGGACCCGGTGCCGTGACGACAACGAGGGGTCTTGTCGTTTCAACATACTCGTTTTTGCCGAACCCCTCCTCGCTGATGATCATCTTGCTGTTGCTCGGATATCCTTTGATCGGATAATGATAATAGGTCCTGACACCGAACTGCTCCAGCCTGTTCTTAAACAGAACCGCCGATTCCTGATTGGCGAACTGCGTAATGACAACGCCGCTCACATAGAGTCCCCGGTCCCGGAACTCGCCGATCAGACGCAGGACGTCGGTGTCATAAGTGATTCCCAGATCTCCGCGTACTTTATTTCTCTCAATGTCTTTTGCGGAAACGGCGATGATGATCTCCGAGCGGTCAGCCAGCTGTATCAGCATCTGCAGCTTCGAATCCGGACGAAAACCGGGCAGGACCCTGGAAGCATGATAATCATCGAAGAGCTTGCCTCCGAATTCCAGATACAGTTTTCCTCCGAAATGTTCAATTCTCTCCTTGATATGTTCCGACTGTGTCCTGAGATACTTTTCCGCGCTGAATCCTGTTTTCATATGTTATCACCACTTTCCTGAATCAGACATTTCCCTGAATTCGAAAAAAATACCGTTTTATTATAGCGGTTATCACGAAAAAAAGGAACCTGCTTTTGCAGATTCCTTTTCTTTCTTTTCATCTTCTCTTTGCAGCCTCCTCCGTTCAACGGAGGATCTGCTTACGGGCAATTATACCAGTTCAAGGAGAACAGTCATCGCGCCGTCGCCCTGACGCTGGCCGATCTTCACGATACGTGTATAACCGCCGTTGCGGTTTGCGTATTTCGGTCCGATCTCGTCAAACATCTTCGCGACAAGGTCGATCTGCTTCGTGCCTTTTTTGCGGCCTTTTCCGGCTTTCGGCACTTCTTTGACCGGATAGAAATAAGCGTTCATCTTACGTCTTGCTGCGAGACGGGACGGCATATCTTTCCGGATCTTCTTGTCGATCTCTTCGTAAACGGTCTGCTTTTTGCCGTCAACGACTTCTTTGACGCGCTTTCCGCTGGCGTCTTTCTTAGCGATCTTCGCTTTTACGGTCACGTCTTCGAAATTGTCTCTCTCCTTTACGGCGAGGGCAATAAAGCCTTCCGCGATCTTGCTGACTTCTTTCGCTTTCGCTTCCGTGGTCACGATCTTTCCGTTGTAAAGAAGAGCGGTGACCTGATTGCGAAGAAGCGCTTTGCGCTGTGAAGCTGTTCTGCTGAGTTTTCTGTAGCCTGCCATAGTTTCCTCCTCCTCGGGATACCCGCGTGATACTCTTCGGTCTTACTCATGCGGGATCTTGTTCCGGGTGTTTTCAGTCTTCGCTGGGCCGCAGCGAGAGGCCGAGTTCCTTCAGTTTCGCAAGCACTTCTTCCAGTGACTTGCGGCCGAGATTACGAACTTTCATCATATCTTCCGATGTCCTGTCGCAAAGCTCTTCGACCGTATTGATGCCGGCGCGCTTTAAGCAGTTGTAGGAACGGACGCTCAGTTCCAGTTCGTCGATATTCATCTCAAGTACTTTTTCTTTTTCGTCATTCTCTTTTTCGATCATGACATCGACCGTCTTCGCGGTTTCTGTCAGATCAATAAAGAGCTTCAGATGTTCGTCCAGAACCTTTGCCGCGAGCGAGACTGCCTCATCCGGGCTCAGAGTTCCGCGTGTCCAAACATCGAGTGTGAGTTTGTCAAAGTCAGTGACCTGGCCGACACGCGTATCTTCCACATTGAGATTGACGCGGTCGATCGGGGTATAGATCGCATCGATCGGGATCACACCGATCGGCATATCAGCCGGTTTTCCCTTTTCCGCGCTCACATAGCCGCGGCCTTTGGTGATCGTAAGTTCCATATTCAGACGGCTGTCCGCGCCGCTTAAGTGCGCGATCACAAGATCCGGATTGACGATCTCGATCTCGGAATCGACCTGAATATCGGAAGCTTTTACGGTGCCTTCCCCTTCAAACTCGATATAAGCTGTCTTCGGTTCGTCCGTAGAAGAATTATTGCGGATCGCAAGCTCCTTGATGTTCATGACGATCTCCGTGACGTCTTCCTTGACGCCCGGGATCGACGTGAACTCATGAGCGACGCCGTCGATCTTGATCATGCTGACAGCAGCTCCCGGAAGAGAAGAAAGCATGATTCTTCTCAGAGAGTTGCCAAGCGTGATGCCGAATCCGCGCTCAAGCGGTTCCACAATAAAACGGCTGTAACGGTTATCTTCCGAACTGCTCTCGATTTCAATCTTCGGTTTATTAAAATCAAACACGAATATTTACCCTCCTTCTTTGTCTTGGCCGTGATACGAGGGGCTGAATGCCGTGCTTTATTATTTCGAATAAAGCTCGACGATAAGCATCTCGTTGACCGGGACATCGATCAGATCTCTTGCCGGGATCTCTTTCACGGTACCGGTAAGCTTCTCCGGATCAGCCTCGAGCCAGGCCGGTACTGCTCTTCCGGCGGTCGCTTCAAGGATGTCCTTATATCTCTGAGAGGACTTCTTGTTTTCTCTGATTTCGATCGTATCGCCTGCTTTGACCTGATAAGACGGAATGTTGACAACTTTGCCGTTTACAAGGACATGCTTGTGGTCGACGATCTGACGTGCTTCCATACGGGTCCTCGCGAAAGCAAGGCGGAAAAGCACATTGTCAAGACGGCACTCAAGGAGAGCCATCAGGTTATCACCGGTCATACCTTTCATGCGGTCCGCTTTCTTATAGTAGTTGCGGAACGGTTTCTCAAGTACGCCATAGATGAATTTCGCTTTCTGCTTTTCACGCAGCTGAAGGCCGTAATCCGACATCTTGCGGCTTGCGCGGGTAAGCTTTCTGTTCGATTTTTTATCGATGCCGACAACCGCCGGTTCAATGCCGAGCGATCTGCATCTTTTCAGGACAGGTGTTCTGTTTACTGCCATTTTTATGTTCCTCCTTGGTTATACCCTTCTGCGCTTCGGCGGACGGCATCCGTTATGCGGCACCGGTGTGCAGTCCTGGATGCTGGTGACCTGCAGTCCGTTTGCTGCAAGGGCACGAATGGCTGCTTCACGGCCCGAACCCGGACCTTTTACGAATACATCTACAGACTTCAGACCATGGATCAATGCTGCTTTCGTAGCGGTTTCTGCCGCCATCTGTGCAGCATACGGAGTAGATTTCCTTGAACCTCTGAAGCCCAGGCCGCCTGCACTTGCCCAAGAGAGAGCATTTCCCTGTGCATCCGTCAATGTCACGATCGTGTTATTGAAGGAGGACTGGATGTGCGCCTGTCCATGTTCAACGTTTTTCTTGACGCGACGTTTCGTCGCTTTCTTTACCTGTTTTGGCATAAAAACTAACCTACTTTCTTTTTTGGTTTCGTATGCGATTCACGGGCTATGATGTCCGTTATTTCTTCTTGTTGGCAACCGTTCTCCTCGGCCCTTTACGGGTTCTGGAGTTATTCTTGGTATTCTGTCCGCGGACCGGAAGGCCCTTTCTGTGACGGATACCTCTGTAGCAGCCGATCTCCTGCAGCCGCTTGATGTTCATGGCGATCTCACGGCGAAGGTCACCTTCGACGGTGCATGTCGAATCCATGACATCTTTGATTTTGTTGACTTCCTCGTCTGTCAGATCCCTGACGCGTGTATTGGGATCGACACCTGCCTGCTCAAGAATACGGCTTGCTGTTGTTCTGCCGATACCATAGATATAGGTAAGGCCGATTTCAACACGCTTGTCTCTCGGCAGATCCACACCTGCTAAACGAGCCATTGCAAAAACCTCCATTTTCTTTTTGCTGCCTGTTTTTCTGACAGACAGCGTCCCGGAAATCCTCGATTCCCGGGCAACCATAGTAACTGAACTGGGACATGCGTTTCGCATATCCAGCCATGCCTTGCCGGCATGACCTTTCCGGCGCAGCCTTCCTGGCATTGCCGGTATTAAGCACTATTATCCGTTTTGGCAGCAGCCGTTCTACAGATAATGGTTCTACTTAATTAAGCGGTTGATTCTGATCAACCCTGTCTCTGCTTATGCTTCGGGTTCTCGCAGATAATGCGGATGGAACCCTTCCTTTTAATTACTTTGCATTTTTCGCAGATCGGTTTTACGGACGATCTTACTTTCATAACTACCTCCATCTCTCTCCCGGACATGGGCCCGGTGAGCCCGGCCGGTCGCTGAAAAATCATTCAAATCAATGTTTTCTCGAAAACCGCGCCGTAATAGTATAGCATCGCTTTTTTTTAAATGCAAGCACTACTTCTGACTGTTTCTGCTTTATTTGTCACGCCAGATGATTCTGCCCCGGTTCAGATCGTAAGGCGAGAGTTCAAGCGTCACCTTGTCGCCCGGAAGAATACGGATAAAATTCTGACGAAGCTTTCCGCTGATCACTGCCAGAACGACATGCTTGTTCTCAAGTTCCACTCTGAACATGGCGTTGGGAAGCTTTTCAATCACTTTCCCCTCGATCTCTATCATGTCAGCTTTCGACATCTATGATCCTCCTGAGATTGACTTACTCTCTGTGCGTGAGTGTGAACAGTTCCGGCTCACCATCCGTGATGAGCACGGTGTTCTCATAATGTGCCGCAAGCGATCCGTCGACGGTCGTAACCGTCCAGTCGTCATCTTCCCACTGTACTTCCTTGCCGCCGGCCGTGATCATGGGTTCGATCGCGATCGTCATGCCCGGTACGAGGAGCATTCCTCTTCCCTTCTGCCGGAAGTTCGGTACCTGAGGATCTTCATGAAGGGATGTTCCGATCCCGTGTCCGACGAGATCCTCTACCACGCCGAAACCCCGCTGATTGGCGTATGTTCCGATCGCTTTCGAGATCTCATACAGATGGCAACCTGCTTTTGCAAACCGGATCCCTTCAAAAAAGCACTCTTCCGTGACTTTGATGAGTTCCGCGGCCTCTTTTGAAATGCTGCCGACGGCCCAGGTCCTGGCGGCGTCCGAGTGATAGCCTTTCCATATAAGGCCGGCATCAAGGGAAACGATGTCTCCTTCTTTCAGCTTTCTCTCCTCGGTCGGGATCCCGTGGACGACTTCTTCATTGACGGATACGCAGATGGAAGCCGGATAGCCCTCGTAATGAAGGAAATTGGGAATTCCGCCTCTCTCCCGGATCAGCTCTTCGCCGTACCGGTCGATATCTTTTGTCGTGATTCCCGGTTTGATAAAGTCCCTCAAAGTGTCGTGCACTTCTTCGAGGAGCTTTCCGGACTGTCTCATCAGCTCGATTTCATGTTGTGTTTTAATCGTAACTGCCATTAGCCAAGAAATCCTTTATAGTTGCGGACAACCATCATGGATTCGATCTGCTTTACGGTTTCCAGGATAACACCGACGATAATGATGATCGATGTTCCGCCGAACGAAACGCTCGCTTTAAAGATCCCGTTGAAGAAGAACGGCAGCACCGCGATGATGCAAAGGCCGGTTGCTCCGATGAAAATGATATACTTCAGGATCCTGTTCAGGTAGTCCGATGTGGGCTTGCCCGGACGAATGCCCGGTACAAATCCGCCCTGTTTTTTAATGTTGTCTGCGATCTCAAGCGGGTTGAAGGTGATCGACGTATAGAAATACGCGAAGAACACAACCAGCGCGATATAGATCAGAAGACCGATGTTGTTCCAGGGTTTCGTAGCCCGGAACCAGTTGTTGGAACTGAGAATGCCGAGCAGTCCGCCAAACCATCCTCCCGGATTGGAATGTCCCGTAAAGGTCGCGATGATTCCGGGGAATTCCATGATCGATGAAGCAAAGATCACGGGAATAACGCCGGCCGTGTTGACCTTCAGCGGAATGTGCGAGGACTGGCCGCCCATCGCGTGACGTCCCGCCATCTTTCTGGAATACTGCACCGGAATGCTTCTTTCCGCGTCATTCAGGAGAATGACGAGCACTACCAGCGCCAGAATCACAGCGATAATAATGATAGCAGCAAGTCCGCCTCTGGCAATCGTTTTGCCCTTGACAAACTGTTCGAAAAGTCCCGTAAGATCCTGCGGTACGCGCGATACGATGTTGATCAGAAGAACCATCGAGATGCCGTTGCCGATTCCGTATTCGCTGATCTGTTCGCCGATCCACATAAGGAATGTGGAGCCTGCTGTCAGAGAAGCGACTACTGTCAGACCTTTCAGGAAGTTGAGGTCCGGAACCAGTCCCTGGTTGCCGAATCCCACTGTCATGGCGATCGATTCGAACATTGCAAGACCGATCGTCACATATCTCGTGATCGCCGTCAGTTTCTTCCGGCCGTCTTCGCCGTCCTTCTGCATCTCTTCAAGTGCCGGGATGGCAATCGTGAGGAGCTGGATAATGATCGACGAAGTGATGTACGGTGTAATAGACAGCGCCAGGATCGACATGCTTGAGAACGATCCTCCGGTAAACGCGTCAAAAAAGTTGAACGCGTTCCCCGCCTGCGCCTCGAACCACTTCGCGAAAAACTCGCGGTTGACTCCCGGGACCGGGATCTGTGATCCGACACGTATTACAACGAGGCAAAGAAGCACAAACAGAATTCGTTTGCGAATATCTTTGATCCGGAAGGCATCAGCTATTTTCTTTAACATCAGATCACCTCTGCTGTTCCGCCTGCAGCTTCAATTTTTTCTTTCGCAACAGCGCTGAACGCCGTAGCTTTGACCGTAAGCTTCTTCGTAAGCTCGCCGTTGCCGAGGACTTTAACGCCGTCCATGACCTTGGAGATCACGCCGTACGCAAGGAGCGTATTCGCATCGATGACCGCATCTTCTTCAAAACGGTTCAGTGCCGCCACGTTGACGACCGCGTACTCCTTCGCGTTGCGGTTCTTGAAACCGCGCTTCGGAAGACGTCTGAAAAGAGGCATCTGTCCGCCTTCAAACCCCAGTCTCGGAGCTCCGGAACGGGCCTTCTGTCCTTTATGGCCTTTTCCTGCGGTCTTGCCGTTGCCTGATGCATGGCCGCGGCCTCTTCTGTATTTGTTATGTGTCGAGCCAGCAGCCGGACTTAAATTCGATAAATCCATATTGGCACCTCCCTTTATTCTACTTCTTCCACTTTGACAAGATGGCAGATCTGCCGGATCTGTCCGCGGGTCGCGTCATTGTCGGGAAGAATCACGAAATGGTGCAGTTTGCGAAGACCCATACTCTCAACGGTTTTACGGTGCTTCGGAACAGCTCCGATCGGCGATTTTACAAGTGTAATTTTTAATTTCCCTGCCATGACTGTTCCTCCTTATGCCAGAATCTCTTCAACGGATTTGCCGCGGTTCTTCGCGACTTCTTCCGGTGTCTTGAGGCTCTTCAGGCCGTTCAGTGTAGCAAATACGACGTTCTGCTTGTTGTTGGAGCCCAGGGATTTCGTACGGATATTGCTGATTCCCGCAAGCTCGATAACAGCACGTGCAGGGCCGCCCGCGATAACGCCGGTACCTTCCGGAGCACGCTTCAGAAGAATGGTCGCACCGCCGTAGTTCTCAAGGTGATCATGTGTGATGCTTCCGTAGGAAGTACGGGCAACGCTGACCATGTGCTTCATGGCGTCTTCTTTGCCCTTGCGGATCGCTTCCGGGATTTCCGTCGCTTTTCCGAGTCCTGCGCCGACATGTCCGTTTTTATCACCTACGACAACGAGTGCCGAGAAGCGCATGTTGCGTCCGCCCTTAACAACCTTGGTAACGCGCTTGATCGCAACGACGCGGTCTTCCAGACCGTTGTCTTCTTTTTCTCTTTCTCTTTTGTTTTTCGGGTCGCTATTTGGTCTCATGTGTTCTTTTCTCCTTCCACCTTAGAATGAGAGGCCAGCTTCTCTTGCGGCATCTGCCAGGGCCTGAATCTTGCCGTGATAGATGAATCCGCCGCGATCGAAGACGACTTCACTGATACCTGCTGCAACCGCTCTCTTTCCGAGCACTTCACCGACTTTTGCAGCTGCTGCCACATCGTCTGTATTTTCAAGACCTTCTTTCACATCCGCCTGAAGAGTGGAAGCGCTGACAAGTGTACGGCCCTGCTCATCATCGATGATCTGAGCATAGATATGCTTATTGCTGCGGAAGACCGAAAGCCTCGGTTTTGCGGAAGTGCCGCTCAGGTGGCCGCGGAGTCTTCTGTGCTTTTTCGCGCGAACCTGCGCTCTTGATACTTTATTAATCATAATTCGCACTCTCCTTTAATTATTTGCCTGTCTTACCGACCTTGCGGCGGATGATCTCGTCGGAGTACTTGATGCCCTTGCCCTTATAGGGTTCCGGCGGTCTCTTCATGCGGATATTTGCCGCATACTGTCCGACCACTTCCTTGTTGATTCCGGAGATCGTGATCTTGTTGCCTTCAACAGCGGACTCGACACCTTCCGGATCTTCCATTTCCACCGGATGGGAATAGCCGAGAGAGAGAACGAGCTTGCGGCCCTGTTTCTGCGCTCTGTAGCCGACGCCGTTGACTTCCAGTACTTTCTGGTATCCGGTATGGACGCCGGTCACCATATTCTGGATCAGAGATCTTGTAAGACCATGGAGAGCTTTGATTCTCTTCAGATCATTCGGTCTTGTGACGATGATTTCGTTGTCCTTGACCTCAATTGCAATTTCCTGCGGAAGGGTTCTTGTGAGAGTGCCCTTCGGTCCCTTTACGGAAAGCGTATTGCCGTCCTGAAGTTCCACGCTGACACCAGCGGGGATGACGACCGGCATTTTTCCGATACGTGACATAATATAATCCTCCTACTTAGATTGTCGGACATTCCAGATGCGGAATGTCTGTTTTCAGTATTCTCTTTTTTATTTACCAGATATAAGCGATCACTTCGCCGCCGATCTTCTGCTTTCTGGCTTCTTTATCGGTCATCACGCCTTTATTGGTGGAGATGATCGCGACGCCGAGTCCGCCGAGGACCTTCGGAAGATTTTCGCTGCCCGCGTAAATTCTCAGGCCGGGTTTGGAGATTCTCTTCAGACCGGTAATGATCTTGTGGTTCTTATCAGCGCCGTATTTCAGCGTGATGCAGATATCCTGGAAATTCCCGTTCTGAACCAGTTCGTATTTCTGAATGTATCCTTCGTTGACAAGGATATCGGCGATCGCCAGTTTCATTTTGGAAACCGGTACATTGACTGTATCGTGCTTCGCGGTGATCGCGTTACGAATTCTTGTAAGCATATCCGAAATCGGATCGTTCGTTGTAGCCATTACGCATGAACTCCTTTCTTAAGATTCTTACCAGGACGCTTTCTTCACACCCGGTATCTGGCCCTTGTAAGCCAATTCGCGGAAGCAGATACG
>DBVZ01000124.1:4269-4508 GCA_002308255.1 Lachnospiraceae bacterium UBA1251 | reverse complement strand
CAGCGGGTGTATTCTCTGGTCGAGAACTTCGCCGGACGCTGCTGTTTATTCTTTAAAGATGTTTTAGCCACGGCTGATCCTCCTTATTACTTCGCGTACGGCATTCCCATCAAACGGAGAAGCTCTCTCGCTTCCTCATCGGTCTTTGCCGTCGTTACAAAGATAATGTCCATTCCTCTTACTTTGTCGATCTTGTCATACTCGATCTCCGGGAAGATGAGCTGCTCTTTGATACCGAG
>DBVZ01000124.1:564-4170 GCA_002308255.1 Lachnospiraceae bacterium UBA1251 | reverse complement strand
ACTTTGCATCCGATCGGCATGCCTTCACGAAGCTTGAAGTTCGCGATGGACTTTTTCGCCTTCGTCGTGACTGCCTTCTGGCCGGTGATAATCTCTAAATCATGTACTGCAGCTTCCAGTACTTTTGCGTTTTCTTTCGCTTCACCGACACCCATGTTGACCACGATCTTCACGAGTTTCGGCACTTCCATGACATTCTTATATTCGAACTTTTTGGTCATGGCCTCTACGATCTCATGATCATACTGCTCTTTAAGTCTGCTCAAAGCTTTGCCTCCTTACTTAATCAACAACTTCACCGGTCGTCTTGGCAATGCGTACTTTTTTGCCGTTCTCGACCTTGAAGCCGATCCTCGTGGGTTTCCCCTTGTGAAGATACATGACGTTTGAAATGTGAATCGGCGCTTCTTTGTTCACGATCCCGCCGTTAGCATTTGCTGCGGAAGGCTTCTGGTGCTTTGTGATCATGTTGGCACCTTCTACGATAACGGTGTCATTTTTCGTATTGACCAGAAGGACTTTTCCTTCTTTGCCGATATCCTTGCCGGCGATAATGCGAACCTGGTCGCCTGTTTTAATCTTTCTTGCTGACATGTGTGGCCTCCTATAATACTTCCGGTGCGAGCGAAACGATCTTCATGAACTGTTTCTCACGGAGTTCTCTTGCCACCGGCCCGAAGATACGGGTTCCTCTCGGCGTATTGTCATCCTTGATGATGACAGCCGCGTTTTCGTCGAAGCGGATATAGGATCCGTCCCTGCGGCGCGTGCTCTTCACAGTGCGGACTACAACCGCTTTCACGACGTCGCCCTTTTTGACGTTTCCGCCCGGAGTCGCGTCTTTGACTGTCGCGATGATCGTATCGCCGACAAACGCATATCTTCTTCTGGAGCCGCCGCAGACACGGATACACAAGATTTCTTTTGCACCGGTATTATCGGCGACTTTCAGTCTGCTTTCCTGTTGAATCATATCCGTATCCTCCTGCTTACTTCGCTTTCTCGATGATGGAAACAAGTCTCCATCTCTTGTCTTTGGAGAGCGGTCTGGTCTCCATGACCTTCACTGTATCACCGATCGCGCACTCGTTATTCTCATCGTGAGCTTTCAGCTTATATGTCTTCTTAACAATTTTCTTATAGAGCGGGTGCTGGACATGGTCTGTGATCGCAACAACGATCGTTTTATCCATCTTATCGCTGACGACCTTGCCAACACGCGTCTTTCTGAGATTTCTTTCTTCCATTTCAGTTCTCCTTTTACGCCTTATGCATTGGCCTTTTCGACCATGATCGTCTGAATGCGCGCGATGTTTCTGCGCACGTCGCGGATTCTGCTCGTATTATCCAGCTGGCTGGTCGCGTTCTGGAAACGAAGGTTGAACAGTTCTTTCTTCGCAGCAACAAGTTCTTCGCGAAGCTCCGCTTCTGTTTTATTTCTCAGATCTTCAACATATTTTCCGGACTTCATTACTGTTCACCGCCTTCCAACTGCGCTTTGCTCACGATCTTGCACTTGCACGGAAGTTTGTGCATGGCAAGACGCAGCGCTTCACGTGCATCCGCTTCCGGTACACCGGCGACCTCAAACATGACGCGGCCGGGCTTCACAACTGCAACCCAGTAATCCACAGCGCCTTTTCCGGAACCCATACGGGTCTCGGCAGGTTTTGCCGTAACCGGCTTATCCGGGAAAATCTTGATCCAGACTTTTCCGCCACGCTTCATGTAACGGGTCATCGCGACACGGGCTGCCTCGATCTGGTTTGACTTGATCCAGCACGGTTCTGCGGCAACGATGCCGAACTCGCCGTAGCTGATCGTGTTGCCGCGTCCCGCCTTGCCTCTCATGGATCCGCGGAACTGCTTACGATGCTTTACTCTCTTTGGCATCAGCATTACTGATCACTCCCTTCCTTTTTTCCCTTCGCAGGAAGTACTTCACCGTTGTACACCCAGGCTTTTACGCCGACTTTGCCGTACGTGGTGTTTGCTTCCGCAAATCCGTAATCAATGTCAGCGCGAAGGGTCTGAAGCGGGATGGTTCCCTCACTGTAGGTCTCTTTCCGTGCGATATCGGCACCGCCGAGACGGCCGGAGACGGAGGTCTTGATGCCGAGCGCCCCTGCGCGCATCGTGCGCTGCATGGCAGACTTCATGGCGCGGCGGAAAGAAATACGGTTTTCAAGCTGCAGTGCGATGTTTTCCGCAACAAGCTGTGCATCGCGGTCCGGGCGCTTGATCTCTTTGATGTCGACTTGGACTTTTTTGCCGACCATCTTGGAGATTTCACCCTTCAGTTTCTCGATCTCAGCGCCGCCTTTGCCGATGACGATACCCGGCTTTGCGGTGTAGACCACTACTTTAACACGATCCGAAGCGCGCTCGATCTCGATTTTGGAGACGCCGGATGTGTACAGTTTCTTTTTCAGGAATTCTCTGATCTTATAGTCTTCTACAAGATAGTCCGCGAAATCCTTTTCTGCGTACCATTTGGAATCCCAGTCTTTGATAATGCCGACTCTCAGGCCATGCGGATTAACTTTCTGTCCCATTCGAAACCTCCTCTTTATCTTTCGTCCAGAACGATGGTGAGATGACTCGTGCGGTGCAGGATACGATACGCTCTGCCCTGCGCTCTCGGTCTGATGCGCTTAAGAGTCGGTCCCTGACCAGCATAGCATTCTGCGACATAAAGGTTGCTTCTAGACATTCCGTTGTTGTTTTCCGCGTTGGCAATGGCGGATTCCAGAAGCTTCTTGATTACTCTGGAAGCATACCGCGGGCTGTAGGTAAGAATTCCGAGTGCGGTCTCCACGTCTTTGCCGCGGATAGAATCCAGTACAAAGCAGGCCTTTGTCGAAGAAATTCTTGCGAATGACAGCTTGGCCGACGGTCTTGTATCTTTCTGTTCGTTTCTTTCGCGTTTGATTTGCGATCTGTGTCCCTTAGCCATTGATTATAAACTCCTTTCGATCCGTTCCGTACGTCAGCGTACGCCCGATTTGCCTTCTTTGTTGTTTCCGGCGTGGCCGCGGTATGTACGTGTTGCGACGAATTCGCCGAGCTTATGGCCAACCATATCTTCAGTAACATAGACCGGAACGTGTTTTCTGCCGTCGTGAACAGCAAACGTGTGTCCGACAAAGCTCGGGAAAATCGTGGACCGGCGAGACCATGTCTTAATGACCGACTTTTCGCCGGACTCGTTCATCGCGTCTACTTTCTTCAGAAGGTGTCCATCCGCGAACGGTCCTTTTTTTAATGAACGTGCCATGTTTATCCCTCCTTATTATTTAGCGGCTCTGCCGTCTTTGCGTCTGATGATCAGCTTGTTGGATGCTTTCTTCTTCTTTCTCGTCTTAAGGCCGAGTGCCGGCTTGCCCCACGGTGTGCTCGGACCCGGGCGGCCGATCGGAGAACGTCCTTCACCGCCTCCGTGTGGATGATCGTTCGGGTTCATCACGCTGCCTCGGACGGTCGGGCGGATGCCCATATGTCTTTTGCGGCCGGCTTTGCCGATGTTGATCAGGTTGTGGTCGCCGTTGCCGACTTCACCGATGGTGGCGCGGCATTCGATCGGAACCATGCGCATCTCGCCGGACG
>DBVZ01000124.1:351-484 GCA_002308255.1 Lachnospiraceae bacterium UBA1251 | reverse complement strand
ACCGGGATGCTGGACATCGGGAGGCAGTTGCCGATGCGGATTTCCGCATCCGGACCGCTGACGACTTCCTGTCCTACCGCAAGGCCTTTCGGCGCAAGGATGTATGATTTCTCGCCGTCTGCGTAGCAGATCA
>DBVZ01000124.1:0-237 GCA_002308255.1 Lachnospiraceae bacterium UBA1251 | reverse complement strand
TGATGACGGACGGTGATCTTTCCCTGGTTATTGCGGCCGGCGTTCTTCTTTACGTGGACCGTAAGGGATTTTTCGGGCTTCTTTGCAGTGATTTCCGAGAAATCGGAGCCGCTCATGTGCCGTCTCGACGGTGTATACGGCTTGTATGTTTTAATTCCCATTGTCTTGTGTACTCCTTAGTTTTGTTATCACGCTTCTTTTGCGTATATCAGTGCATAAGCTCTCGAACGGCGGCCG
>DBVZ01000030.1:5657-5856 GCA_002308255.1 Lachnospiraceae bacterium UBA1251 | reverse complement strand
CAGGCGGCGAGTTTCTCCGGTTCGCCATGCTGGCCATCCCGATAGATCGGGCCGACGGTGTGGATGATATAATCCACCTTTTCCATGTTGTAGGCACCGGTGATCTTCGCTTCGCCGGTCCTGCATCCGCCGAGGCCTCTGCACTCCTCCAGAAGCCCGGGGCCGGCCGCCGCGTGGATCGCGCCGTCGACTCCGCCGC
>DBVZ01000030.1:1948-5648 GCA_002308255.1 Lachnospiraceae bacterium UBA1251 | reverse complement strand
ATGGCATCCGCCTGCATTTTCGTAATATCACCCCGTACAATGCCGACCACTGACGTCGGACGGTGGTCTTTCAGCTTCCCGGCGACTTCTTTCTGCAGAATAAATTTCTCTCCCCAGTTATTGATAATAAATCCGCTGCAGGTCTCCTCTCTTTCCATGAGCTCCAGCAGTCTTTTCAGCGGCTGCCGGATCGAAGAGACCTTCTGTCCCTTGTCCAGTTCCTCCTGGCTCGTGAACAGCGGGATAAAGTATTTCCCTTCCTCCTGCGACTTGAACCGGAGGAAATGAACGGTGATCTTATCGTTCGGCTTCAGCGTCTTCCACTCTTTGACGGCCGCTTCAAGTTCCTCCGGCGTCTTCGTGGGCACATAGAACTGGCCGCCTTCCGAAAGGCCCGCTTTCAGCGTGTTCAGGATGGGGAGGATGGACGCGCCGCGCCCGGCGCAGTATAGATTATGGATCTCTTTTTCCAGCTGCGCTGCGTAAATATCCGTGACCATAACGTCTCCCTTCTTCGGGTTTTTCTTTCTTATAAGTATATGCTTACTTGAAATTTAAAACAATATGTGTTAATTTTATTTCCATGCAAAACCACAGTACAGATCTGCTCCGTTTTTCGAAGGGAAAAAGGCGGTGCGGGTTTGTTTGCGTACTGTTTTATCAATTTATAGTATTTAACGAGAGGGGAGTATCAAATTGAAAAAGAAAAATGTCATCAAGACACTCGCCTGCCTGCTGACCCTGGTGATGATCTTTTCCCTGACTTTCAGCGCTTTTGCCGATGATCCCGCCGAGGATCAGGATGCGGTCGCCGAAGAAGTCACCGTAGAAGAATCGGATCCGGAAAGCGCCGATATCACGGATACCGACGCGGTCGATGAGCCGGCCGAGACAGAGACTTCTTCCGAAACGGAAGAGCCGACCCCGGAGGAAATTCCGGAAGAGACCGGCGAACCGGAAGAGACGGAAGAACCGACCGATGAACCGGAGACCACGGACGCGGCGGAGGAAGAACCGGCGGATGAACCAGCTCCGGAAGAAGAGCCCGCCGAGGAAACGGAATCGGTCCCCGCTGCGGCCGCTTATGATCCCGACACGAAAGAATACACCGACGGAACGATGGTCCTCGCCTGCGAGGAGCTTTCCGATGGAACGCTTTCTGTCGACATCGTCAGCGCGGAAGGCGACATCACCATTCCCGATACCATCAATGATAAGAAGGTAACGAAGGTCATCGGCCCGCTTCTGGACGACGTCTGCGAGAATGTTACTTCCATCATCTGGCCGGATTCCATCACCGCGATCGACGGCAATCTCTTTGACTGGAATCTCTGGAAAGAGGCGAACCCGGAAAAAGACCTTGGCATGAGCAGCGGCTGGTCCGGGATCTCCATTCCGGATACCGACAAGCTCCTTGCCGGCATTCCGAAACTGATCTCCGGCCATTACACCGACGGCGCTTACTATGCCGGCAAATGCCTTGTAAAAGCGGATCCGTCCGCCTCCGGCAAGATCACCGTGAAGGACGGGACCGTCCGCGTTCTGGACAGCGCGTTTGAGGGTTGCTCCAAAGTCACCGGCGTTACCCTTCCCTCTTCCGTCGAATACATCGGCGGCCGCGCCTTTGCCAACAGCGGGATCAAAACGATCGAGCTGCCGGCTTCCTTCAGCATGTCCGCGGATCCCGGCAGAGAAGGCGAACTCTACAGCAACGCAACAATCGGCGCGGCAACGTTCTTCGGCTGCAAGAGCCTGTCGACCGTGACCGTCAAATCCGAAAAAGTGGAGAGCCTCGGCTTCCTGGCCTTTGCGCAGTGCCCCTCTTTAAAGAAATTCACCCTTGCCAAGCCGGCCGCTCTGAAAAAGATTGATTCGTTCGCCTTCCAGAACTGCGGTTTTGAAGAAACGGTCGTTCTGAAGAGCGCCTCCTACGGCACCGGCGTGTTCATGACAAACAAGAAACTGAAGACTGTCGTAATCGAAGACGGTGTCAAAGAGCTTGCGGAAAACCTGTTTGAAGGCTGCGCCGCGCTCGAAAAAGTCGCCATTCCGGCTTCGCTGGAAAAAGTCCTCGAAGGTGCTTTCAAAGACGCCGGCACCAAGGCAACAATCTATCTGGACACCAAAGTATCCAAGATCGAAACGGAAGCTTTCGGCGTTTCTTCCGACGCGACCAAAACGGACCGCATCACGCTGATCCTGGCCGGCGATCCGGAGATCACCGTTCCTTCCTCTGATGGTTCCGATGAGGGCTCGGAAGGTTCCGATTCCGCTTCCGACACCATCGATAACCGCTCCGTACCGGTCGTCTACACCGAAAACGGAACGAACTTCAAGGCTTATACGGACAAAAAGCCCGCCCATCTTCCGGAAGTCAAGACCCCGCTGCCCCAGGAAGTGAAGGTTACGCCCTCCAAGGATACCATCGTGGCCGGCGCTCCCCTGACCACGGACGATGTCACCGTAACTGTCGGCGGCACGGCCCTGGCATCCGATAAATACACGATCGATTATGATGAGAAAGACCTGACAATCGGCAAGCGCACCGTTAACGTGACCTTAAAAGACAGCACGCTTTCCGCCGCGCTCTCCGAATCCACCGTTACCGCCGGCAACTTCTACTCTTCGGCGAAATCCGGTACAGTCTATGAGATCAAAGAGACCGCCGACCTCAGCTTCGAACTCGACGTAATTGCCGCGACTTATTCCTTTACCGCCGGTAAGGACAGCTCCTGGACCAAGGGCAGCTCGGCTGCTCTGGCCTTCACCGTGGAGCGCGATGTCAATGATGATCTGACCTATGATCTTTTCCAGAGCGTCGAGGTCGACGGAACGACCGTCTCCTCTTCCTACTACACGGCCTCCAAGGGAAGCCTGAACCTCAGCCTGACCGCCTCCTACCTGAACACCCTCAGCAAGGGCGCTCACTCCCTCAAAGTCCTGTTCGATGACGGCGACGCCGAGACGGCCTTCGACATTGAGGAAAGCTCCACGGAATACCTGACCATTCCGGTCACGGTCGTCTGGAACGACAATAACAACAGCTCAAACAAGCGCCCGTCGCAGGTGACCGTCACCCTTTATGCGAACAACCGGCTGACGAACAAATCCCTCACACTGACCGAGGACGATGACTGGAAGGGCGAATTCACCCGGATCCCGAAGATCTATCAGGGCATGGAAATGACCTACACGGTCAAAGAGACCACCGTTACCGGCTATACCACAACGATTACCGGAGACGCATCGAACGGCTTCACCATTACCAACCGGCTCGGTTCGACCACCGTGACCCCGACCCGGACCGTCACGCCCACAAGGACGCCTACCCGGACACCGACGCGGACAGCGACGCCGTCCCGTTCCAGTTCCGCCAAAACAGGCGACAGCAACCATCTGAACGCCTGGATCGTGCTCTTCCTGGCGGCCGCTGCAGCCCTTGCCGCAGTATGGTTCTTCGGAAGACGCAGAAGAGCGGAATAAACCGGATTCCGAAATAACGGAAAATGAAAAGGGGATGTCCCGCAGACATCCCCTCTTTTTTATTCTTTTTTGGCTTCCTGCCGCTTACAGCTCTGCAAAGATCCTGCTGCCCTTCGTCTCCATCCACCGGAACAGGAAAACCGCCGCGCAGGCAAAAACAACCGTCCAGATCGCCAGATAGACGGTAACCCCGAACCGGTATCCGACCAGAAGATAC
>DBVZ01000030.1:1057-1878 GCA_002308255.1 Lachnospiraceae bacterium UBA1251 | reverse complement strand
GACCGCGCCGCTCTGCTTGATCGGCATGATCTCGTTTGTCCATGTCAGGTTCGGCATCTTTACGCCCAGGAACAGGCAGAACAGCGCATATACAACGGTATAGGCCAGCGGCAGGAGAATAATCAGGATCCGGACCGATACCGGCACGTCCAGGACTGCCGCGCCGCAGATGACCGCGAAGATCATCGGAATGCCCGACAGGAGCAGCTGCAGGCCCGCCTTGGCGCGAAGCACCGTTTTCGGTTCTACCGGAAGCGACTGCGGGATCCAGATGCTCTTTCCCTCGAGCGAGACCGACGGCACCGCCATGTTGCACAGCGTCGCCATCATACACAACCCCGTACACAACAGAATACAGGCGCTTCCGGGCCGCGCGACAAAAACATCGTCCAGGAGATTCGCCACATATCTTCCCTTGATCAGCAGCAATACCCCCGCTGCCGGGATCAGCAGAACGCCCAGCCCGCAGTTCAGCATATAATTCGGGTTGGAGGTGAACCTCGCCAGCTCTTTTCCGAGGAACGCCCCGAAAGCGGTTCTCTCCTTCGCCATCTTCTCTTTATACTTCACCTTTTCCGTCACGCCGCTCGCCGTCGCGATGGAAATGAAACTGCGCGACATTACATACCATGTCAGCAGAAGCAGCACGACCGCGATCCCCGTAAAGATCAGGGCTGCCGGCAGAGATCCCTCGCCGATCCGCCCGAACAGATAAAGACCGTACGCCGCGCCTTTCACCTTCATGCCGTAAATGGCCGCGTTCGCGATGATATCCCGGATCAGGCTGCTCGCTTTGAAGTAAACGATATAATAGACAACAA
>DBVZ01000030.1:0-1033 GCA_002308255.1 Lachnospiraceae bacterium UBA1251 | reverse complement strand
TCAGCTTCAGGCTGATCTTCGCAACGACCCAGCCCAGCAGGCAGGACAGGATCAGCACGATCGACGTGATGACCAGGATCAGAAGCAGCCCGCAGATCACCGTCACCGCATTCGGACGGGCCGTGACCCAGTAAACGATCAGCGCCGGAATGATCACGACCGCCGAATACATCGCGCCAAGCAGATACACATTGATCAGCCGCGACGCGATAATATCCCTCACCGGGATCGGCAGCGACAGCAGCAGGTCGTTGTCTTTGGACATATACAGGGCCGAATAGGAGTTAAAGACGCTGCCGAAAGCGCCAAGCACGATCGCGAGCCCACCGAGCAGCGCAAAGTACAGCCAGCCCACGCCGGCCGAAACCAGCCCCTCGCAAAGCGACAGCGACAATGCGGTGAACATGCCGCCCAGAACGCCGATCATCAGAACGGCAAAGAAGACGAACCAGAGGATCACCGCTTTTTTCGACCGTTTTTTGTTCCTCTTCGCGTCATAGAAGTATCCCTTGAATACTTCCGCTATCTGTTTTTTCAGAAGGATCTTCAGCATTTAATCTTCCTCCAGTTCCAGGAAGACTTCCTCCAGGCTTTCATCGCCCTTGACTTCCTCCATCGTGCCGGAGCGGATCAGTTTGCCCTGTTTGATGATCGCTACCTTGTCGCAGAGTTTTTCCGCCACTTCCAGGACGTGGGTCGAGAAAAAGATCGCCCCGCCGCCGTCGCAATGCTCCCGCATCATGATCTTCAGATCATGGGAAGCCTTCGGATCCAGCCCGACAAACGGCTCATCCATCAGGATCAGCTTCGGCGCGTGCATCCATGCGGAAATGATCGCCAGCTTCTGCTTCATACCATGCGAATACGTCGCGATCGGCTGTGCCAGATCCTCCGTCAGCCCGAATACCTGCGCATACTTCCGGATCCTCTCCTGCCGCACCTCCGGGGAGACGCCGAAAACATCCGCGATAAAGTTCAGATACTTGATCCCCGTCATAAAATCATACAGATCCGGATTGTCCGGAATATAAGC
>DBVZ01000126.1:49422-50136 GCA_002308255.1 Lachnospiraceae bacterium UBA1251 | reverse complement strand
GGGGAGACAGGACCGACGGCTATAACTTCTGTATGGATGGCCTGGTGTTCCCGGACAGGACCGTGGGGACCGGCCTTCTGGAATATAAAAATGTACTCCGGCCCATCCGCCTGAAAGGCCGCCGGGGAAATGCTTTCATCTTTGAAAACATGCTGGACTTTACGGATATCTGCGGAAAGATCGGTATCCGCTACAGTATTACAGTCAGCGACAGACTGGCGGCAGAAGGCTGCTTCGAAGAGCTTAAAGCTGCGCCACATGAGACGTTTAAGGTGACGGTCCCTGAAGAACTGCCGAAAGATTCTGAAAGCCGGATCACCTTTGAATATGTGAATCTGGAAGAAGAAGTCCCTTCTTATCTTCCGAAGATCTACGGCTTTGACCAGGCCGTCCTGGGCAGGGCAGCAAAGGAAGCCAGCCTGGTATCTTCAGAAGCGCCGGAAGTTGTGGAGACCGATGATCTGGTAGTCATATCCGGAACTTCTTTCCGCTATACCTATGACAAGCATCTGGCGGCCTTTGTGTCCATGGTGAAAGACGGGAAAGCTTACCTGACATCGCCGCTTTCACTGAATATCTGGCGGGCGCCTACGGATAATGACCGGGTCGTCCGCATGAAATGGGAGCGGGTCGGTTATGACAGGATGATGCTCCGGGCTTATAAGACCCAGGTGCAGAAGAGAAAAGACCGGGTGGTCATTAAGACAGCGGCAG
>DBVZ01000126.1:21836-49350 GCA_002308255.1 Lachnospiraceae bacterium UBA1251 | reverse complement strand
GACAGATATCCGGGCAGACCGGCTGCCCATCATGCCATCCTTCCCGCGCTTCGGCCTGCGTGCCTTCCTGGACCAGGCTTTTGAAACGGTGGCCTATGAAGGCTACGGCCCTGTGGAAAGCTACATCGACAAACATCAGGCAGCGGCCTTCGGTGTGTATGATACGAGTGTCACAGCGCTTCATGAGGATTATATCATGCCTCAGGAAAACGGCTCCCACTTTGGCTGCACCACCTGTGTCTTAAGCGACGGACTGGACAGGGAGATCAGGATCACCGGGCACAGCTTCTCCTTCAATGCCTCCCATTATACCCAGGAAGAACTGACAAAGAAGAAGCATAATTTTGAACTTCAGCCCTCAGGAAATACGGTCCTGTGTATCGATGGCCATATGGCAGGCATCGGTTCTAATTCCTGCGGCCCGGTGCTGATGGAAAAATATGAAGTACCTGAAATCATGCAGCTGAAAGTACTGATAACACTGAAATAAGTCTGAAGATAATAAGGCCCCCGTACCGCTTTTTAAAGCAGTACGGGGGTGTTTTATTCTTTCGTTAACAAGACAGCCTGGACGATATTCCTTTTCTTCTCATCAAAGTTTTTTGTGCAGGTGACCAGGGTCAGGATCCGGTCTTCTTTTCCCGGTGTGATGCCTGTGTCATAATAAGAAGAAGACACACTGTCTTCGATAAATTCCTGAAAATCTTCATCGCCGCTGAATAGATAGCGGTAGGGGAACATTTCCTCTGTCTCATACGCCGCAAATACCAGATAATGGCACAGACTTCCGTCAGGCAGATAAATATCTACCATAGGATGTTCTTCCAGAAACTCCGGATCCTTATAGGAGAGGAGCTGGTGGAACATCTGCAGATTCTGCTGGTTGTGGGCGTAAAGGATGACATTCTTCCCGCTGAAGTTTTTGGGGATGCGGTAGTCCATAAAAACAGTGCCTGCGTTGGCAGGACGCCCATCCGGACCCAGACGGAGATAAGCTGCATTGTCCTCCCCCTGCACGAAGGGGTAGTCAATGTTCGTGCCGTCTATCCGGATCCAGCCGGCGATGTCATCGTTCAAGGACACTAAATACTCAAAATCAAAGACATATTTCCGTACCAGCAGATAGTCAAAGGTGGTGTGGAAATAACGGAGGACGCCGGAGTGTTCGTGTTCATGGATACTTGAGAGAAGATCACGCGGGATACCGGCATAAGCCGGGGGCTCCGTTTCAGTGACAGATCCTTCCGACGCCGAAGAAGCCTCGGATGTGGGGATCTCTTCCGGGGCTGAGGGCAGAGAGGTCTCCGGGACTGATGCCGGAACGGTCTTCATGACTTCGTTCCGTATCTCTTCATACTGCCGGGCGTCCCGGCGGTAGTGATACCAGGTCACGGCTACTTTTCCGGCGGAGTATAGAAAAATGATGGAAAGCAGGATCATCAGGATGATCCGCACACTCTTTTTCATAGGCATCACCTTAAACTCAGTGAGAGGTAAAATCCTGGACAAGTGAAGTCAGTTCTTCTGCGCTGATCA
Source organism: Lachnospiraceae bacterium UBA1251 (assembly GCA_002308255.1). Classification (GTDB taxonomy): domain Bacteria; phylum Bacillota; class Clostridia; order Lachnospirales; family Lachnospiraceae; genus Chordicoccus. The sequence goes on along the minus strand of DBVZ01000126.1, from coordinate 47,814 downwards.
GGCGTCCGGAAAGGTCATGGACGGTAAGGTCTGTAAGATCATCCATGTCTTCAGCAGTTTCAGTCTGCAGGAAAACATGGGGGTAATAGATAAGCTTCAGGTCCTCATCCGGCAGGAATAAAGTCCTGGATGAAGCATTGATCTTTATGGAACCGGAGAAAGTGCCCAATTCATAGACATAACCCGAATCTGTAATGTACACAGTAAAACGCACATCTTTATTTTTATCATCCTGATAACCCACCAGCAGCATCGGATCATAAGCCTGGTCCAGACGGATCAGGCTGAAGGCCGGATGCATGCCCTCCGGGATATCAGAGGTCTTGACGATGAGGACCAGCAGGGTATACAGATCATCCCAGGCATAACCCTGGGCATATTGATATTTAGAATCCAGAATGGTAAATGAAGCAGGCGAGGCAGTTTCTGACGGCCTGGAAGGATCTGCTGCAGATGAAGCCTGGGCTGAAGTTCTCGGCTGGGAAGATGTTTCAGCCTCAGAACTTTGTGCTGTGTCTGATCCGGATATGCTTTCCTTTTCTGTGACCAATACTTGCTTCGTACTTTCCGATGCTTCAGGGCCGGAGGGTGGGGCGTCCGATCCTTTCTCCGGGCACAGATAATAGACGCCGAGGATCACCAGCATCCCGGCCAGCAGCACCAGATAATAACGTAAAGAAAAAAGAGAATGTCCGTCTTTATTCATGTGGATCAGGCTTCCCAGCGGCCGGAAGAGCCGCAGGGCAGAATGCTGTCAGTTTCTCTTACGGGAAGTCCTATTTCAGAAGCGGATACATGGCCGCCGAACCGGGACCGGACTTCCAGTTCCAGCAGATAGGAAAGTACCGCCGGGGCAAAACCGGTGGTATAGGAATTGATCAGGAAAAACAGGGGATCGTCAGAAAGGAGGTCCGCACATAACCGGACCAGGGGATGCAAAGCATCTTCGATCTTCCAGATCTCCCCTTTGGGGCCACGGCCATAGGAGGGCGGATCCATGATGATGGCATCGTACCGGTTCCCCCGCCGAAGCTCCCGTTCCACAAACTTTTTACAATCGTCGATGAGCCAGCGTACCGGTTTTTCTTTCAGTCCAGAGATCTCCGCGTTTTCCTTGGCCCATTCCACCATACCTTTAGAAGCATCTACATGAGTCACTGAAGCCCCTGCCTTAAGGGCCGCCAGGGTGGCGCCGCCGGTATAGGCAAACAGGTTCAGGACGCGGATCCCGCGTCCGGGATCCTTCTTCAGGGCATCCCGGATCAGGGAAGAAGTCCAGTCCCAGTTGACGGCCTGTTCCGGGAAAAGACCGGTATGTTTGAAAGAAAAAGGTTTCAGCTGGAAACGGAGGTCCCGGTAGGAAACGGACCAGACTTCCGGAAGAGAGCGGATCTCCCAGCTTCCTCCCCCGCTTTTTGAACGATGATAGCGCGCGCTGGGGTTCTTCCACCGCGGGTCATGCCTCTGTCCCGGCCAGAGGATCTGGGGATCCGGCCGCACGAGCACATAATCCCCCCACTGTTCGAGTCTTTCGCCGTCCCCCGTATCGAGGAGCCGGTAATCCGTCCACTGATCAGCAATCCACATGTCTTTCTCCTTGTATTTTCAAAGTCAATGCCATCCTACCATAATTACGCCGGGGATGCCAGTATTCCCTTGTTTCTTTGATTTGACATTGACACTTCACCGTTATAAAATAAACTCTGATTCACTGTATTTCGCGGAAGGGTGCTGACGCGCCCTTTCGCAGGCAGCAGGAGAGAACAAAATGAAAAAACCATATTTTGAGATGACACGCCGTGAAATGTCTCTTGAGAAAGAACGTCTTGAGAGCCGTTTTGAGTATATGCAGAATCTTGGCCTGCATCTGGATATGTCCCGCGGGAAACCGTCCAAAGAACAGCTGACCCTCTCTCAGGGCATGATGGACGTTCTCAACAGTGAAAGCGAACTGGTCGACGAGACCGGAACGGACTGCCGCAATTACGGCGTCCTCGGCGGAATCCCGGAAGCGAAGCGCCTGATGGGCGCGATGTCGGAAGTGAAGCCCGAAAATATGCTGATCTTCGGGAACTCATCTTTGAACGTCATGTTCGATATGGTGTCCCGTTCCTTTACGCACGGCGTCTGTGAAAACGACCCCTGGATGCACCAGGAGAACGTCAAGTTCCTCTGCCCGGTGCCCGGGTACGACCGCCATTTCCGCATCACCGAATATTTCGGGATCGACATGATCAATGTCCCGATGTCGGAGACCGGGCCGGATATGGACATGGTGGAGGACCTCGTCTCCAAAGACCCGACCATCAAGGGGATCTGGTGCGTTCCGAAGTACTCGAACCCGCAGGGATATACCTATTCGGAGGAGACCGTGAAGCGGTTCGCTGCCCTTGAGCCGGCAGCCGATGACTTCCGCATTTACTGGGATAATGCCTACTCGATCCATCATCTTTACGATGATCCCGAGATGCAGGATTATCTGCCGGAGATCCTTGAGGAATGCGAAAAAGCGGGTCATCCGGATCTGGTCTACAAGTTTATCTCGACGTCGAAAGTGTCGTTTCCGGGGTCCGGCATCGCAGCGGTCGCCTCTTCGAAGACGAATCTCGGCGATATCAAGCGCCACATGAGGGTGCAGACGATCGGCCACGACAAGGTGAACCAGCTGCGCCATGTCCGCTATTTCAAGGATATAGAGGGAATGCGGGCTCATATGAGCAGGATGGCCGATATTCTCCGTCCGAAATTCGAGATGATCTACGAGATGTTTGACCGCAAGCTCGGCGGGCTCGGGATCGCCAACTGGACGAAGCCGCACGGCGGATATTTTATTTCTTTTGACGGGCTGGAAGGCACCGCGAAAGCGATCGTTGCGATGTGTGCGGTAGCCGGCGTGAAGCTCACGCCCGCGGGAGCGACGTTCCCCTACGGGATCGACTGGAGGGATACGAACATCCGTATCGCGCCGTCTTATCCGCCGATCGATGAGCTGCATCAGGCGGCGGAAATCTTTACAATCTGCGTAAGACTGGTCACACTGAATAAACTGCTGCGCGGCTGACGGCAGCAGAGCAAGGGGTTTCTATGTCTGAGAAAGAATTTAATCTGGAGGAACTGCGGAAAGAACTGCAGGAAGCGGTTGCGGAAGCGACGAACGCCATGGAGAACGCGGCTGAGGAAGCGGCGGATACCGTGGAAGAGGCGGCGGAAGCAGCACCGGCAGCGGAAGAAGCGTCCGCGGAACCTGTGCGGGAAACGGCTGAATCCGTGAAGGAAACCGCGGATGAAGCGCCGGAAACGACAGAAGCGGCGGACGGACAGAATACCGAAAGCGCCGAAGAGGGGGAGAAAGCAGAAGAAGCGGTCCCGGAATCTGCGGAGAATACACAGATCACGAAAGAGTATCCGGAAGAAGAGATCGTCGCCGTGACGAACGAGCCTCTCAAAGCGGAAATGTACGAAGACCTCGAGGCGGAAAAAGCGGAGAGGGAAGCGAAAGCGGCGGAGGCAGCCGCTGCACGGGAAGCGCAGAAAGCGGCAGAGAAGGAAGCCGAGGCCCGGAAGGCGGCGGAACAAAGCCGGGAGGAGCAGCCGGTCGTTACGGATGCTTTCGACAGGGATGCCATCACCGCGGCAGTCATGGCTTCGCATGAAAAGGTTGCCCGGGAGACGGAAGAGCAGGCGCTCAAGGAAGTAAAGAAGAAGAAAAAACGCGTCCGCGCGAGACGGACCGCCCGCAATATAGGGCTGACTTTCGTCCTTCTTCTTTTGCTCGCGGGAATCGCGGGCGGCGCCTATTACTACATGGTCCGCTATTACGCGACGAGATTCCTGACAGGAACCGTCATCAACGGCAAGGATGTGTCCGGCATGACGACGGCGGAGGTCAAACAGGATCTTTTCGGCGTGACGGATACTTATAAGCTGACGATCCTGGAACGCGGCGGCAAAACCGAAGAACTGACCTCCAAGCAGCTCGGCCGCTCCTATATCGACAACAGCCAGGTCGAGACCATCATGGAAGAGCAGGAAAATGAAAAATGGCTCTTCCGCATGAATGATGAGAAGGTCTACGAAGTGACCTTTGACATGGCTTATGACAAGAAGCTGGCGCAGGATGCGATCAACCGTCTGGAATGCTTTGTCGGCGGCGGGATCACCGCGCCGAAGGACGCCCGCCTTTCCACGGACCCGAGCGGCAAATATATCGTGACGCCGGAAGAGGAAGGGAATACTCTGGATGAGGCCAAGGCAAAAGAGATGATCATCGCCGCGCTCGACGAGGCGGCGCCCGAAGTGGATCTGGAAGCGGGCGACTGCTATCTGAAGCCGACGGTCTACCGGGACGACGAAAAGCTCAACAAACGCGCGGATGCGTGGAACGCCTATCTCAGCGTCAATGTGACCTACTCCTTCGGCGACAAATCGGAGACGGTCAACGGAGAGACCGTCCGGCCGTATATTACCGATAACGGATTCGATGTCTATCTCGCGACGGACTGGGTCAAGACGCTTGTCTATGCGTGGGGCCAGAAATACGACAGTTTCGGCCTCGAGAGAGAATTTACCACCCATGACGGGATCACGATCAAGATCCCGGCCGGCGGGGATTACGGCTGGTGCATCAATAAGGAAAAGACCATCGAGGACGTCACGGAGTGCATCCTGAACGGAACGACCGGGACCAGGGAGCCCGTCTGGCTGTTCAAGGCAATGGGATGGGACAACAATGACATCACCGGGACCTACTGCGAGGTCAGTATTCCCGAGCAGCATCTGTGGTGCTATAAGAACGGCGTCTGCGTGATGGATACGGATGTCGTCACAGGCAAGCCCACAAGGGAAAGAATGACCTTTACCGGATGCTTTGCCATTGACGGGAAAAAGAGAGATGCGACGCTGGGACGGCTCGACGTACAGGGATATGCTTCCCCGGTCAGTTTCTGGCTGCCGTTCAACGGAGGCGAGGGCCTGCACGACGCGCCGTGGCGCAGCAATTTCGGCGGGGATATCTATAAATCCAACGGCTCGCATGGCTGCGTCAACATCCCGAAAGAGAAAATGGAAACGATCTTCAACGCGCTCGAGATCGGAAATGCCGTCATTGTCTATGATGACAAAACGCCGGTCTCCTCTGTGAGCGCGCAGCCGGCGCAGGACGGGACGGCGGACAGCAACGGCTGAAAGAAATATTCATAAGCGAAAATGCTTGATCAGACCGACCGCGGTTCCGAGGAGGGGCGCGGCCGGTTGCCTTCTGCAGGGAAAACCATGGCCGGAAAAAAGAAAAAAAAATCGGGAAGTTTCATTCTCACACTGCTTCTTCTGATCTGCATCGGCACATTTGCCTATTCCGGATACAAGCTGGTCAGACTCTGGCTTGACTATAAGGCGATCGGGGACGAGTACAAGGCGGTCGAAGCGGAATATACGTCAGAAAATACCGGAGCGGAAGCGCCGGAAGAAGAGACTTATACGGAAGAGGAAAAAGAAGTCATCAAAAAGGAGAAGGAGCGTCTTACGGAAGAGGGCACGGTCTTTGAGGATGCCGAGCCGCCGCTGAAAGTCAATTTTGAGGAACTGCGGGCGGAAAATCCGGATATCGTGGGCTGGATCTATGTGGACGCGTTCCCGGAGACGATCAGCTACCCGGTCTGCCGGGGGACGGATAACGATTATTATCTGCACCGCACCTTTAAAAAGACGTATCTCTTCTCGGGAGCCATTTTCGAGAACTGCGAGAACAGCGCGGACTTTTCGGATCCGCACACGATCATTTACGGGCACAACATGAAGAACCGCTCGATGTTCGGAAATCTGAAATTTCTGAAAGAACAGGAGCGGTACGACGAACACCCGTATTTCTGGATCCTCACGCCGGACGGCAATTACCGGTACAGGATCTTTGCGGCGTTCGACACGGAGAGCACAAGCGACGTGTATACGCTGTTTTCGATCGGAGGGAGTGATTTCCTTTCGTGGGAAAAGAGCCTTCAGGAACGGTCTGCCGTGAAAAATGACATCGTCCTGCGGGGAGACGATCTCACGGTGACGCTGTCCACCTGTACGGCAGACTCGAATGTGCGCTGCGTCGTGATCGGCAAGTGCGTTTCCTCCGTGAGGCCGGATTTCCGGAAAAAGGCGGGGGAAAAGGACGCCTCCGGGGAAAGTAAATAAAAAAAAAGAAAAAGGTATCGCCATTCCGTGAGGGATGATATGATAATTAAAGTGCATGGAAAATGATCTGACAAGCAATAGGGAGGATAAGATCATTATGATGAAAGAAAACAAACTGCGCCGCATTCTGAAAGAGGGAAAAGGTTCCGTATCGACCCGGATCTGGAGCCCATGGGCGACCATGATGGAAGCCGCTGCTGCGACAGGCCATTTTGATTACCTTGAATTTGTTGCGGAGTATTCCCCGTATGATCTTCAGCAGATGGAAAACATGGCGCGTGCCTGTGAACTGCACGATACCGGCTGCATGATCAAGGTGGATTTCCAGAACCGCTTCTACGTCGCGCAGAAAGCGATGGCGGCCGGATTCCAGGCGATCATGTTCACGGATCATAAGACGCCGGAAGAAGTCGAGGAGTCGATCTATATGACGATGCCCGACTGCCCGGAATACAAAGGCCGTTTCGGGTTCCCCAACAACCGCTGGATCAGCTTCAGCGGATATGTGCCGCAGCTCGATTACGCGAAAATGTGCGCGGACACCGTGCGCGTCTTCATGGTCGAAAAAGCGGATACCATGAAAAATATCGAAGCGATCTGCAAAGTACCGGGCGTCGACATGCTGCAGTTCGGACCGTCCGATTTCAGCCTGAACAACGGCTGGAACCGCGCCGACCACATGTCGGACTGCGCGAAGGCGGAAGAGGAAATGATCCGGTGCGCGCTGGAGAACGGCGTGGAACCCCGCTGCGAGATCTACACGCTGGAAGACGCGGAGCGGTATAAAGAACTCGGCGTGAAACATTTCAGCATCGGCGACGAGCTCAAGATCCTCAAAGACTACTGGAACACGACGGGGAAAGCGGTGAAAGATCTCCGCGACGCGATGGAGAAGTAAGCTGCCGGATCGGCCAGGAAAGTTTGTCAGGGAAAATGAGGGATCATTTCCCGGGAGGTAGATATGAAAATGAAAATTCTGAGTTCCTATCCGGCACCGGAAGAAGGCTTCGCTCCGTTTCGCGATGAGTTCGATATCACGGTTCCGGAAAAACCGCTGACGCACGACGACCTCGTCAAAATGGTCGGGGAATATGACGGGCTCTATGAGATCGTCATTAAGATCGACAAAGAGATCATCGACGCCTGCGCGGCAGGAAAGTGCAAAGTCATTGCCAACAACGGCGTCGGATATGACAACGTTGACGTCGCATACGCAACCGAAAAGGGGATCGCGATCGTCAATACGCCGACGCAGGTCACGGAGGCGACAGCGGAACATTCGGCGACGCTTATCTTCGCCGTCATGAGAAATGTGGCCCGCTTCGACAAGGAAGTCCGCAGGCATGTCTGGGATTCCCCGTTTTTCCCGACCCGCTCGGTACAGGTGGAGGGAAGCACGCTCGGCGTGATCGGATTCGGCCGGATCGGAAAGCGCGTCGCCGTCAAAGCGCAGGGCATGGGCATGAACGTTATCTATTATGACGCATTCCGTGCGCCGGAAGAGGTCGAGAAGGAATTCGGCGTCACGTACATGCCGTTTGACGAAGTCATAAAAACCGCGGACTGCATCACCATCCATGTTCCGTACACACCGGAGAACCATCATCTTTTCAATGCAGAGATCTTTAAGAAGATGAAGAAGGACTCGTTCCTTGTCAATTGCTCGAGGGGGCCGGTCGTGGATGAGGCGGCTCTGGCTGAGGCGCTGAAGAACGAGGAGATCAAAGGCGCCGGGCTGGACGTCTTTGAACATGAGCCGCATCCGCTGGAGGAGCTGCTTTCGCTCGACAACGTCACGTTGACGGCGCACTGCGCTTCCGGCACATGGAAGACGCGCATCAATATGATGAAAGAGGCGATCGAGGGTCTCTGCGGCGTCCTTCGCGGTGAAGTGCCGTATAATGTCGTCAATAAAGAAGTATTCAAATAAACGGATCGGAAGAGGAGTGTTCCGGAACAGCCGGAAAAAAGGACCTGATGATCAATATTCTGGAATATCTTGAGCGGGATGCGGAATGTTTCCCGGAGAGGACCGCATTTTCGGATGAAATGCGGTCCGTTTGCTATCAGAAACTGAAAGAAGACGCCGACCGGATCGGAACGGCGCTTGCCCGCAGGGGAAGCGTGAGGAAGCCGGTCCCTGTCTTTATGGAAAAATGCGTCAGCGCCGTGGAGACGTTCCTCGGCGCGGTGACCGCGGGCTGCTTCTACGTGCAGATCGACGTGAAACAGCCGGCGGCAAGAATGCTGCAGATCCTGCGCACGCTGGAATCGGAAATGATCGTGACGGACGCCGCACACGAAGCCGCGCTGCGGAGCCTCCTCGGGGAGACGGAAGAGCCCTGCGGGACGGAGATCCTTCTTTTCGAAGACCTGACGAAGACCGAAGCGGATCCGTCCCTTCTTGGCGGGATCCGTTCCGGCATGATCGATACCGACCCGCTCTACGGCATTTTCACCTCCGGATCGACGGGCGTGCCGAAGGGCGTCGTCGTGCCGCACCGCTCCGTGATCGATTTCATCGAGGTGTTTTCGGATCTCTTCGGCTTTACGCAGGAGGACGTTATCGGCAACCAGGCCCCGTTCGATTTTGACGTGTCGGTCAAGGATATTTACACGACGCTGAAGACGGGTGCGCGGATGGAGATCATCCCCACAAAGTATTTTTCCATGCCCTCCAAACTGATCGATTATCTCATCGATCGCCGCGTGACGTCCCTGACGTGGGCGGTTTCCGCGCTGTGCATGATCTCGGAGCTGAACGGCTTCTCCTACAGGATCCCCGCGCTGATCCGCCGGGTGATCTTCTCCGGCGAAGTCATGCCGGCCTCGCAGCTGGCTATCTGGAGAGAGGCGCTGCCGGACGCCATGTACGTCAATGTCTACGGACCGACGGAGATCACATGCAACTGCACCTACTATATTGTTGACAGGACCTTTGGAGCGGGGGAGATCATCCCGATGGGAAAAGCGTTCCCGAACGAGAGGGTCTTCCTGCTGGACGGGGAGAACCGGGAGATCACGCAGCCGGGCGTTACGGGCGAGCTGTGCGTGGCCGGCACCGCGCTCGCGCTGGGGTATTACGGAAATGAGGAGGCGACGGCAAAGGCATTTGTGAGAAATCCGCTGCAGCCGCATTATCCGGAGACGATCTACCGGACGGGAGACCTCGCCCATTACAATGACAGGGGCGAACTGTGCTTCGCGGCGCGGAGGGATTTCCAGATCAAGCATATGGGGCACCGGATCGAACTGGGCGAGATCGAGGCCGCTATGGACGCCGTTCCGGGTACCGGGCGCGTGCTCTGCCTCTATCTTGAAAATAAGATCGCCGCTTTTTACACGGGTCCGGCTGATAAGCGCGATATTACGAGGGAACTTCGGAAGACCCTGCCGGGCTATATGATCCCCAATGCTTATGTTCCCGTGCCGGAAATGCCGCTGACCAAGAACGCGAAGATTGACCGGAAAGCGCTTGAAGCACTTTATTTCGAGAAGAAAGCGGAAAAGAAAAGGACCGGGACAAGGATCGGAGGGAATAAGAATGGAGTATAAGCAATTCGGATCGCTGCCGACGCCGTCCTACGTGTTTGCGGAGAAGGAGTTCCGGGAGAGGATCCGGTCCGTGCGGGAAGCGCTGGGACCGGAAATCCGCCTTGTTTACGCAATGAAGGCCAACCCGTTTCTCACGGATATTGCCCTCAGCGAAGGGGCTGCCCTCGAGGTGTGCTCTCCGGGAGAGGAACGGATCTGCGAAAGAGCGGGAGCGGCGGGAGAGAATCTGGTCCTTTCCGGCGTCAATAAAGACAGGGAGGATTTCCGGCGGATCATCGCCAAATACGGAAATGGCCCCGTTTATACGGCGGAATCCCCCCTGCAGCTGTCGATGCTGGAGGAGCTCGGGAGAGAAAAAGGGCTGGTGCTCTCCGTCCTTCTTAGGGTAACGAGCGGCAACCAGTTCGGTATGGATCCTTCGGATGCGGAGATCGCGGTCCGCGGCAGGGATACGCTGCAGGGCGTGCGTCTGGCCGGGATCCATTACTTCGCGGGAACGCAGAAGAGACTTAAGAAGACCCTGTCCGAGATCGCGGAGATGGACGATTTTCTGGCCATGCTGGACGAAAAGTACGGCTATCGGGCGGAGATCTTCGAATTCGGTCCGGGACTTTACGTGACCTACTTTGAAGGAGAGGACGCAGCCCGGGAAGATACGGAACTCTCTGCGGTGGCGGAAGCCCTTCGGAACATGCGTTTTCAGGGAAAGACCGCTGTCGAACTGGGACGTTTTCTGGCCGCGCCCTGCGGATATTATGTGACAAAGATTGCGGATTGCAAGACGAATAGGGATACGCTATACTGTATTCTCGACGGGGGCATCCATCAGGTCAATTATTACGGGCAGATGATGGGAATGAAAGTGCCTCGGCTCCTTGTGAAGGACGGCGGCAGCGGACCGGAGAAGTGCATGCTGTGCGGCTCTTTGTGCACCACGGCGGATATTCTCGTCCGGGAAGCATTCCTTCCGGAACCGGCCGTCGGAGACCGGGTCGTATTTACCCGCTGCGGGGCTTATTCCGTGACAGAGGGGATCAGCCTGTTCCTGAGCCGGGATCTCCCCGCGATTTATACTTTTGACGGCGTGAGCTTTCGAAAAAGACGAAATCAATTTAACACGGAGGAACTGAATTATGGATGAACTGCTTGAGATCCTTATGGATATCCAGCCGGATGCTGACTATGAGAACTGCACGACCCTGATCGATGACGGGATCCTGGACTCTTTTGCGGTGCTCTCTCTTGTTTCCGAACTGCAGGAGACCTACGATATCTCCATCGGGCCGGCGGATATCGTTCCGGAGAACTTCAATTCTCTTCAGGCAATCTATGATCTTGTGGAACGTCTGCAGTGACAGCGGGAGCATTTCCATACACCTGAAAGCAGCGGCGCGCTGCTTTTCTTTTATTAAACTTCCATAAAACCATTTTCGGATATCTTGCGCGCTCACACGGGAAGTATTAAAATCTCATCTATACGGCTCCGCTTACAGGGAATACCGGGGAGGACAGCATTTGTTCGGATATGTGATCTGCAACAAGAACGAAATGAAGATACGGGACTATGAAACGTACCGTTCTTTTTACTGCGGGCTTTGTCACACGCTCCTGAAACGCTACGGGCGGAAGGGACAGGCCCTGCTTTCTTATGACCTTACTTTTCTGAATATCCTTCTGGAATCGCTCTATGAGAGTCCCCTGACCGAAAAGAACGAGAGATGCGTCGTGCATCCTGCGAAAAAACATCATATGGTCTATAACGGGATCACGGAATACACCGCGGATATGTGTGTTCTGCTGACTTATTATAAACTGCTCGACGACTGGAAAGACGAGCACTCGGTCCCCCGCAGGGCCGGCGCGCAGGCGCTTGCCCGTTCGGTCAGAAAGATCGAGAAGGACTATCCGGGGCAGGCGAGGGCCGTGAAGGAATGCATCTCGCAGCTTGCGGTCTATGAGAAAAAGAACGAGTCGGATCTTGACAAAGTCGCGGGACTCACGGGACATATGCTCGCGGAGATCTTCTGCTACCGGACGGACGAGTGGACGGACGAGATGCAGATGATCGGATTCTATCTCGGAAAGTACATCTATCTCGTCGACGCGTACGTCGACCTGAAAAAAGATACCAGAAAAGGCAGATATAACGTCTGGAAGCACTATGAGCATAGGAAGGATTTTGACGCGCTCGTTGAAAATACACTCACGATGATGATGTCGGAGTGCGCCCGGTTCTTCGAGAGACTGCCGATCGTACAGAATGACGAGATCCTCCGCAACATTCTCTATTCGGGAGTCTGGGTGAGGTATAACGCCTGTAAAGAAAAAGAGATCAAAGGAACGAGAGAATGATCGCTGATCCCTATAAAGTCCTTGGCGTCCGGGAGGATGTCACGGATCAGGAACTGAAAAAGGCTTACAGGGAGCTGAGCAAAAAGTATCATCCGGACGCGAATCCGAATGATCCGAAGGCTGCGGAAGAAAGATTCAAGGATATTCAGGAGGCCTACCGCCAGATCACCGACGCGAGAGAACGGGGCGTGAGCGCCTACGGCAGGGAGCCGGAGCCGGCATCATACGGGCAGACCGGCAGCGGAAGGCAGTATTCCTACAAAGAATATTCCAGCGCTTCGAGCGCATTCGAAGATTTCTTTACGCAGTGGCAGCGCGCGCAGCAGGAAGCGCAGCGGCAGAGCTGGCAGCAGCAGGGTACGTCGTACAGCGGAAGTGAGCATTACGACAATGTGATCCGCGCGGCGTACAACTATATCAATGCGAACCGCTATTTCGAGGCGGTCAATGCGCTGAACGGCATATCCGCGGCGGAGAGAGATGCCCAGTGGTATTATGTGAGCGCGATCGCCAATCAGGGCGCGGGCAACAACATTACCGCAATGCAGTATGCCAAGAGAGCCGTGGACATGGACCCGTCCAATTATCTTTACGCGCAGCTTCTGCAGCGGCTTCAGGGCGGCGGCGAACGCTATCAGTCGAGAGGCGCGATCTATTCGCCGGCCAGTTCCGGTTCCGGCTGGTGCCTGTCGATGATCGCTCTCAATCTTCTTTGCAACTGTTTCGGAAACGGCTTCTTCTGCTGAGCTTTTCCGTTATTTCCGGTTAAAAACATACTCCAGCGCGGCGATCCTTACGAGGTCGCCGTTCCGGAGTTTTTTCTTTTCTTTTCCGAGGAGTGCCTGGCCGTTCACAAAAGTGCCGTTGGTGCTGCTGAGGTCTTCAAGAAAATACCCCTTATCCGAAATATGAATTTTTACATGCATTCTGCTGACGGTGTCGTCCCGGATCACGATGCCGTTTTTTCCTGGCTGCGCACCGAGGATAACCGTCTGATCGGGCAGAGGCACAGCCGGCTGCCAGAAACCCGGCGCGGGGGCAAGAAATGCTTTCGCGGACGGGGAGGAACCGAGCAGAGTCGTACCTTTCCGGTCCGGCAAAGGGACGTCGGGAGGAACCGGAGCGGAGAAGATATCGTTGGAGAGAAAGAAAGACTCTTCCCCGGGAAGAGGAGCAGGGACAGGCAGGTCCGGCGGTATACGGGCAGGGACGGAGAGATCATCCGGTCCCGCTTTCTTCCGCCCGGATCTGCGGGTACGGACGGCCAGTACTCCGAGAAGTGCGCTCAGAATGCCAAACACGGCTGCGGTGATCCGGACCGCTGTCGTGGAATAGGAGGCCGTCAGAGAAAGAACCGTCAGGGAAAGCGTGACGGGAACACTCAGCGCAAAAAGAACACGAATTGCTGTCTGCCGCACTTTGCGGGAAGAAACGAAAGACAGGCCGGCGGCATCGCCGGCGGTGCCGGATCGTAAGAGACCGTCGTCCTCCTCTTCATAAGGGTGATAAACACCGGGATCACGGAAAGACGGAAAAGGATCCGGATCTTTCGGATAATCTTCCGTTTCCGTCCGCGATGCGTGATCCGCCTGTGCCGCGCTGCGGGGAAAAGCCGGGACACCGGCCGCTTTCATAAGAAGCGCCTCCGGCGAGGCGGTCCCGTCGCCTGCTTCCCGGAAGAGGGAATAAGTCAGCATGAGGGCGGCAGCATCGGACGGGTCGAGGTGCATCAGAAGAAACTCGGCGATCCTCCCGAGATCCGTCCAGGGATTCTGCGTGTCCGGCGGAAAATAACAAAGCCGGATACGCAGGGGTTCTTCGGCAAAGAACATATAGTCGGGATGGAGGGGGACACGCGTCAGATCGAGAAGGCATTCCGTCAGGGAGCGGAGCGCGTCGAGCAGGGCGGTCAGGATCCCGCGGACGGTCTCCTCGCGGAAGGCGCCCCGGTCGGAAAGAGAAGAGAGCGGTTTCCGGGACGATATATCAAAAGAAAGAAAAGTATTGCCGTCTATTGTTGTGAGAGAACAGGGAAGGAGGCAGTCTGCCTGGCCGGAAAGGACCATGTGCATCTCATAGGAGTCCGTGTCAGGGATCCTGTCCGGCAGGAAATGGATGTAATTTCTGTTCAGAACTCTTGTATAGCGGATCTCCATCGGGAATCTCCTTTTTTATGACGTGCCGGATTTCAGGATTCCGGCATGAGAGACCGTGCGGAATAAGCGATCTGCAGAAACCGGACAGGCCTTTGTATTTTGTAAATGATTTTTTCCGACTCGGTCCACTCCATGCCTGACAGGGAAGGAAGGGTGTGAAGTTCCCAGGAGACGCTTCTTTCGCCGAGGTCTTCCGAGCAGGTGCTTTTGACTGCTTCCTCGAGGAAGAGGACGGAGACTTCCTGTTCGTTTCCTGTCACAGCCTGCACGCAGGCATACGACGTGAGGATGTTTCTGTTGTGGATATGGGCGCATAAAAAGAGGACCAGGAGGAGCGTCAGGAGGACCGGAGGCAGCAGAAGGGATGCTTCTGCAGTAAACGAAGCCGGCATTTGCAGGCGCGGAATTCCGTTTTTTCGGGCACTGCCGAAAGAAGGCGTTCCGGGATCGGGAGAGAAAAAAGAATTCATAAAGGAAACTCCTTTCCGACATTAAAAATGATTTCAGAAAGAACGGGAAACAAGAAGAAAAAGGACCGTGCCGGGAAGCAGGAAAGGAAGGAACGGAAAGGAGGTCCGGCAGCGTCCGCGGCGGCTCAGAAGAAGGATCGCCGCATAAAAGAAAGACAGGAAGAGGCCGGCAAGGAGGGACAGCGCGACTTCGGAAACAGAGAGACAGAGTCCCATGAGGCAAACGACGGCGGCGTCCCCGCTGCCGATTCCTTCCCGCGTCAGAGCGCAGATAAGAAAGAGGAAGGTTCCGGGAAGAAGGGCTGCCGCAAAAGACAAAAGACTGCCGTGAGGATGGAAAAACGCCAGAACGGTTTCCGCGGCCCCGAAGAACAATGCCGCACGGAGCGATATGCTCCGGCTTCGGAGGTCCTGCAGCGCGAAGAAAGACAGCATGAGAAGAACGGCGATCACTTCAGGACGCATGGTCTCTCTCCGCGCAGCGGCTGCAGACGGGAAGCCCGCCCGCCTCCCCTGCCGTCGTGATGCGGACATGCCGGTTCAGTCCGGCATAATCCGTCGAGGGATAATAGCGGTCGCCCTTTGCCGTCACATAGACCGTTCCGGTGTAGCCGGAAGGGAAACCGTCGCATTTTTTGTAGCGCTCTCCGTACACGTTGCGGAGGGAGCCCACCGTTTTCGTGTCGGTCCTGATCACGGTCAGATCGAGATGGGTACAGTCGGCGTGGGTGTGACAGACAGATTCATAATCCGTCACATAGACAGTCTGCTCTGCGTCCGAAGCAGTCTCTCCGGGGGAAAAATCAGAGGCGTCGAATCCTTTCCAGACGCGGACTCTGGCCCGCGCCTGCGCCCGGATCCCTCCGGACGGGAAAACGGAAAAGGATATTTTCGGACGGACCTGTGCGGTGAGATCGATCCATTCCGGTCCGCTTCCGCCTGCGGCTCCCGCATAGACAGCCAGTTCTCTCGCCCTGTTGGAGAGGGAGAGATCCTCCGCGCCGAGATCTCCGAGAAGATCGATGACAGACAGCATCGTCAGTACTGCCATGAGAAAGAGAGGCAGAACAAGGGCGCATTCGGCAGTCAGAGAGGAGGGGCACCGGAGTGCCTTCCCGCGGATCCTGTGATCTCTCTTCGGGGGAATGATAAGAGATGGGGACTTAAGAGGCACTGATCGAAAAGAACATGTTTTAAATTTACTGATGGTTAACGGTTTCCATCCGCGGAAAGGCATGCCGCTGCACCTCCTCTCTGTAGGAATACTGCCGGCGGGCTGTCAGACGGAACGAGTTCCGGGCCCGGATCACAAAGTCTGCCTGCAGGGTGTCGACACACAGGTCGATCCGGAAAGCCGGGCGGCCGCAGGCGGACCGGACGGTGGATTCTATCATGTCAAGGAGCCGCATCTGCAGAAGGTCCTGCTTTTTGGAAAGCAGAAGGATGCTCAGATAATTCCGGTAATTCAGACCGCCGGGATGATCTTTTGCAAAAGAGTCTCCTTCGGATAAAAGGGAAGGGATGCTGCCGACTGAAAGCTGCCAGGACGACGCGTCCTTGACGGGGGCGACTTTTTTGCCCGCAAGAAGAGCGCGGAGATCGACGATGCTCTCACACCATGCCCACGCGGCGGTCAGAAGAGCTTCCACGGCGGCGTGAAACTCCGGAATGGCCAGCGCCGCCGAGATCATAAGGGCCGCCTGGGAAGCCTGTGCCTTGAGAGAGGCATCCCCCAGAATGGCGGCGGCATTCGCCCCCGTGCGGAGAAGCATCAGGGAGCGGACGACGGCTGTCAGATTTGCTTTATCGGAAGGTTTTCCCGAAAGAAGGTATTCCGCCCCGTAGGACAGGGCACCGTCATTCAAAGACGTAAAGCATCCGCAGTGCTGCAGTACATATTCATTAAACAGGAGCCGGGAACTGCCGGAAATGCCGGCCGGCAGATCGACGACGCCAAGGCTTGGCTCAAACGTCCTTCCGGACGGCAAAGAGGCGGAGTCGGCGGTCTTTTCCGAAACCTGCGCTCCGGAAGGAAGGACAAGGGAAAGAAGAGAGAGCTTCTGAAATTCCGACACTGTCTCGATCGGATTTTCAAAATCTTCGGGAACGGCAGGCGCAGGAAGCCCGCTGTCCGGTGCCGGAGGACCGCTCCCGGAAGAAGCGTTCCCTGATCCGGCCCCCGTTCCGGATGCGGCGGCAGCGGCTTCTTTGCGGATCTGCTCCATTTCTCCGTGGAGGCCTTTTGAGAGCAGCGCACTGCCGGATCCCTCCCCGCCGCCTGCTCCGGAAGATCCTCCGGAACGGCCGGCATTTTCGAGAAGGAGCTGCACGCCCTGTATGCCGAGGGTATTTTCCATGTAACGGACTGCCTGCGCAGCCAGGATCCTGCCGCTTTGTTCCGCTGCCGTCGTATATCCGGTCAGCTCGCACGATTCGATCACGAGGGCAAGCGGCGCCGCGCCGGACGCCGGAAGACGCCCTTTGCCCGGGTGGAGAATATAATCCGCCGAATCCTTCAGAAAGCGGATGTGTGCGGAAAACGCCGGACTTCCGGTATCCATGCCTCCGTCAAGAAAGAAAAGATGATATCTTTCGAACAGATCGCGGTCATATTCCGAAAACAGGGAAAAGACCGCTTCGTCTGCCGCTTCGGCACTGACAGCGCGGGAGGCCGCGATCCGGACGGAATACAGGGAGGCAAGGAGAATACTGAGAACGAGGACCATGGTCAGGGACAGAAATACGGTAATACTTCCTTTTCGCATAAGGACGTGCCTCCGTCGGGGTGAGAGCCGGGATCAGACCTGATTGGCCTGCTTAACGGCTTTGGACAGGATCGAGTTGACGAGACCCGTCAGCTCTTTTTTAAAGACGAGTACTAAAGCGATCAGGACCAGCAGGATCAGGATCACTTCCACGGTTGTAATGCCGTCTTCCTCCGAAATGAAACGCGTCAGATCAGTCATGGGAACACCTCCTCTCAGTAAAGGGTCATAAAAGCCGGAACGATCATGATCACGAGCACGATACCGAGCTGGATCATCATGGGGAAGAGGAGCTTTAAGCCCGCTTTTTCTCCCCGGATCCGCGCCCGTTTCCTGCGCTCTTCCCAGGCGTTCCCGGCTTCCTTATCAAGAACCTCAAGGAGAGTCCGGCTTCCCTTGGTGAGGTTCTGGACAAGCAGTGCGGATAAAGTCCGGTATGCCGGCAGACGGATTCGGCGGCCGAGTCCGCGATAAGCCTCGAGTTCCGTGACGCCGCGGTTCATATCGGCGCTCAGGAGGACAAATTCTTCATAGCCCGGCCGAGGAGGACGCCCGTGGTCTCTCCCGTTTCTGTAGTCGGCTGCGATCCTGCGGACCGCCGACCGGGCACTGAGTCCCGCGTGCAGGAGCAGCACCAGCTTTCCCGTGACGGAGGGATAATCCAGCATCAGGGCGTCTTCCCGCTTCTGTTTTTCCTCTTCCTCGCGGCTTTTCGCCGCGTACACGGATAAAACAGCGGCGGCTCCGGACAGGAGAAGCAGAACGAACGGCGTGCCCGGGAGCGGAGCGGACCAGCTGATCTGTTCTGTACCGACCGTATCGGGAAGAAACAGCCTGTCTTTTGTCCGGTCGTCTTTGAGACGGACGGCTTCCAGGATCTGCTGCGAAAATGCCTCCCCGTCCGAAAGCTTTTCCGGGTAGACCGTCAGTGAGAAAGAGACCTCCCGTGTCCTGTTCTGCAGGGAGAGTTCCGCGCGAAGCAGTACGGAACTGCCGCTTTCTGCCGCATGCCCGCCGAGGGAGCCGTCCGGAAGAAGGATCTCCGGAGCGTCGCTCGACCAAACTGCGCGGACCATGCCTTCCTCGAGGGTCTCCGGAAGAACAAGCGCTTTTTCGATTTTATCCGGTTTCTGGCCGGAGAACAGAATGCCGGGAAGTTCTTCCTCCGCTTTCCGGAGAAGGGCATCCGCCTCCTCATCCGTGAACAGACGCGGAGCGACCGGGATCTTGATCCGGAAGGTCTCATTTTCCGTATGTACGCGCGCCTCGGTTTCGTACGGATCGCTTCCGTAATCTCCCCGCGGGACATATCCGGCACGGAGCGTGTCCGAACGGTAATCCCGGTATGCGGCGGNNCTGCCGTCAGCAGGAGGCCTGCCAGAAACAGGAGAACGGCGCGCCGGATCGGTTTTGTCATAATGGAATCCCTCCTAAATACGGATCCGAGTGATCCTTTCACCCAGGAGAACAGCCCCGGCATAAGCAGCAAGGCAGAGTGTCATGATGAGAACCCCCGGGAGGCTTCCGTACAGGGCGTCGAGATAACCGGGAGAACAGACGCGCATGTACAGAATGATCGCGCAGGGCATTGCGGACATGAAACGGTTTTCCGCTTTTTTTGCCGCGACAGCAGTCTCGATCTCCCTTTGCGTTTCGATCGCGTCGGTGAGTCTTCCCGCGGCGGTCTCCATGAGTGATGCCAGATTTCCCCCCGTCCCCCTGGCAGCGGTGAAAACGGCAGCCAGATCTTCCAGCTCTTCAATGCCGGACCGTCCCGCGAGATCGGAAAGGAGATTCTCCGGGGATTCCCCGAGACGCATTCTTTTCTCCAGCATGTTCCACTCTTCACAGAGGGGATGGGCGCGCCCGAGGGAGTCCCGGACCGTTTTTCCGGCTTCTGAAAATGCGGTCTCCGCCGACCTGCCGGCCCGGAAGGCAAAGAGAAGGGCGCTCAGAAGATCGGGAAGTCCGTCCCGGAGCTGCTTCCTTTGTTCCGCGATCCGCCGGTCTTTCCGAAAGCGCAGCCAGAAAGGGATGAGGCAAAGAAAAGGCAGTACGGCAGCGGCGCGGTCGTAGAACAGGAAGGCGATGAAGGCAGCTCCGGCGATCCCCTCCGCGCCGAAGAGGAGTTTTTCCGCGGCGGTAAAAGTGTAAGTGGAATAGTCTTTCTTTTTCATAACGTCTTCTGTGCCGGAATCGGCGGGAGGATGAGATAACGGCTTTTCGGGATCATAAGGCGGAGGGGGAAATACCGGCGCGGATCAGTTTATCGGTCCTGCGCAGGTTGCCGCAGCGGACCAGAGCGCCGGCGGCGCAGTCCCAGCGGAAAAGAGGAGAAAGAGGGGAGGATTCCGATCCGTCCGTCATCTCGCAGATCTCCAGCACATGGCGGGTGTGGTCCGGAAGCCGGCCAAGATGGATGATAAGATCCACGCCGGAAAAGATCTGGCGCCGGATCGCCGGGAGAGGCAGGGGAAAGCCTGTCAGCACCATTGTCTCGAGACGGGAGAGGGCGTCTTCCGCGGAATTGGCGTGCAGGGTCGACATCGACCCGTCGTGGCCGGTATTGAGAGCCTGCAGCATATCGATCGCCTCCGCACCGCGCACCTCGCCGACGATGATCCGGTCCGGGCGCATCCGCAGCGCGCTTTTTATGAGATCCCGGATCGTCACTTCCTTGTTTCCTTCCATGTTGGCACTCTTTGCCTCCAGACGGACAAGATTGGAAATGCCCTGGATCTGCAGTTCGGCGTTGTCCTCGATCGTGATGACGCGCTCCGAGGGCGGGATAAAGCTGGAAAGAGCGTTCAGAAAGGTCGTTTTTCCGGCGGACGTGCCGCCCGAGATCAGGATCGAGTATCCGGAGGCAACCAGTTTTTCAAGCATGCCGGCCGCTTCCTCCGTAAGAGAACGCAGCCGGATCAGCTGCCGGATGGTGATCGGGACCTCGGGAAACCTGCGGATCGTGAGGATCGGTCCGTTCAGGGCGGCCGGCGCGATGACCGCGTTTACCCGGCTGCCGTCGGGGAGCCGCGCATCGACGATCGGCCGGCTTTCGTTGATGACACGGTTGCAGCGGCCGGCGATCTGGCGGATGACGTCATCGAGCTTTTCGGGCGGCGAAAATGTGCGGTCCCACCGGGTAAGAACGCCGCCTTTCTCAAAGAAGATGTGATCCGGCCCGTTCACCATGATCTCCGTGACGGACGGGTCATCGATCAGCTCCTGCAGAAGACCGAGCCTCCGGACCGACCGGAACAGCTGCTCGGCCAGTGATTTTCTGCCGGAGACCGAAAGAGGGGGAAGGGTGTCGTCTTCCGCAAGAAGCCTTCGAATGGCTGCTTTTACGGCATCGTCGTCCGGATTGCCCTCCGACGAGAGGAGATCGATCAGCCGGGTGCGGAGAGGGTCCGTCAAAGACGCATCGAACCGGTTTCTCAAAGCGTGTCCTTTCGGATGATCCGCGCGGCCAGAGAGGATACGGGGAGTGTCCTGATGTGATCGATCAGACCGTCGGGAGAGAGAAGCTCCCCTTCCGGAGGGAGACGGACCGGCGTGATTTTCTCCAGCAGGTCTTCCCGGCCTGTTTTCCTCAGTGAGGATGCGAATTCGGCCATTTTTGCCGCCGAGACGGGGTCCGTGAGAGAGGGCATATAGAAACGGGAGAACATCTGCAGAAGAGATGCCGGGTCGTAAATGAGAGGTCCCGCGTCAAAAACAATGGTCCGGAAGCGGTACTGCCCGCAGAAACGGAACAGAGCCGGGAGCGCTTCGCCGAAGAGATCCGCCGCGTCCTGCATGACCGGGAAAGGCGCGAGTACACGGAGCGGGCCTATGGAGGAAGTCAGGCCGTCAAGTCCGTCCGGAGCTCCTTCCGCTGCAGAGCCTTCCGGCCCGGTATCCAGATCGTAGAGGAGATCCGACAGCGATCTTTGCGTGCCTTCCCGGAATCTCCGGGAGAATCCGCTGCAGGGGTCGGCAGTGATGAACAGTGTGGACCTGGTGTCCGCGAGAAGACGGGCGAGCGAAAGAGAGAACAGCGTATTGCCGCACCTTCTCACCGGGCTGCCGACGCCGATCGTCTGCAGACGGGAGGCGGTGTGTTCCGAAAGGGTCTTCAGCACGGCAGGATCCGCAAGGAGCAGGATCTCCCGGATGACGGCAGGAAAAGGCTGGTATTTCCGAATGGCCGGAAAGGGACCGCATTCCGGGTTCTTCCGGTCTTCTTCGAGGATCACGAGGCGGTCGGACGGCCAGGAGGCCATTTCCGGTGAGAAATCTTTTTCCGCGACAAGGGTCATGGCAGGACGTTTTGTCTTCAGGAAAGATTCCATTTTCAGACGGTCCGTAAAGGCGTGGACTTCATAAGGAAAGGTTTTTTCTCTCGAAAGCATTTCCGCGAACGCCTCCGTGTAGACCCGTTCGGAATCCAGAACAGTCAGGATGCGCAAAGCAGATCACCTCCTGTCATGAGGACAGCGGCCGCAAAGACCGGTACGGAAAAATGAACGCTTCTTAAGGCGAGCCCCGGAGCGGACGGCGGAGTGCGCCCCGCACGGAAATGCAGAAGAAACAGGCGGAAGACCGAGAGGACGGCACCGGCAAGAAAGCTCAGGAAAAGAAGGTTCAGGGAACGGGAGGGCGTCAGAAAACTGCCGAGCGCCATGAGAAGCTTGATATCGCCGGCGCCGATGAGCCGGAATCGGAAGGCGGGGAACAGCAGGAGCGGAACCGCCGCCCCGCAAAGCCACGAAAGGGAACCGGACAGGAAGCTCCCGCCGACGGACGGCAGAGGCGCATTTTCGAGAAGCAGCGCTGCGGGAGGAGCGAGCGCGCGCATCACCGCGGAAGTGCCGAGTAAAGAAGCACAGAGAATGTTCGGGATCTTTTCGGAAGAGAGATCGGAGAGAACACAGAAGGCAGCCCCGATGAGCATGCAGTGAGAAAGGACGGACATAGACACCTCACAGAAAGGAATGATTTCCCCGGGCGGAACCGCCTGCGGGGGACAGGTGTTATCATACGACACGGACCGGGGGTTCGTAAAGACGGAATGATATACGAATCGCAGGCAGGATTTGTTGGTGGAAATGTCAATCCATATGCTACAATAGAGTCATGGAAGAGTACAGAAGGAACGCAGAACTGGAAAGCATGAAATCGGTGACCGGGATCCTGATCGCGGCAAATATCCTGTATTTCCTGATCGTCACGATCGCCGGACCGACCGAGTCGTCGCAGGTACTGATCCGCTGGGGGGCTTTGTATACCCCCTATGTTCTTGAGGGCGCCTGGTGGCGGCTCCTGTCCTGCATGTTCCTGCATTCCGGGATCCGGCATCTCATGAACAACATGATCACGCTGTTCGTTCTGGGAACGATGCTGGAGCGGGAGGCGGGACGGGTGAAGTATACGCTGCTTTATTTTCTGGGAGGCCTGGCCGGAAGCGCGGCCGAGTACGGACTCAGCCTTCGCAGAGGGGAACCGGTCGTCGCCGTGGGCGCGTCCGGAGCCGTGTTCGCGGTCCTGGGAGGCCTCATCTGGGTGCTGCTTGTCAACAAGGGAAGAATTCCGGGCATGACGATCCGGCGGCTTCTTTTCTATGCCGCGCTGTCCGTCTATTTCGGTTTTGCCTCGGGCGGCGTCGCGAACGGGGCCCACATCGGCGGCCTCGCCGCGGGATTTGTTCTGGCAGCGGTCCTGTACAGAAAAAAAGGACGAGGCGGAGAAATATCATTTTCCGGCACGGCCTGATTTCAATCGACTCTTTTCGGCAGAAATGGTATACTGTTCATATAGAGAACATACTGGGAGGTAATACGATGGCAGACTGCATTTTCTGTAAGATCGCGAACGGGGAGATCCCCGCCGCGACACTGTACGAAGACGACGACTTCAGGGTGATCCTCGATCTCGGACCGGGATCAAAGGGACATTCGCTGGTCCTCCCGAAAGCCCACTACGCCAACCTCTACGAAATGCCGGACGAACTGCTCGGCAAAGCGATGGCGGTCGCGAAGAAGGCCGGAGACGCGCTCGTAAAAGGGCTCGGAGCGGACGGCCTTAATCTCATCCAGAACAACGGGCTTGCGGCCGGACAGACCGTATTCCACTTCCATATGCATCTGATCCCCCGGTACGAGGGAAAAGACGAAGTCATCGGATGGACGCCCGGCACGCTGACGGACGGGGATAAGGAAGAGATCCTGGCGAAAGTGAAGATCTGACGGATTGACGGATCGGTCCCGGTAAGACGGCTTCAGCCGCACAGCTCCGCGATGAGGTCCGTGATCACTTTTACGCCGTCGGACTGGGAGCCCGACCGCATGGCGTCGATATACCGCTGACGGTTTTCGAAGAGTTCCCTGACGGTGCTGACGAGCACCTCGCTCGTGATCTGCTCTTCCTCGAGAACGACGGAATACCCCTGTTTCTCAAAAGAGCGGGCATTGAGGATCTGGTCGCCGCGGCTCGCGGCGGCGGAGAGCGGGATCAGGAGGTTCGGGATCGCCAGTGCGGCAAGTTCACAGATCGCGTTGGCGCCCGCACGGGAAATGACGACGTCCGCGAGAGCGAACAGATCGGCCATTTCTTTGCTGATATACTCGTACTGCAGGTAACCGGGCGTTCCGACCAGGGATTCGGCGAGCTTGCCTTTGCCGCACAGATGGACGATGTCAAAGGTTTCGAGCAGCATGGGAAGAGCGTCGCGGACCGCGTTGTTGACGGGGACCGCCCCGAGGGATCCGCCGACGACCATCAGCACCGGCTTTTTGCCGTCAAGGCCAGTGAACGAAAGAGCGGCTTCGCGGCTTCCGCTGAGAAGTTCCGCGCGGATCGGGGAGCCGGAAAGAACGGCTTTGCCTTCCGGAAGCGTTTTCAGCGTTTCCGGGAAATTGCAGCAGATCTTTGTCGCCGCGGAAAAGGACAGCTTATTGGCGAGTCCCGGCGTCATGTCGGATTCGTGGATGATGACCGGAATGCGGAGACGGCGCGCCGCCCCGACGACCGGGACCGACACGAATCCGCCTTTGGAGAAGACGATGTCCGGTTTTATCTCTTTCAGCAGAGAGAGGGCTTCGTGATATCCTTTCTGGACGCGGAACGGATCCGAGAAATTCTGCCAGGAGAAATAGCGGCGGAGCTTCCCGGAGGAGATCCCGTAATAAGGAATGCCGACCTCTTCGATGAGGCCTTTTTCCATACCGTTATAAGAACCGATATAGCTGATCTCGAAGCCCATTTCCTTAAGACGCGGAATGAGAGCGATATTGGGAGTTACATGCCCGGCGGTGCCGCCGCCTGTCAGAATAATTTTTTTCATCTGAAGCACCTCGTTTTTTACTGTTGGCTCTTGCGATATTCTATACCAATTACAGGGTCGTGTCAAAAGCGATCACCAGGAAGTCTCTTCCGGAACAAATCTTCAGGGAATGTAAAGGAGGAACGATATGTTACTGCATTTTATAGGCGCGGATCATGAAGTGACGGGAAGCTGTCATATTATCGAGACGAACAATCACTGGATCATGATCGATCGGGGGATGGAGCAGGGAAAGGATATTTATGAAAATGCCGATCTGCCCTGCAAGCCGTCCGACATCGACGCGATCCTGCTCACGCATGCTCATATCGATCATTCCGGGCTTCTTCCCCTCATGCACGCGGAAGGATTTCAGGGAAAGATCTACGCGACGAAAGCGACCTGCGACCTTTGCGATGTCATGCTCCGTGACAGCGCGCACATTCAGGAATTTGAAGCGGAATGGCGGAACCGGAAAGGGAAGCGGCTGGGACAGGCGCCTTACGAGCCGGTCTACACGATGCAGGACGCCATGGCCGTGATCGAGCAGTTCGTTCCGAAAGACTACGGTACGGTCTATGAGATCCTGGACGGCGTGAAGGTGCGCTACACGGACGTCGGTCATCTGCTCGGATCCGCCTGCATCGAAGTATGGGTGACGGAAGGGGACAAGGAAGTCAAACTGGTCTTCTCCGGAGACCTCGGAAATACGGACCAGCCGATCTTAAGAGACCCGCAGACCGTGGACAGCGCGGACTACCTGATCATCGAGTCGACTTACGGCGACCGGCTGCATGACAGACGCGTCGATTACGTCGACGAACTGACCCCGATCATTCAGAAAACGCTGGACCGCGGCGGAAATGTGGTCATTCCGTCTTTCGCGGTCGGAAGAACGCAGGAAATGCTGTATTTCATCCGTCAGATCAAGGCGGAGAACCGGATTACGGGGCATGACGACTTCACCGTCATCGTGGACAGCCCTCTTGCGAATGAGGCGACGACGATCTTTACGAAGCACAGCATGGACTGTTATGACGACAAGGCCAAAGCCCTGATCGAACAGGGGATCAACCCGATCGGGTTCCGCGGTCTTAAGCTTTCCATCACTTCGGACGATTCCAAGGCGATCAACGCCGATCCGGAGCCGAAAGTCATCCTCTCCGCGAGCGGCATGTGCGATGCCGGCCGCATCAAGCA
>DBVZ01000126.1:160-21815 GCA_002308255.1 Lachnospiraceae bacterium UBA1251 | reverse complement strand
TTCGTCGGTTACCAGGCGGAGGGAACCCTCGGAAGAGCGCTGATCGACGGTGCCCACGAGGTCAAGCTGTTCGGGGAATCCGTGACGGCGGCGGCGGAGATCTGCGAACTCCCGGGCATTTCCGGACACGCGGACCAGAACGGCCTCCTTGCGTGGGCCGGCGCGCTGAAGGAAAAACCAAGAAAAACATTCGTAGTGCACGGGGAAGACTCGGTCTGCGACATTTTCGCGGATCTGCTTCACGAAAAGCTCGGCTATGACGCCGAGGCACCTTATTCGGGGGCGGTATTTGATCTGATCGCCGGAGAATTTACCGAGAAACCGGCGGGAATCCCGATCGTCAAAGAGAAGGAAGAAGAACCCGCCGCTGCCGGGGAGAAAAGGAAAACCGCGGAACCGCAGACCGCAGCGGCTGCGGCCGGCGNNGGCACCGAACCCCGCGATGATCCGGAATCCGGTTTCCGTGTACGCGAGACTCGTCGATGCGGCGAGGAAGCTCTGGACGCTCGTCAACTCTATGAAGGGGCGTTCGAAGAAGGAAGTCGGAAATATGCTTGACGAACTGAACGATCTGATTACAAAATACGAAGACAACGACTGAAAAAAAGGACAGAAAGGACGGCACATAAGAGACAGCTATGGGAATCTGCATACAGAATGCGCATCTATTATACGATGACAGAAAAGTCCGGAAAAATGTTTATATAGAGGGAAATGAGATCGCCGCCGTCGGAAATGCCCCGGAGGGTTTCCGGGCGGACACCGTGATCGACGCGTCGCACAGGACGCTGATGCCCGGACTTATAAATGCGCATACGCATGTCTATATGTCTCTTTTCCGCAATTTCGCGGACGACGTGCCGTTTCAGACCTGGCTGTTCGAGCGGATCCTCCCGATCGAGGATGAGCTGACGGCGGAACAGTGCTACTGGGGGGATATGCTGAACTTCGCGGAGATGATCCGCACGGGGACGACAGCATTTCTCGACCAGCAGATGTTCACGAAAAGCTGTGTCATGGCGGCCCGGGACGCCGGGATCCGCCCGGTCATCTCGAGAGGCCTGGTCGGCAGCGTGCGCACGGAGGAAGGAGTCGTCCGGCGCTGGAGGGAAGCCCTCGAGACCATGGAGTATGCCCGGGAGACCGGCTCCAACGCGACGTTTATGGTGAGCGCGCACGCCATCTACACCTGCAGCGAGGACGTCCTGCGCTTTACGCTGGATGTCGCGAGGGAAAAGGGACTTCCGATCACGACGCATCTGTCGGAGACGAAAAAAGAGTTCGATGACTGCATGAAAGAGCACGGCATGACGCCGGTGCGGTATCTGCATGAGCTGGGGCTTCTGGACCACGAGATCACGATCGCGCACTGCGTCTGGCTCGCGGAGGAGGACTATAAACTGCTTGCGAGGCCGAATGTCCACGTCGTCACGAATCCGGCGAGCAACGCGAAGCTTGCCAACGGGTTCGCGCCGGTGGCGAGGATGCTCCGCGAGGGGATCGACGTCGCCCTCGGCACGGACGGCGCGGCGAGCGACAACACGCAGAACATGTTCACGGCGATGCACCTTCTTTCTCTCATGCAGAAGGGCGTCGAACAGGACTCTGTCGTACTCGGCGCGAAGGAAACTCTGAAGATCGCCACCGAAAACGGCGCAAGAGCGGCGGGATTCGGGGATACGGCAGGACGGATCGAACCCGGCGCAAAGGCCGACCTGATCCTTGTCGACGAGACCGCGCCGAACATGCTGCCGAACTTTGACATCGCTTCGGCACTGGTGTATTCCGCGACGGGAACGGAAGTGACGGATTCCGTCATCGACGGGAAGATCGTTATGAGAAACAGGGAACTGCTCACGATCGACGAGGAGCGGCTCCGGTTTGAGATCGAAAAGATCACGGACTCATTCTGAGGTCCGTGTTTGAGAAAAGATATCAGCAGGGAATGAAACAGAAGAAGGAGGAATACGAAAATATGGACAATGAAATCCGCGATGCCTCGCTGGCGCCGTCCGGAAACAGGAAGATCGACTGGGTCTACAGTCATATGCCGGTGCTGCGGAGCATTGAAGAGGATTTTAAGAAGACGAAGCCGTTTGAAGGCCTGAAAGTGGCGATGTCGATCCATCTCGAGGCGAAAACGGCCTATCTTGCGACGGTATTTCAGAGCGGCGGCGCCGATGTCTACGCGACCGGGAGCAATCCCCTCTCGACGCAGGATGACGTGGCGGCGGGACTCGCTTCCCGGGGCGTGCATGTATATGCCTGGCACGCTTCGACGCCGGAGGAATACAATCATCATCTGAGCCGCGTGCTCGAAGTCGGACCGAATATCATCATTGACGACGGGGGAGATCTCGTCAACATGATGCATAAGGACTATCAGGAGCTGATCCCGGGAGTGATCGGCGGCTGCGAGGAGACCACGACCGGCATCATCCGTCTGATCGCGATGAACCGCGACAGGGAGCTGAAATTCCCGATGATGCTCGTCAACAACGCGCAGTGCAAATTCCTGTTCGACAACCGCTACGGCACCGGCCAGTCGGTCTGGAACGCGATCAATAAGGCGACCAATCTGATCGTTGCCGGCAAAAACGTCGTGGTCTCCGGCTACGGCTGGTGCGGAAAAGGCGTCGCGATGCGGGCGAAAGCGCTCGGCGCGCACGTTTATATTACCGAGATCGATCCGGTCAAAGCCTGTGAGGCAGTCATGGACGGCTACGGCGTCCTGAAAATGGAGGACGCGGCGCCGATCGGAGATATTTTCGTGACGGTCACCGGCTGCAGGGATGTCATCACGATGGAGCACATCCTGAAGATGAAAGACAACGTGATCCTGTGCAACGCCGGACACTTCAACGTCGAAGTCAATATGGAGGAGCTCGAGAAAGCGGCTGTCCGCAAGGAAGAGAGAAGAGAGAACATCATGGGATACTTCCTTGAAAACGGCAGATCCGTCAATGTGATCGGGGAAGGGCGTCTCGTCAATCTCGCCGCGGGGGACGGCCATCCGGCGGAGATCATGGACATGAGCTTCGCGATCCAGGCTCTTTGTTCCGCATATCTTGCGGAGCACAGGGAAAAACGGGAACCCGGCGGCATGACGATCACGGTTCCGGAGGAGATCGACCGGATCGTGGCGACGAGGAAGCTCCGCGCGATGGGCTACGAGGTCGATGCGCTGACGGAGACGCAGAAGGAATACCTCAGCAGCTGGGAAGTATAAAGGCGGCTGCGGATCCCCGGAGAACCGTCTCCGGGTTAACGGGATACTGAAAAAATGCAGTATAGATGAAACAGGATGTTTGGGAGATCATTTCAGAGAGGAAAATGAAAATGATAACGTGGAAGAATCTGAATGAACTGGCGTCTTTTGAAAAAGTGAAAGAATGCGAAAAAGTCTGCCTCAAGGAAGTCATGGCCGGAGAGAGCGGCGCGGAAAGAGTCAGAAAGTACTGCGTGCCGATGGCGGAAGGGCTGGCTTACAATTATGCCGCAAAAGCGGTCGACGATAAGATCATCGACGCGCTGACGGAACTCGCCGAAGAGGCGCAGCTCGGCGCGAAGTATGAAGCGCTGTATAACGGCGAAGTGATCAATACCGGTGAGAAACGCCTTGTCCTGCACCAGCTGACGAGAGGCCAGCTTGGAAATGCGGTCGTCGCGGACGGCGTTGACAAGCGCGCTTTCTATGTGGAACAGCAGGAAAAGATCGCGGCATTTGCCGAGAAGGTCCACAGCGGAGAGATCGCCAACGAAAAAGGCGAAAAATTCACGCAGGCGGTCCAGATCGGCATCGGCGGCAGCGACCTCGGTCCGAGAGCCATGTACATTGCCCTTGAGAACTGGGCGAAAGTGACCGGCCATTTCAAGATGGAAGCCAAATTCATCAGCAACGTGGACCCGGACGACGCGGCCGGTGTTCTGAACGGTGTCGATGCGGCGCACGCCGTCTTTATCCTGGTATCCAAATCGGGCACGACGCTGGAGACCCTGACCAACGAGTCCTTCGTGAAAGACGCCCTGACTAAGGCCGGACTGGATCCCTCGAAGCATATGATCGCCGTCACGAGTGAGACCTCTCCTCTCGCGAAGAGCGCGGATTATCTCGCGGCGTTCTTTATGGATGACTACATCGGCGGACGTTACTCTTCGACCTCCGCGGTCGGCGGCGCGGTCCTTTCTCTGGCCTTCGGTCCGGATGTCTTCGCGCAGTTCCTGGAAGGCGCCGCGGCGGCGGACGCGACCGCCAAAGAGCCGGATGTCCGCAAAAACCCGTCCATGCTGGATGCGCTGATCGGCGTCTATGAGAGAAATGTGCTCGGATATCCGTCCACTGCGGTGCTGCCGTATTCGCAGGCACTTGCCCGCTTCCCGGCGCATCTGCAGCAGCTCGACATGGAATCCAACGGCAAATCGGTGAACCGTTTCGGCGAACCGGTGGACTATGCGACAGGTCCGGTGATCTTCGGCGAACCCGGAACGAACGGCCAGCACTCGTTCTATCAGCTGCTGCACCAGGGAACGAATATCGTCCCGCTGCAGTTTGTCGGATTTAAGAAGAGCCAGCTCGGCACGGACGTCGTGATCCAGGGCAGCACGAGCCAGCAGAAGCTCGGCGCCAACGTCGCGGCACAGATCGTCGCGTTTGCCTGCGGCAAGGACGACGAGGACAGGAATAAATATTTCGACGGAGGACGTCCCTCCAGCATCATCATCGGCGATCAGCTGACACCGAAGACCCTCGGCGCGCTTCTCGCGCATTTCGAGAACAAAGTCATGTTCCAGGGCTTTGTGTGGAACGTGAACAGCTTCGACCAGGAAGGCGTACAGCTCGGCAAAGTCCTTGCGAAACGCGTTCTCGCCCATGAGACGGACGGCGCGCTGGCTGTCTACAGCGAGCTGCTCGGGATCTGATCATCTGTAAGAAAAAGAATGCTTTTACCTGCGGGACGCTGCTCGGGCAGCGTCCCTTCTGACCGGGAGCGTGTGCGGAGCTGTACGGTCCGAACAAAGATCAATAATAAAGAACGGGGATCACTATGCTCGGAATCGGAATTGACACAGGCGGGACCTGTACGGATGCGGTCATCTATGATTTTGACACCAGAGAGATCATTGCCGCCGGCAAGGCACTCACGACCAAACAGAATCTTGAGACCGGAATCGGAAACGCGCTGGATGAACTGCCTCCGGAACTTATCCGGCAGGCGGAAATGATCGCTCTCTCCACAACGCTGGCGACCAATGCCTGCCTGGAGAACAAAGGGGCGAGGGCCAAGCTCCTCATGATCGGATTTGATGAGGGACTGATGGACCATCTGAAGGATATTTATGCGTCCTACGGTCTGAAGGACAGGACGAGATTTATTGTGCTCGACGCGAAAGTCGAGCGGCTGTATTCCCATCCCTTCGATCCGGACTGGGAGGACCTGCGCAGGAGGGCGCCGGAGTACTTTGCCGACTGCGATTCCATAGGAATCGTGCAGAAACACCCGAGGGCCAACGGAGGCCGGTTCGAACTGACGGCGCAGAAGATCCTGGGAGAAGAACTCGACCTTCCGATCACCATTTCTTTTGATATCTCCAATGAGGTGGATATCCTGAAAACGTGCGCCGGAACGATGCTGAACGCCCGGCTGATCCCTATTATTACCGAATTCATGACGGCTGTCCGGAATGTCATGAAACAGAGAAATCTGAACATTCCGATGTCCATCGTGCGCTCCAACGGGACAATGATGCCGGAGGAGACCGCGAAACTGTTCCCGGTCGAGACGATCCTGTGCGGTCCGGCGGCATCCGTCGTCGGGGGCTGCGAGCTGGCCGGGGAGGACGACGGCATTATCGTCGACATGGGAGGTACAACGACGGACATCGCCGTCGTTCGGAACAAGATCCCCGTCGCCGCAAAGGGCGGGATCCGGATCGGTCAGTGGAAGACCATGGTGGAGGGACTGTACGTCGACACCGTCGGCCTCGGAGGAGACAGCGCGGTCCGATACCGGGACGAGAAGCTGTATCTCGATAAGGTTCGAGTGATCCCTCTCTCCGTGCTGGCGTCCCAGTATGACCATGTCGTGCCGGATCTCGAGAGGCTTGCCATGGAAAGGCGGTATTCCGCCTGCTGGCTCCATGAGTTCTATGTGCTTCTGCGGGATATTTCGGACAAAACAGGGTATACGGAGTATGAGCAGCGGATCTGCAGGGAACTGAAAGAGAAGCCTCTGATCACGACGGAACTGGCGGAACGAATGAATCTGTATCCGAAACTGATGAACACGGAGCGCCTTGAAAATGACGGCGTGATCATCAAGAGCGGACTTACGCCGACGGATATGATGATCCTGAAGGGCGACTTCACCCTCTACGACGGTACGGCTGCGAAAGCCGGCTTAAAGTGCCTTGCCGCGAATATCCGCGAAAAAGCAGAGGACATTCCGGATCTCGTGTACGATATGGTCTGCAGAAGAATGTACCACAGCATCGGACGCGTGATCCTGCAGCAGCAGTTTCCGAAAGAGGAAGCCTGGAAGTCGAAAGAGCTTCTCACTCCCATGCTCGATTCCTGTTATGAGCAGGCGAAGGAGAGAGAGAACAGAAGCCGGCAGGAGGAATCCGGGGCAGGGAACGGCGCGTCCGGAAATACGGCAGAACTGTTTCTTACGACAGCGTATCCTTTGATCGGCGTGGGAGCTCCGATCCACGTTTTTCTTCCGCGTGTCGCCGCGCTTCTCGGAACGAGAGCCGCGATCCCGGAACACGCAGGCGTCGCAAATGCCGTCGGTGCCGCGGCGAGCCGCGTCATCGCACACTGTGAACTGATCGTAAAAGCGGAGTATGCCGGCGCGGAATTTATCGGGTTCGTACTCTACGAGGACGGAAAAGAGTATCGTTTTGCGGAACAGGAAGAAGCGGTCGCGTTCGGAAGAGAAGTCATTGAACGCATGATCCGCAGAAGGGCGAAGCTCCTCGGGATCGGGGACGATCCGAAGATCAGCATAGCGGAAGAGGAGAACCGGTTCGGACATATTCCCACGGGAATCCTTTTTGAAGTGAAGCTTTCGGCACAGGCTACGCTGTCGTGAAACAGGACAGAAAAGAGCCGTGCCCGTTCCGTGAAAATCTTTTATAAGAACGAAAATACCACCTTCTGCAGGTGGTATTTTTTTGCCCGATTTTGTATAATATTTCCTGTAGAGACAGATAATTTCCCTGAATGACTGTGAATATGAACAAAATACAATTATCTGTGACAGTTCTGATTCTCTCTGTAATGAAAGGAGATACAGCATGTACGAGAAATTGTTTGAGAAAGGAAAGATCGGCAATGTCGAGCTGAAAAACAGGCTGGTCATGACGCCGATGGGCACGAACCTTGCGGAACTCGACGGAACGGTCGGTCCCGCCATGCTCGCCTATTTTGAGGCGAGGGCAAAAGGCGGATGCGGCCTCATCATGCCGGAGATCTGCAAAGTCAACGAAAAGACCGGTGTCGGAATGTTCCGTCAGATTGCTGCGACCAGCGATAAACATATTCCTTCCCTGGCAAAACTGGCATCCACGGTCCATAAATACGGGTCTAAAATCTTTATCCAGCTGCACCATCCGGGACGCGAAGGCATGTCGTCGCTGATCGGCGGACAGCCCTGCGTGTCGGCGTCCGACCGCATGTGCAAGGTCTCCATGCAGGAGACCCGTCCGATGACACTGGAGGAGATCCACGAACTGATCGATCAGTTCGGTGATGCTGCCCTTCGCTGCAAGAAGGCAGGCATCGACGGCGTGGAACTGCACTGTGCGCACGGATATCTCCTGCAGCAGTTCCTGTCCCCCTATACCAACAAGAGAACGGACGAATACGGCGGAAGCTTCGAGAACCGCATGAGGATCGTCCTGGAGATCATCGAAGACATCCGGAATAAGTGCGGAAAAGACTATGTGCTCGGCTGCCGGGTATCGGTCGACGAGTTCCTGAATACGGTCGGCGTCACGGAAGACTATATCCACATTGAGGACGGCATCCGGATCGTGAAGACAATGGAAGCGGCGGGGATCGATTTTGTCGACGTCAGCTGCGCCCTGTATGAGACAGGCCTTATGGCGGTGGAGCCGATCTCCTTCCCGCAGGGCTGGAGAAAACAGTTCGTCAAAGCCGTACGTGACAATGTCAGCATTCCGGTCATCGCGGTATCCTCGATCCGTGAACCCGCGGTCGCGGAAGCATTTCTTGAGGAAGGCGTCGTTGACTTCGTCGGCATGGGCAGAACCTGGCTCGCCGATCCCGAATGGGGGCGCAAGGTACAGGAAGGCAGAGAGTCCGAATTAAAGAAATGCATCAACTGCCTGCGGTGCTTCGAGACCCTGATGGGTCTGAATGCGCAGGGACTTCCGTTCGAATGCGCGGTCAATCCGCTCACCTGCAATGAATACCGTTACGGCGACCTCGTACCGGATACCGACGGACACAAAGTCGTTGTTGTCGGCGGCGGACCGGGCGGCATGACGGCGGCGGAGACGCTGGCGAAGAGAGGCGTGAAAGTAACGCTGATCGACCGTCAGGAGACGCTCGGCGGCACGGTCAATCTCGCTAAACTGCCGCCTCTGAAAGAGAGGATGGAATGGATCGCGGATTATTACCGCGACAGCTTCGCAAAACTCGGCGTGGAAGTGCAGCTTGGCAAAGAGGCGACGGCGGAAGAGATCGCCGCGATGAAACCGGATGCGGTCGTCCTTGCTACCGGCTCAAGATCGATCGTTCCGAAGTCGATCCCGGGCATCGACGGAGACAATGTCTGCCTGATCGAGGAAGTCCTGACCGGAAAGAAGGATGTCGCCGGAAAATCCGTGGCGATGATCGGCGCCGGCCTCACCGGTCTCGAGACCGGTGAATTCCTCGGCGCGAAGGGCTGCAAGGTCACTTTTGTCGACATGCTGAAGGCAGCCGGCACGAATGCCTATAAGAACAACGTACTCGACATCATGACCAGGCTGAATAAGATGGACATCGCCTGGGCGCTCGGACACGCCCTGAAAGAGATCACCCCGGACGGCGTGATCGTCGAAAATGTCGACACGAAGGAAGAAAAGAAGATCGAGGCGGACGCGGTCGTCCTGTCCCTCGGCTACAAGCCGGATCAGTCCCTGAAGGCAGCTCTGGAAGAAAAGGGCATCCCGGTGAAACTGGTCGGCTCCGCGATTCGGGACGGCGTCATTGCCCCGGCGACCAGGACCGGCTACGAAGTCGGCGCGTCGCTGTTTAAGAAAGCGGCACCGAGCTTTGTCATTTCCAAAGAAGAGGCTGCCAATTTCGCGAAAATATCGGCCATGGACAAACAGGAGGGGGTCTACCTTGCGTACCTCACGGATCCGGCAGCGATCCGCGCGATCCTCCCGAAACCGCTGGAGCCGTTCTCGGCGCCGGTCGTGACCGTTTCGGTCTGTCATATCAAGGAGCCGAGCTTCGCGGATAATTATTATGAGACCATCCTCGGCGTATACTGCACGTACAAGGGCCAGCTCGGCATGTATCCGATCAGCCTCCTGCTCGGCGGGGACGGCGCGGAAATGGCGACGCAGCTCGGCCGCGACAACTCCGCGATCCCGAAGAAGCTCGGCGCGGAATTCGTGATCCGCAAAAACGGCGCAAAAGTCGAGGTCGGCGTTGTGCGCCGCGGTGCGCAGATCATTAAGGCGGAACTGGAGCTCGGTGCATACAACCATCCGCTGACCCATATGCTGTATCAGGCGCCGGCACCCGGAAAAGAGACTGCCGGATCGGGCTATTATTTCCACTTTGACCGTCTGCCGGACGAAGAAGGGAAATGGCGCTTCACGAACACGGCACTCATCCGCAACGTCGTGAAATACAAATATGACTCCTGGATCCCGGGCACGGTCAAGGCTCTCGAGCTGAATTCCAGCCTTGACGATCCGTGGGGCTGCCTGCCGATTAATACGATCGTCGGCGGCGCGTATGCGGAAAACAACCTGCTGATCACCAATCTGCAGTATCTGGAGGCGGTTGACGCGGAGGAACTCATGCCGATGATCCTGCCGGCGTGGTACGACAGGACCACCTTTATGGAAGGCGGCAGAAAGTAACGGAACAATGTTAAAAAAGCAGAACGGCGGCATTCTCCGGAAGGCAGACATGCGCGGGAAGGGACGCCGCCGCTGCAAAGAATAATGAAGGAGGAGCATCATGTATCCATTATGGGAAGCGCTGGAGCGCGCAAAAAAATACCGCTGGGTGGAACTTTCCCACTCACTGAACAATGAGAGCCCTTACTGGGCAGGGATCCCGGAGGGCTCCGTAGAGCTCTCGAAGACGGTCTTCGACTGGGGCAATCCGATGCTTGAATGCCTGATCCAGACATTCAAGTTCCCGGGGCAGTTCGGCACGCACATTGATTTTCCGGGCCACTTCATCAAAGATGCGGATCTTTCCGAAAAGTATGACGTGAAAGACCTCATTTTCCCGCTCTGTGTTATCGACGTTTCCGAAAAAGTCAAAGAGAATCAGGAATACTTCGCGACGATGGAAGACATAAAGGAATACGAAGAGAAATACGGTCAGATCCCGGACGGCGCGTTTGTCGCGCTGCGCACGGACTGGTATAAGAACTGGCCGGATATGGACGCGCTCTCCGGCACGGCGCCGGACGGTTCCGAACATTTCCCGGGATGGTCGCTTGAGGCTCTGAAGTACATCTACGAGACAAGGAACGCGGCAGCCAACGGACACGAAGCGCTGGATACGGATGCCTCCGTCAAAGCGGCGGAATACGAAGACCTTGCCTGTGAGCGCTATGTGCTTGAGAAGGGCAAACTGCAGGTCGAAGTGATGAAGAACCTTGATGAGGTCGCCCCGGCAGGCGCTGTCCTGATCGTGTCGTATCCGAGATTTGAGGGAGCGACCGGCCTTCCGGCACGCGTCTGGGCGATCACGGAATAATAAGGCAGATATTGAATTTTAAAAAGGTACGAAAGAATGATCATCAGCATCCGATTAGTACCGCCGGCAGAAGAACGGCTTCCCTGGGAGATCCGAACCGAAAAGGGCACTCTCAGCGAAGTCGTTTGCCCTGCGTGGGATCACGGAAACTGGCGGGATTCCTTATCGAAAATGAAAACGCTCTACGCGGGAATCTTTGCGGAGGCAGTCCGCCGGAGCGCGAATACCCTGATCATGCCCCTTCTGGGGGAGGAGAATGATCTGGTGCCTGCGCACAGGAGCGCGGAGGCTCTGTTCGATGCCGCCTGCCGTTCGGATTTTGACGGAAAATGCATCGTGGAGATCATCCGGTATCCGGAACCGACGAGCCGGGTTCCTCATCTGATCTTCTTTGACACGTTCCGGAAGACGTATTTTGAAAGACCGGAACAAAACATATATATGCGCGTGTCCGGCGACGGCATCGAGTCTTCCGACCGGCTGTCTGTTATGGAAGAAGGCACCGGACAGGACATGCATGAACTATACTGTGCACCGCACATTTTCGTTATGAAAACCGCGGGGGTCCTGCCGGACGGATCGGGCGTCGTTATTTTCCGGCTTCTTGAAAATGCCGCAGTAACAGGAAGCGGCATCCCGTTTGGGTATTACAAAGAAGATATACTGTTCATCGGCAGGATCCGCGGAGGCCGCGGGCAGGTCCGGATGACGATCCCGAAGACATCCCGAATGCTCGATATCTGCTTTTTTACGGAGGAAGCCCTGCGGGACACCTTTGAAGGCTGTATGATCGGCGGCGCTGCGGGCGGCGTCACGCACGGACATCCGCCCGGGCAGCTGCCGGCGGCATTTCTCAGGGAACTCATACACAGGATCACTTACCGGATGGACGGAAGTGCGCCCCTCCGGGAGATCGTGAAGAATACCCGTGCGCAGATCGACCGTCAGTATGCGGGTACGCAGTATCTGGATGAATTTGACGCCATCATCCGAAAAGCGGTCCGGATGGCGGAAGATGAAAATCTGGCGGTCCGGCACGGTACCCGGCCGGATGCGGGGGAAGAGGCGCAGAGCCGCCGGGATGCGGCAAACATTCACACCATCGGCGAAGGATGGGCCGGCGAAGAGGCACTCGCCGTCGCGCTGTACTGCGTCCTGCGCTATCCGGACGATTTTCAGAAAGCTCTCTGTATCGCTGTCAACCACAGCGGAGACAGCGATTCCACGGGGGCGGCCGCCGGAAGTATTCTGGGGGCATATCTCGGACTGAAGAAAATGCGGTTCCGGATCGGCCTGACTCCGGCAAACCCACTGCTTCTTGAAAAAATAGAAAAAGCAGAGAGAATGAAGCTCCCGGACGGATTTGAACTGCTGGTCTGAACCAGTTGATTTTTCAAAAGGACATAATAAGGAACTGCCGTAAGGACAATCAACTCCGGACGGCAGTATTTTTATGCACTTTGGCATTGTTGCAAATATTTACCGTAATAATTCCAATAATGGGATTAAACGGTTGAAAATCGGATGAATCAGTGATAGAATCCGAACAGAAAAGAGTAACTGAACCGATCATGTCTTCGATGAGGGAAACTGAGCCATGACTCTGCAGGAAATGAAAAAAAGAAAAAAAGAACTGGGACTGTCCAATGAGAGAATCGCGAAGCTTTCCGGTGTGCCGATCGGAACCGTGCAGAAAATATTTGCGGGGATCACGAAAACGCCCCGTTATGATACGCTTCTGGCACTCGAGAAGGTTCTGCGGGACGGCAGTTCACGGGAAAATATGTATGGTTATACGCGGATGTCATCGGGTGACAGGATGCTTATGGAGCCGGCTGTGAAGCATGGGGCAGGAAATACTGCTGAAAAAGATCCGGATCAGGGTGAATATACAATCGATGATTATTATTCGCTTCCCAATGAAAGAAGGGTGGAACTGATTGACGGCATTTTCTATGATATGGCGGCTCCGACACCGGTACACCAGATCATTTTACTGCAGCTGCTTCTTCAGTTGAGTAACTGTGCGGAATCACATTCGGAATGCGAAGTGATCGGGGCACCCTGTGACGTGAGACTCGACAGAGATAACAGGACGATGGTTCAGCCGGATGTCTTCATTATTTGTCACGGTGATCAGATCACCTCAAAAAGAATTGAAGGAGCGCCGGATTTCGTCATCGAGATCCTTTCACCTTCAAGCCGCGCCATGGACATGTTCCGGAAGCTGAACAAGTACCGGTATGCCGGGGTGCGGGAATACTGGATCGTGGATCCGGATAAACTGCAGGTTATGTCCTATGATCTTGAACACGACAGCTTCCCGGATAAATATACGTTTGAGGATTCTGTTCCGGTGCTGATTTCAGGCGGGGAATGCAGAGTTGATTTTCAAAGAATCTATGATAAAATCAGTCGGTATCTGTAAGGAGAAGGAATAATAATATGAAACCAATCGCAATCGACGATTTCTGCCGCTTTAAATTTTTGTCACATGTCAACTTTTCCCCGGAAGGAAAAAGTGCCTGCTTTGTCGTCACGACCGCAGATCAGAAGAAAAATGAATACCACAGCTGTATTTATGTGCTGAAAGACGGGAAAATCAGGAAGCTGACGAACGGCGGAAAGGAGAGGAATTTTCAGTATCTTGATGAAAATACGATTCTTTTTCCGGGCATGCGGGAGAACCAGACGGATCCCAAAGAGCCGGATCTGACCAGCCGCTGCTATAAGATCCGTCTGGACGGCGGCGAGGCGGAACTTGCCTGTACGTTCCCGATCCCCGTATCGAAGATCCTGCCGCTCCCGGGAGGGGATCTTGTGGTGCTGGGGCAGACACTGCCGGGATATGAGGAACTGTATCGCGGAGAGAAAAAGCTCGCGGCGAAATGGAAGAAATATACGAAGGAAAATGCCGACTACGAAGAGATCCGGCAGGTCCCCTGGTGGTGGAACGGATCGACTTACACCAAAGGAGCCTATCAGTCCCTGTTTTACTATGATGTCCGGAAGAGATCGCTGAAGCGCCTTACGGAAATAAATGAAAATGTCGGCGATGCCGAACTGTCCCCGGACAAAACGGCTGTTTACTATGTCAGCACTCCCGTAAAACCGTTCCTTAAGCTGGACGGAACGGCTGCCATCTTCCGCATCGGTCTTGGTGACGGGATAGCAGTCCGCCTTGCGGAAAGCAGCGATGTATTTGAAATAAACGGATTCGCGGTCGGAAAGAGCTTTCTGCTGATCGCGGCCTCGGATAAGAAATACGGCCTGAACACGGACAGTGATTTTTATAAGATCGATTACGAGACCGGAGAACTGTCTCTTTACGCGGAATACGGCGAAGCGATCGGCACTTCGGTCGGTACGGACATCCGTTACGGAGGCGGCAAAGCGCTGCGGATGGACG
Source organism: Lachnospiraceae bacterium UBA1251 (assembly GCA_002308255.1). GTDB lineage: Bacteria > Bacillota > Clostridia > Lachnospirales > Lachnospiraceae > Chordicoccus. The sequence continues at coordinate 7,446 of DBVZ01000126.1, read as the reverse complement.
GGGATATCTGCTATTTCCTCTCGACCCGGTTTGATTCCTCGGGGCTTTATAAGCTGGAGAAAGGTGAAATCTCCCCGGTATGCGTAAAGCCCGGATCGATCGACAGTTTTGACATCCGGGACGGGGAAGCCGTGATGATCGCGCTGCATGATATGAAGGCGCAGGAGATCTACAGCGGAAATGTTCCCGGCAGGGGAGAGAATGGTGATCTCGGGAAGGGCAGCGGAATGCGGCTTAAAAAGATCAGCCGCTTGAATGATCTCGCGCTGAGAGATAAATATGTCGCCGTTCCGGAACCGCTGCATTTCGTTCGGGAAGGACAGGAGATTCACGGATTTGTTCTGAAACCGATGGGTTACGATCCGGCTGAAAAATATCCGGTTATTCTCGATATCCACGGCGGGCCGAAGACCGTGTACGGGAAGGTATTCTATCACGAAATGCAGTATTGGGCGGGAAAAGGATACTTTGTCATTTTCTGCAACCCGACCGGCTCGGACGGCAGAGGCGGATTTATGGACATTCGCGGAAAATACGGAACGGTGGACTACGAAGACCTGATGGCATTCTGCGACGCTGCCCTTGAGGCCTGGCCGGCAATGGACCGGGAGCATCTCTATGAGACCGGCGGGTCTTACGGCGGATTTATGACGAACTGGATCATCGGCCACACGGACCGTTTCCGCGCGTGCGCAAGTCAGAGGTCCATCTCGAACTGGTTCTCCTTCTACGGCGTTTCCGACATCGGTGTGGATTTCGCCATGGATCAGAACGCGGCTGATCCGTGGGCGGACCCGGAGAAACTCTGGTGGCACAGCCCGATGAAATACGCGGACAAAGTGAAGACGCCGACCCTGTTTATCCATTCCTTTGAAGACTACCGGTGCCCCATCGATCAGGGGTATCAGATGTTCACCTCGCTCATCGCCCACGGCGTCGAGAGCAAAATGGTCTGTTTCCGCGGTGAGAACCATGAGCTTTCCCGGAGCGGGAAGCCCCTTCACCGGATCAAGAGGCTGAAAGAGATCACGGAATGGTTTGAAATGCACTGAGAAAAAGAGACGGTTCCCTGTGAGGACAGGAAACCGTCTCTTTTTGCGTCCGGCTGATCAGACATACTGTTTGCGGGGGATCTTCTCATAATGCTTCAGGAAAATCGGCTCGATAAGAGACGTTGCCTTCATATCGAGATTGAAGAAATAAATCACAAAAGTGACGGCAAACAGTCCGAAGAGGGCCGCAAAGAGTTTCAGGAAGAAACGCAGCAATGTTTTGGACATATCGGATACTCCTTTGTTTTGCATCAATATCAGATCGGATCGGTTGACATAATTTCCGGAAAGAAGGATCACCATGCGTCGTTGTCCGGCAGGACTTCGATCGACGGATCGAGCGGCTCTTCGCGCATGACCGTCCTCATGTAGCTACTGAACTGGTCGCGGATCGCCTGCCGGCTGAAGACGCGCGGATCGCACAGATCATGGCTGACCCAGACGAGGTGGATGCCTTTGGCTCTCGCCTGTTCTTCGAACTGGCCGTGCATGCCGGTCAGTGCTTTGCAGGACATGTGCTCCCACATCATGACCATGTCCGCGTGCATTTTTTCGCAGAATTCCCACAGTTCGTCAACGAGGACCTTGTAGCCGCCGTGCGTGCGGTTGCGCATGATCATGTTTTCGTTGAGCCACGCCATGTCGTAATAGGCCTGTTCTCTGTTTTCCGGCGTATCCTCCTCCGCGATCATCCGCGTGTTGACCATGGAGAGCATATCCGTGAGAGGGACGACGCCCCAGCACTGGAGCATCCAGTAAAGCATATCAATGCAGTACTGCGGCTGCACGCCCCAGACAATGCACCGGTGGCGGTATTCCTTCGCCGCCATTCTTTTGTTTTTCACGCCCTTTTCGGCAAGCGCGAGGAGCTTTTTATCGATTTTTACGAAATCGGCATTCCGCCCGCAGTTGCCCATATAGTTGGTGTCGTTGTACAGCGAGAAGACCGACCCGAAAAACTGCGGGTAATCCGTGCTGTTGATCTCCAGCTGTTCGATGCGTTTCCGTGTGGCGTCATTGACGCGCTTTGCGCTCTCGAAATAAGCGGTCCAGTCCCATTTTTGCCCGGTGTGTTCCTCGACAAAGGCGATGGCTTTTCGGATGTCCTCGGCGGCGTATTCCTGCACGTCTTCTTCGCGGTGGCGCATCGGGGCGACCAGCTGGAACGTCGGAATGCCGTACTCGCGCTCGAGGCGCTTTGCGATAAGACCGTTGCCCATAAGCGACCCGTCGCAGGTGGTGTTGACCTGCACGGCGCAGCGCCCGAGCACGCAGAAGTCATCGTCTATGGAAATGCCCGCTTCCGCTTCCGGCATCGGGCAGACGTCACCCGGAATGCCGAATTCCTGCGCGACGTCAAGGTAGTGGGTCGTGGAATTCTGGTTAAATATATTCGCGGCGAACATCGTCGGCACTTCCCGGAGGATCGCCTTGACGTTCGGAAAGCCCATCATAAAGGCGGTCATCGCATTTTCGTCAGTCAGGACGCAGCGGTCCGAAAATGCCCTGTCGTTGCCGAGTCTACGGTCCCCGCGGAAACAGTCGTCGATCGCCTTTGTCACGTCGGCGATCACAAAGTTCATCGCGGTATGGGTGATGCGGAGCGGCTCGTCGCGGAGGCCGATCGTGAATTTGTCCATGCCGTGCATGACCGCGAGATAATTGGACATCCAGCGGTAGCGGAACATCCCCTTTACGTTCCTCGGCTTTACGACGAAGCGCGCGAGGATCGAAACCAGATAAAGCCAGCGCGTGTAATCATAGAGGGTGTCTCTGATCCCGCGCCATTCGCGGCGCCGGCGGACTTTGCCGTTGCTATAAAGCACGCCGAGCGTGTGCTCGCCCGCTTTTTCAACCGGATTCTTAATCACCATCTCATTCACCTCGCTTTATCTTTTTGATCTCTATGCTTTCCACAAAAGCCTGGATCCTCGTCCGCATCTGGCCGACAGAGGAGGCGATATTATAAGGACGGTCGACCGAGAGCACCGGAAAACCGTAATCATCACGCAGCATGGCGGACCCGAGGAGCCGCTCATAAGCCCAGGGATCGCAGAATTTGACCTGCTCGTAGATGATGCCGTCCGCGCGGTATTCGCGCGCAAGATCCGCTACGTACTGCTTCCGGCCGTACACCTTTTCCATGTTCATCATGCGCGGGCACTGGCACATGTACGTGTAGTGCCGGCATACCTGTGTCAGGGCGTCCTCGTCCTCCGTCAGCGGGATCGGTTCACGGCCCGGGAAGGAGCCGAAACAGAAGCGGTCCGCGCACACATAGGCGCCGCATTCCTCGATGAGCTTAATGAGGCCGCTGTCGTCCACTTCGGAGCCCGCCATGAGCACGCGTACCCGCCACGGTTTGTCGTCCGGCTCGCGGGTCTTCAGCTCTTCCAGCGTCTCTTCCAGTTTGTCTTTGATGAGATATTTGGGGCAGACATAGGTCGCCAGCGTGAGAACATGGAATTCATAGCCGGTGATGCGGGGATACTGTTCTTTGCGGAATTCCCCGATCGACCGGATAAGGCGGCAGATCTCATTGTGATCTTCGACCGCCCTGCGGATCGACTCCTCTGAAATGTCGATGCCGTAATGCTCATGCAGAGGTTTCAGAATGTGGTTCGTACACTGGATCCGGCACAGGTTTACGCCGTTTTCGTCGCCCTTCAGCGGGATCTCCATATACTGATGGAAGAAGTGCTCGTTTCCCGCTTCCATCGTGTGCAGCAGTTCCATGTTTTCGACGCAGCGGTTCATCATGGTGCAGCCGTCCGGCGCGATCACGCAGTCCGCAAAGTTGAATCCGCCTTCGATGGCGCGCTCGAGCAGCGCGCGGCTCGGCTCGCACAGGAGATTCGTCATGTAATAGGTCGCGATGTCCATGGAACCGGTGTGCGGCGCGAAGAGGCGGATGGAAAAAGCATTTCCGAGATTGAGAAGAGGTTCGGGAACATTTTCGCAGGTGTAAGCGGCGCAGATCCTGCCGTCTTTTTTTGCTTTGGTGATGAGCTCGTTGTTGGCGATCTGCAGGAGATTTTCAAAATAGATCAGATGCTTCAGATCTCTCATGGAATGCCTCCCGTGAGTTTGCTTTTTTCGGACTCCTGGGTGAAGCGTGAAGGGAACCCGGGGCAAAAGGTTCACTTCTTAATAACATAGTACCAATTAATGAATGAAATGGCAACATTTCAGGAACTTTGCGGATGCCGCTTATCTGAAGCAGGGGCATTCACGGAACAGCTTTGTTTTAAATGAATGGCGGCGTTTGCGTCCAGCGAAAAAGGAGGCATCAAGGATGCCCCCTTTTTGCGTTTTCTCTTTTTTGCAGTTGTTTATGCCGTCTTGCCGCAGACGTTGTTCTGCTGCGTGCTGTCGTTATTTCTTTGTGTAGTCGTAGAATCCTTTTCCTGCGTTGACGCCGGTCTCGCCCTTGTCGATCTTTGCCTTGAGGAGCTGACCGATCTTGTAGGTCGTTGTGCCCGGGGTCGCGGCATCCGGCTTCATCTGGTTGATGTTGTACGCGGTTTCAAGTCCGACGATATCCAGGATCTTGAACGGGCCCGCGGGAGCGCCGGTCGCAAGCTGCCAGGTGAGGTCGATTGTCTCCGGATCCGCCACTTCGTTGGCCAGGAGTGCCTGTGCCGCCGAAAGGAACGGGACCAGCATGGAGTTCAGGATGTAGCCGGGCTGTTCTTTGTGAAGCTGCAGCGGGACCATGTTGATCTCCGCAGCGAACGCGACGACCTGTTTATAGACTTCCGGATCGGTGCCGGGGTGGCCCATGATTTCGGCGGTATTGTTTTTCCAGATGGTATTGGCAAAATGAAGCGCGCAGTATTTTTCCGGTCTTCCGGTGTGTTCCGCAAAGGTGCTCGGAAGCATCGTGGAAGAGTTGGTGCAAAGGATCGTCTTCTCCGGAAGGAGATCCCTCATCGCTTCGTAAACGCCGATCTTGGCCTGGGGATCTTCGGACATGGATTCGATCACCAGATCAGCATCTTCCACCGCTTTTGCCATATCCAGTTCGAGATGCACTTTTTCAGCGAAATTCTTCTGCCCTTCAGCGAGCAGTTCGTCAATTTTTTCCGCGGAAATGCCTTCCCAGCTGCGGATCAGGCCCTTCGGATACAGAAAACCTCCCATAGGATTGCCGATCAGGGCTTTGGCGGCTGCCAGATCGTCCAGCATCAGCTTGCTGTAGCGGTCCAGTTTCGGCTGTGTACGTCCGATGGAACTCTCGGAACGAAGCCAGAATGTGACGTCGTGTCCGGTGTATGCACACATCAGGCCGATCTGTGTCCCCAGCACTCCTCCGCCGGCGACCACTATTTTGTTGAAACTCATAGATGATCCTCCTTTCATCTGTGTGAACTTTCGAGTAGGTCTTAACTGCCATGTTTAAACAAATGGTTCTTTGTTAGAATTTTATCACATTCTTTGGCATAATAAAAGAATCGGCTGCAAATAAGGAAAAAAAACGCCCTGATCCGTTTTCCGAAGAGAGGCGGTCTCAGCCTTGCAAATGAACGCCTTTCTGTGGTATGATGCTTGCATGTTTTTACAGAAGCTGCCTTGTGACGGGACCGGAGCACAAGGCAGGCTTTTTATCGTCTGCGGGGCTGCGAAGAGGATGATCTATGTTCCGGATGTGGGGAAGAATCTTTAAAGACAATCATATGCTTGCGGATACGGTCATCAGCGATCCGGCGGATGACACCCGCACGCACAAAGTGTTCCGCGCTCTGGAGGAGATCTGCATGGAGCTGGATCTTCAGAAGCCGATCTGGCTGGATCAGAACGTAAGAGATTTTCAGCGCGTGGCTAAGACGAGATTCCGTCAGGACAGCTTTATCGAGACGATCCCGTTTGACTATCTGGAAATTCAGATCATTGAAGAATAAAGAAAGTGAGTGAAGAAAATGCATGACAGACTGACAAGAAGCGATATCGCCAAGATGGAGGAGGAGATCGAGCACCGCAAGCTCGTGACCCGTGTCGAACTTAACAGGGCGATCGCGGAAGCCAGGGCACAGGGCGACCTCAGCGAGAATTTTGAATATCACGCAGCACGCCGGGAGAAGAGCCAGAACGAGAGCCGCATCGCCTATCTCGAAGCGATGGTGCAGACAGCTATCGTGATCGATGATACCGTGAGCGACGGAGACGAGGTGGCGATCAACAAGCCGGTGGACGTGTATTTCCCGGATGATGATGAGACCGAGACGTTCCGCCTTGTGACGACCATCCGCGGAAATTCCCTGAAAGGGCTTATCAGTATCGATTCTCCGATCGGAAAAGCGATCATCGGTCATCATGAAGGGGAGACGGTCCATGTGACGATCAATGAACACGCCGGATACGATATCGTTATTAAAAAAGTCTACGCGGCAGAAGATGACGCGGACGACACCATAAAAGGGTTCTGAAAAAAGACCTGCCGGAAACCGGCAGGTCTTTTGACGTAAGTTTTCAGGATAAGGAGACCCGGCCGCCAAGAAGGGTGATACCGGATACGGGGTCGCTCGTCGCACGCAGAACGCCGCCGGGCTCACGGAAAAAGATATCTGCAGCTTCGCCGGCTTTGGAGGCCAGATAGATTCCGGCGGCGGCGGTACCGCTCGCGCAGGAATTTTCCCAGAAAAGGGAATCGATTCCGGGAACGAATACGAGAGGAGTAAGGTCGCGGATTCCCGGTCCGGCACTTGGAGAACCCCCGCTCCCGCCCAGAAAAATGAGACCCAGACCGTCTGCCGAAAGGAGACGGCACCATTCGCGGACAGCCTGCCCGGCTGTCTCTTTTTGGCTTAACAATCCGTAGAACGCGGACTCTTTTTCTATAATGATATGGGAGATCCCCTGCATGAAAACAACGGGAAGATCTTCCGACAGCTCTCCGAAGGAGAAAGGGCGGAATTCCGTTTTCAGTGCGGGAGGCATGGCGATGCTGCAGAGAAAACAGCCGGACGATGATTCTTTCTTCAGCCGGATCTCCACCGGCTCCGATGCTCCGGAGACACGGAGCTTCACCGTTTCCCATCCGTCACGGGGCAGATCCTGTTCTCCGCGGCGCATCAGATATAGGGCAGCCGCACACATGGAAGCATTGCCGCAGAATTCGCCGGCAGCCATGCGGAGCGAGCCGGATACGTCTCCGTTTCCGCCGAAAGACACAAACCCGACCTGTTCCACTTCCGGGTGCCGTTCCATGATCCGGGCGGAGAGAAGCGGCTGGCG
>DBVZ01000126.1:0-136 GCA_002308255.1 Lachnospiraceae bacterium UBA1251 | reverse complement strand
ACAAGGGCGGTGATATTTCCGGTCGGATTCAGGATACAGTATTTCAGTTCGGTGAGATCGGGATCATCCATCAGAACCTTTTCTTCTCCTTTTGTTTTTATCTTTCAAAAACGCGCAGAAACTGTTTTGTGCGCTC
>DBVZ01000095.1:2413-5777 GCA_002308255.1 Lachnospiraceae bacterium UBA1251 | reverse complement strand
CCACACAGCCGAGGCAGGGGCCGACGCCGCACGCCATTCTCTCTTCCATCGAGACCCAGAGCGGGATCTCTTTTTCTTTGGCAAATGCAGCCAGCGCCTTCAGCATTGGTTTCGGTCCGCAGGCAAATATAAGATCGTACGGCGTCTTTATTTGCCGGATCGCGTCGATGACCGTACCGTGAACGCCGCTGGAGCCGTCATCGGTCGCGATGCTTACGGCTGTATTTTCCGAAATCTCGTCATATAGGAAGAGATCGTGGCGGTAACCGAGCGCGCAGGTCACGGCGAGGGGCGGCCTGCGGAATCCGTCCGCGGGTGTCACGGATGCCTTACCGTCTTCTGCGGAGGCAGCAGAGGAAATACGAAAATCATACTCTTTCGTCCCATCCGGGGCAGTGACTCTTCCGGCTCCGCAGGGCTCATCATAAAGATCGCGGATGATCCCGAGCATCGGCGGAACTCCAAGTCCTCCCGCCGCAAGAAGAAGCCGTCTGCCGGATGCTTCCTCCAGCGGATATCCGTTTCCGAGAGGGCCGATGCACTCCACGAGATCGCCGGTCCGGACTCCCGCGAGCTGCCTCGTTCCTTCCCCCACAATACGGAAAACGAACCGGAGCGCTCCGAGCCTCCGGTTCATATCGCAGATACTGATCGGTCTCGGCAGCATCCGGGACGGATCATTGAGATAAAAAGACACAAACTGCCCCGCTCGGGCTTCACTCGCGAACGGGACCTCCGCCCAGAAGGAGCAGATGTCGTCCGTCAGCATTTCCCGGGATATGATACGGGCTTTTACAAGTGATTTCATGCAGGCAGAATTCCCTTCTGTGTAAGTTCCGCCGTCCCTGCGGTTACAGGGACAGGGCGTTTTGAATATCCTCTCTCATCGCGATGACCGCCGCACGGGAGGCATCCGCGTAGGCTTCCGCACCGTAAGCGGCATATTTTTCCTGTTTCCACGCCGCGATGATACCGCGCGATGAATTGACGATCGCGCCGAGGCCGTCCTTTCGGAAGAACGGGATCAGATCCTTCCCGCTGCCTCCCTGAGCGCCGTATCCCGGCACCAGAATGCACGCTTTCGGCATGATATTGCGGAGCACTCTGCCCATCTCCGGGTATGTTGCTCCGACCACGGCGCCGACGTCCGAAAAGTCTCCGTCCATGCAGTCCGCTCCCCACTCGTCCACCATTTTTCCGACGAGCTCATAAAGCGGCTTTCCGTCGATCAGGCGGTCCTGAAACTCGCCGCTGGACGGATTGGATGTCTTGACCAGTACAAAGATCCCTTTTCCGTTTTCTTTGCATGCGTCGATGAACGGCTTCACGCCGTCCGACCCGAGGTAGGGATTGACAGTCGCAAAATCTTCGTCAAACGGGGCAAATACATGATTCCCGACTTTGACTTTCCCGAGATGTCCGGCCGCATATGCCGCTGACGTCGAGCCGATGTCGCCCCGCTTTACGTCGCCGATGACAAGCAGACCTTTTTCATGGCAGTAATCCAGTGTCCTGGAAAAAGCCGCAAGTCCGGGAATCCCGAACTGTTCATACATGGCGATCTGCGGCTTGACCGCGGGGACCAGATCACAGACGGCATCCACGATCCCCCGGTTGAACTGCCAGACGGCCTCCGCTGCTCCTTCGAGCGTTTCGCCGTACTGAGCGAAAGCATTTTCAATGATCTGACCCGGAATAAAACCCAGCATCGGATCCAGTCCGACCACGATCGGCGCCCCTGTTGCCAGAATCCTTTCATTCAGCCTGCTGATCATGCGTTTTCCTCCCAGACGACCTCGCCGCCGCAGATCGTGTACATGGTTTTGCCGTAAACTTCTCTCCCGGTAAACGGGGTATTGATCCCTTTGGAACGGAAATCCGCGGGATCGATCACATAGGATCTTTCAAAATCAAAGACCGCGACGTCAGCCGGAGCGCCTTCTTCCAGCGTTCCCGCCTCAATCCCCATGACTTTGGCGGGATTCAGAGTCATTTTCCGGATCATCTGCAGAAGGGTGATCTCACCGGTGCGGACCATTTCCGTATAAATAAGTGCGACGCTTGTTTCCAGCCCGACGATTCCGAACGGGGCTGTCCGGAAGCCGCCCGCCTTTTCCATGCGTGCGTGCGGGGCATGATCCGTAACAAGGATATCGATCGTGTCATCCGCGACCGCTGCACGGATCGCAGCCCGGTCCGCCGCCGACCGGAGAGGCGGATTCATTTTAAAATTCCCGTCGTCTCCGGGGATATCATCCGACGTCAGGATCAGATAATGCGGGCAGGTCTCCGCCGAAAGATCGACGCCCATCGTCTTTCCCGCCCGGATGAGATCCACGGAGCCCGCTGTCGAGCAGTGGCACAGATGAAGATGGCATCCGGTGTCTTTGGCAAGGACCATATCCCTCGCGATGATGACGTCCTCCGACGCGTTGTTGATCCCCGGAAGGCCGAGCCGCACTGCGTTTTCGTCATCATTCATGACACCCCCGTTTACCAGAGAGAGGTCCTCGCAGTGGGAGCAGACCGGAATGCCGGCTTCTTTCGCCTGCAGCATCGCTTCCCGGAGAAGTTTCGCGTTCATGACGGATTTCCCGTCCTCCGAGACCGCGCGGGCACCGGCTTTTGCCACACCGGCAATATCGGTGAGTTCTTCGCCCTTCATTCCCTTTGTGATGGCTGACACCTGATAGACATGGGCAGCCGACACTTTTCCTTTATTGACAACATAGCTGATTCGGTCCGGTTCGTCCATGACCGGTTTCGTATTCGGCATCGCCAGCACGGACGTCACGCCGCCGTGCGCCGCTGCGAGCGCGCCGGTAAAAATATCTTCCTTATAATTCTGTCCGGGATCCCTGAGATGGACGTGCATATCCACGATCCCGGGGGTAACGGTGAGTCCTTTCGCATCAATCACTCTGTCTGCTTTTGCTTTCACAGACTCCGCTCTCTTCTCTATGATCCCGTCACGGATCAAAATATCTTCTTTCTTTACGGTTCCGCGCAGCGGATCAACACACATGCCGCCTTTGATCAGAATTGTACTCATATCGTAATCCTCCAAACACGGATTCATTGTATCATGATGTTCTTTGCAATGAAAAGACCTATTTGTCTGATCCTCTTTCTGTTTTGTACGCTGCAGGAGAGGGAGCGTTTCCGGCTATTGTCAAAAATGATAAAAGAAAATCGATTTTTCCTTTTTCCTCTATCTTTTTGGCACAATTCCCCTTGACTTGCCAATCTGGCACAGATATAATCGTGTTGTTAGTTATTCATCTATTTTTTGGAGGTTACACATCATGAACAAGGGAACTGTTAAATGGTTCAACGCGACCAAGGGATTCGGTTTCATTACCGG
>DBVZ01000095.1:461-2348 GCA_002308255.1 Lachnospiraceae bacterium UBA1251 | reverse complement strand
ACTCTGGATGAAGGCCAGGCTGTCAGCTACGATCTCACAGAAGGTCCGCGTGGACAACAGGCAGCAAACGTCGTGAAGTTATAAGACCCGCAGCCTGAGCTTGCCCCTTGCGTCTTTACCGATTCGACATAAAAAACATGGCACACGGAAACGTGTGCCATGTTTTTTGCTTCCTGTTTTCCGGATCCCGCTGCCGGCGTCAATAGCCCTGCTTCAGTCCGGTCAGGTATTCGGTATACCCGTTGAAGTCGATCTCCATCGCGGAAACGGATCCGTCTTCGGTCGCCGCCGGGCGGGTCGCCGAATTATAGATGGAGTATCCGAACCAGCCGATGACAAGAACGGCAAGAACAGCTGCGATGATCAGCCGGATCTTCTGATTTCTTTTCTCCCTGGCATAGACCTTTTCGCGGTTCTTTTTAAACTCCTTGTACTGTTCTACTTTCTTCTGGCTCATTTTCTATCTGACTCCTTAACGATATAATAATCCGCGGACGGACGATTCCATTTTCCGGCAAAAAACGCCTTCCCAAGTATACAACGACCCTGCAGGGAAAATCAAGTCCTCTCTTCAGCCGAGGATCGCGCAGATGTCCTCGAACACCTTTTCGATCGCCTGCGTTCCGTCGACCCTGTCATACATACCGCGTTCTTTGTAAAGAGAGATCATGGGTTCCGTCTGGTCATGATAGGTCGTCAGCCTGTTCTGAACGGTCTCCGCAGCGTCATCTTTTCTCTGGATCAGGGCAGCACCGCATTTGTTGCAGACGCCTTCCGTCTTCGGCGGATTCACAACGAGATGATAGGTCTCGCCGCAGTCCGGGCAGACGCGTCTTCCCGACATGCGGGACACGATGGATTCGTCCGGGACGTCCACGTCGATCGCGTGATCCAGTTTGTCATTGTGTTCCGCAAGAAATGCGAGGTACGCCTCTGCCTGCGGCACGGTCCTGGGATATCCGTCAAGAATATATCCGTCTCTGCAGTCATCATTTCCGAGTCGGTCAAATACCAGGGCATTGGTCAGCTCATCCGGGACCAGTCCTCCGGCTTCGATGATCGCCTTCACCTGTTTCCCGAGTTCCGTGCCCTCTTTCATGTTCTTCCGGAAAATATTGCCGGTCGAGATCGTCGGAATATTATATTTTGCGGCGATCTTTTCCGCCTGCGTTCCCTTGCCCGCACCCGGCGCGCCAAGCATAACAATCTTCATGGTCAGTTACCTCCTGTTGATCTGAAAAATCATTACGTCTATTCTACACGATATTGTCCGTTTGGGAAAGAGAGAATTTCCCGCTGCTGTTGGCATCCGTCCCGTTTTCCTCTATAATGGAATAGCTTAAGGCAGCGATCGGAAAGAAATCGATAAAGGGAAACTATGCTTGCAAAAACAATCGAAAACAAAAAGCAGCTCATGGCTGCCCTTCTGACCCGCGACACGTTTGATGCTTTTGAAACCGTCAGCGGGTCCGTGACGACGTACGCCGTCTTTTCGGTCAACGGTCAGTGGCACGGAAGCTTCTACCCCGACGAGGAGACCTCTCATGACTTCACGCCCTGGAATCTCCTGAGACCGTACTTTCTGTCCGTGATCCGGGGCAGGAACACGCCTCTCGCCTTCCAGTTCGTCTTCCGTCTCCCCGACGGAGAAATGTCCGCTCTGATCGAAAAAGAAGCAATCTCCCAGGAACTCACGGCCGACGTCTCCGGTCTCCTTCTCAATCTTTCCTTTGACGGGACCTCTATTCTTCTGACGACCGGGGTCTCTCACCGGACCTTTTCTTTGGACCGCACGCTGGAGCGGGCGTGGGACAACTATGCGCAGCAGCGCTTCGGGGAGTTTTTTGACTGAAGCATCACAGGCAGAAGCGGGGACCCGTTCTTCGG
>DBVZ01000095.1:0-399 GCA_002308255.1 Lachnospiraceae bacterium UBA1251 | reverse complement strand
TCCTGCGTCAGCGGTTTGTGGCTCAGAGCCGCAAGGTCATAAAGCTGTTCGCAGATGATCGGTACGTTCTGCGAATCCGGATTGGCGAGAATGTACTTGACCAGCGGATGCGCCGCATTGAGAACGAGAGTCTCGGAAGCACCGTAACCGCCCATGGCAGAGCTGTCCATCCCGTACATTTTCATCATATCCATCATACGGCGGCTCTCTTCGGAGAGCGTCAGGATCGCTGCGATCTCCTTNNTCTTTCATATTGGAGACCTGAATCTCGAGACGTTCTTTTTTCAGGGCATCCTGGAACGTCTTCGTCAGGGCATCGGCATCCTTCTTTTTCACCGCCGTCTTGCGGACAAAGTCTTCCGCGAGCTCCGCGTCGATCCTGGCAAATTTCAGATTCTG
>DBVZ01000088.1:3451-3600 GCA_002308255.1 Lachnospiraceae bacterium UBA1251 | reverse complement strand
AAGATCGACGGGATCGAAAGGATCCGCTTCATGACTTCTCATCCGAAGGACTTCTCGGATGAACTGATCGAAGTGATCGCGGAAAACGAAAAGATCTGCCGTCATATCCACCTGCCGGCACAGTCCGGAAGCACGGCGATCCTGAAAAA
>DBVZ01000088.1:0-3289 GCA_002308255.1 Lachnospiraceae bacterium UBA1251 | reverse complement strand
TATGACAGCGTATTTACATTTATTTATTCCAAACGCACAGGGACTCCGGCAGCAGCAATGGAGGACCAGGTGCCGGAAGAGGTCGTGAAGGAAAGGTTCGACAGGCTCCTTGCTCTCGTCCATGAAAAAGCTTCGGCCGCGTGCTCCCGCTTCGAGGGACAGACGCTTCCGGTGCTCGTGGAAGAGAAGAACAGGAGCGAAGGTCTTCTTACCGGAAGGCTGGGAAGCAATCTTCTTGTGCATTTTCCGGGACCGCCGGAGCTGATCGGTCAGATCGTTCCGGTCTTCCTGAAGGAATGCAAAGGCTTTTACTACCTGGGAGAGATTTCAGAAGAGAGGTAACGCGTGGCACTGTCACCGATGATGCAGGAATACCTGCGCTGCAAAGAAGAATATAAGGACTGCATTCTGCTCTATCGTGTGGGCGATTTTTACGAGATGTTCTTTGACGACGCCGTCACGGCCTCCAAAGAACTGGAACTCACGCTTACCGGCAAAGACTGCGGTCTTGAGGAGCGCGCCCCGATGGCGGGCGTGCCGTATCACGCGGTGGACACCTATATCGACCGTCTGGTCAGCAAGGGATATAAAGCCGCCATCTGCGAACAGGTCGAAGATCCGAAAACGGCGAAAGGACTGGTAAAGAGAGAAGTTATCCGCGTCGTGACGCCCGGCACGAATCTCGCACCGGAATCACTGGAAGAAGACCGGAATAAATTCCTGATGTGCGTCGTCCTGATCGGTGAGCGCTACGGGATCGCTTCCGCGGACGTCTCCACCGGTGCTTTTTACGTGACGGAGGTGGAGAAGCCGCGTGTCATGATGGACGAAGTGCAGCGCTATATGCCGGCGGAGCTCATCTGCAACGAGACTCTTCTTCTGTCGGGATTTCCCGCCGAAGAGCTGAAGGACCGGCAGGGGATCATTACCCAGATGCTGCCGACGCGCTATTTTACGGAAGAAAACTCCGGGGCGGCGCTGCGGGAGCATTTCCGCGTTTCTCATCTTGAAGGGCTCGGTTTCAAAGACGGATCTCTTTCCGCGTCGGCTGCCGGCGCGCTGATGCGCTATCTGACGGACACGCAGAAAAACGATCTTCCCCAGATCACCGGCATTTCCCTGTATACGACCGGCAATTTCATGATGCTCGACAGCGCGGCGGTGCGGAATCTCGAACTGACGGAGACCATGCGGGAGAAGAGAAAGACAGGATCCCTGTTCGGAGCGCTTGACCGCACCAAAACAGCGATGGGAGCGAGAATGCTCCGGAGCTGGATCGAGAGGCCGCTGATAGATGCCGGTGCGATCGAACGTCGGCTCGGGGCCGTGGAAGCGATGCTCGGGGATGAGATCTGCCGGGCGGAACTGCGGGAATACCTGAATCCGGTCTATGACCTCGAACGTCTTGCCGGAAGGGTAGCCTATCACTCCGCAAACCCGAGAGACCTGATCGCGCTGCATTCTTCTCTGGAAATGCTTCCGCATATCCTGCTTCTCACAAAAGAACTCGGAGGAGAGAGGCTTTCCGCCATCGCGGAAGAATTTGATGATCTGTCCGATATCTGTTCCTGGATCGGAGATGCCGTTGTGGATGATCCGCCTCTTGCCATGAAGGAAGGCGGGATCATCAGGGATGGATACCATCCGGACGTCGACGGTTACCGGAAGGCAAAATCCGAGGGCACCGGATGGCTTGCGCAGCTTGAGGCGGAAGAGAGAGAGAAGACAGGCATCCATACGCTGAAGGTCAAGTACAACCGCGTCTTCGGCTACTGTATTGAGGTGACCAATTCTTTCAAAAACATGGTTCCCGAACGCTATACGCGGAAACAGACGCTGACCGGAGCGGAGCGGTATACAACGCCGGAGCTGAAGGAACTGGAGGATAAGATCCTTGGCGCGCAGGACAAGCTGTATACCCTTGAGTATGAACTGTTTGCGGCTCTCAGGGACCGGATCGCCGGCGAGATCGGGAGGCTCCAGAAAACGGCGGCGCAAGTGGCGGAGATCGACGCTCTCGCCTCCTTCGCGGAAGTCGCGAGACGCTATCACTATGTGCGGCCGAAACTCAATACTTCCGGAAAGATTACGATCCGCGACGGCCGTCATCCCGTGGTGGAAAGAATGACGCCGCATGACGGTTTTATCCCGAACGATACCGTTCTCAACAACGAAAAAAGAAGGATCTCGATCATCACGGGACCCAATATGGCGGGAAAATCGACATATATGAGACAGTCCGCCCTGATCGTCCTCATGGCGCAGATCGGTTCTTTCGTTCCCGCGAAAGAGGCGGATATCGGAATCGTCGACCGGATCTTCACGAGAGTCGGTGCCTCGGATGATCTCGCGAGCGGTCAGAGCACATTTATGGTGGAAATGACCGAGGTCGCGAATATACTGAGAAATGCCACGAAGAACAGTCTTCTCATTCTGGATGAAATCGGACGGGGAACGTCGACATTTGACGGTCTGTCGATCGCCTGGGCAGTGATCGAGTACATCGCGGATCCGGATATCATCGGGGCGAAAACGCTTTTTGCGACCCACTACCACGAACTCACGGAGCTGGAAGGGAAGATCCCCGGCATCAACAATTACTGTATAGCGGTCAAGGAACGCGGGGACGATATCGTCTTCCTGAGAAAGATCGTCAAAGGCGCGACGGACAAAAGCTACGGTATCCATGTCGCACGGCTGGCGGGCGTTCCGGAACCGGTCATCGGAAGAGCCGAAGAGATCCTGAGAGATATCGAACGCGAAGACGCTCTCAGCAATGATGCAGATGACGCCGGTGCAGGATACGCAGGCGCCTCCGGTCACGGAAACGGACACATTTCCGGAAGATCCCGCCGCTATACTCAGCTCATCTTCTGCGATCCGGACGTGGAAGCGGCTTATAAGGAAAAACTCGAAAAGGAAAAGAAGACCGCCGGCAACGGTCAGGAAGAAACCGGAAGCCCGGAGACCGACCCTGTCCTTGAAGCTGTCCGTGAAAAACTGGAAGACGCAGACATCAACAATATGACGCCGCTTCAGGCGCTTTCTCTTCTTGTCGGGATCAAGGAAATGCTCAGGAAACCATGAACCGGATTTCCGGAAAAACAGGAAATATGTTTCAGGAAAAACAGGAAACATGTTTCCGAAAAACAGAAACATGTTTCATAAAAAACGGGAAACAGATTTCAGGAAAGCACTGAGCAGGTCCTCATGAAAGCCCGGCGGATCCCGCAGGACACTGCCGGCGGCGTCTTTGCCGGGAGGGATCTGTTGAATATATTCAGACAGG
>DBVZ01000053.1:7888-8256 GCA_002308255.1 Lachnospiraceae bacterium UBA1251 | reverse complement strand
CCGAACGGCGCCGGCAAAAGCACGATTATAAAATCCATCATAGGTTTTCTGAAATATGACGGTTCCGTGCTGGTAAACGGCATGCCGAACAAATCCGTCGGCGCACGGCGCGTCCTCGGCTATATTCCGGAACTCCCCTCCCTTTACCCGAATCTCACGGTCGCGGAGCATATGGAATTCCTCGCCCGCGCCTATAAGCTCACAGACTACAAGCCACGGATCGACGAACTGTTTACCCGATTTGAACTGAACGACCACCGGAAAAAATTCGGCGACGAACTCTCAAAAGGCATGCAGCAGAAGCTGAACATCTGCCTCGGACTCCTCCCGGAGCCGGAGATCATCCTCCTCGACGAGCCGATGATCGG
>DBVZ01000053.1:0-7828 GCA_002308255.1 Lachnospiraceae bacterium UBA1251 | reverse complement strand
CTCCTCGTCAGCACGCACATGATCGACAGCATCGACATGCTGTGGGACCGCACCGTAATCATGCAAAGCGGCGAAGTGCGGGCAAATGTCACCCGCGAAGATCTGAGCAGCAGCGGAAGGTCCCTGGAAGAACTGTTCTTTGACGTCACGGAAGGGCTGCGTCCCGAAGATCATTATTCCTCAAAGGAGGATTAAGCCATGCGAATGATCGGTTACTACGCGGTCCACTCTTTTTTGAATCAGCTGAAAAAGATCTTTAAGACGTGGATCCTCGTATTCATTCTCGCGTGCGCTCTGATCGGCGGACTGATCGGAGCGGGAATCGGTGCGCTTTCCAATGCGGCGGAAGAGAATCAGGAGGAAGCCGCGGAAGAGCTCCTGCCCGGAGAATATTCCGAATCCGAAAGTGCCGAAGAGCTGCCGGAAGAATTTACCGAGGATATCGGAGAAGATTTCCCGGCAGTTATCTCCGCCGCGCCCGATACGCCGCCGGAAAAGTTTAAAACGGAAGTATTCGAGCTGATCCTCGGCGCCCTTCTGCTGGGGATATTCGTATTTCTCATTCTCAGCGCAGACAAAAGCGGAGGAAAGATCTTTCTCCCGGCGGATGTAAACCTCCTGTTCCCCTCCCCGCTGCGCCCGCAGTCCGTCCTGTTCTTCCGGCTGCTCATGCAGGCCGGCGCGGCGGTATTCGCTTCGATCTATCTGCTGTTCCAGATCCCGAACCTTATCTTTAACGTGGGTCTTTCCCCCGCTGCGGCTTTCATCATGCTCCTGGTATGGTTCCTCATGATCCTTACCGGAAAATTCCTCCAGGTGCTCCTTTATACCGTAACGACGACCCATGCTGGCACCAAAAAGTACATTGCCCCCGCGGTCTACGCCGTCCTCGGCATCACTGCGGCTGCCTGGCTCGTTTTCTGGCGGACGTCAAAAATGACGCCTCTCGACGCCGCATTTGCCTTTTTTAACAGCAAGTACTCCCGGTTTATCCCGATCTGGGGATGGCTGAAAGGAATCGTGATGTTTACGACGGAAAAAAACGCCGCCTTAACGATCCTCTGCCTCCTCCTGACCGCTGCCGCCCTCGGCGCGCTGATCCTCCTCATCCGAAGCGTGAAAGCCGATTTTTACGAGGACGCCATGGCGCGCTCCGAGCAGACAGCGGAACTCATGGAGGCAATGGCCTCGGGAAGAAAGATCCGCTCGAAGAGAGCGGACAAAAAAGACAAGAGCGAAAAACTCCGCCGGGACGGTCTCACGCGCGGATCCGGGGCAAATATGTTCTTCCACAAATCGCTCTATAACCGCTTCCGGTTCGCGAAATTCGGCATTTTCACGAAAACGTCCGGCACGTACCTCGCCGCCGCGGCTCTCACGGCGGTCCTGTCCCGGGTCGTCATCAACACCAAAACGCCGTATATCGTGGTCTTCACGATTACCGTTCTCGTCTTTTACCGGTCGATGAGAAATCCGCTCGAAGAAGACACGAAGATGGATTTCTTCCGTCTGATCCCGGAAAGCTCCCTGAAAAAAGTATTCTGGTCCCTGCTCGCCGGCACGGTCAACTGCGTCCTTGACGCGGTCCCCGCGCTCATCCTGGCCTCACTCATCATCGGCGCGAATCCTCTGCTGTTCCTCGCATGGCTTCCTTTCATCGCCGCGGTAGATTTCTATTCGACCAATACCAGCACGTTTATCAATCTCGCGGTGCCCGCTTCCGTCGATAAGACGATCAAGCAGGTTGTCACGATCATGTTCCTGTATTTCGGCCTGCTTCCCTGCGCCGCCATTATGGCTGTGGCGGCCGTCCTCGGAAATATTTACGCCGGCGCCGTCATTACCGTCCTCGTCTGTGCCGGTCTCGGGATGCTGTTCATGCTGCTGTCCGCTTCCCTTCTGGAGCCTTTCGGAGGGAGACAGCGGGCGGCTGCTCTGCGGAACGTTGATCTTTCCGAAGTCCGGAAACAGATCAGCAGGATCGGCTTCGGGCTGCTGGGGATTCTGTGCGCACTCGTCGTGATCCGGTATGCGCTTACCCTGATCCTCAATATGGCGATCCCGGCGTGGGAAGACAATATCCTGCTCCAGTGGTTATGCCGCTTCCTGCCTCTCTATGCCGCCGCGATCCCGCTCGGCCTTAAGATCATGAAAAAGGTGCCGTCGGAAAAGCTCTATGTCCGGCCAATGCCCCTCCGCAAATGGTTCACGGCTCTTTTCTGCTGCATTTTTATGATGTACGTATGCAATATTGTCGGCGTCTTTATTGTGATGGCCCTCCACCCGGGAGCTTCTCCCGAAACACTGAATCCTCTGTATGAGGTTCTGTCGGGCAGCTCAAAATTTCTCCAGCTGCTGTTCACCTGTGTGCTGGCGCCGGTATTTGAAGAACTTGTGTTCCGCAAAGCGCTGATCGACCGCCTTCATCCCTACGGCGAAATCCTTGCCATCGTGACCTCCGCGCTCTGCTTCGGCCTCTTCCATCTGAACCTGCAGCAGTTCCTGTACGCGACTGCGCTCGGACTCGTTTTCGGTTACGTGTATACCCGGACAGGACAGCTCCGCTGGTCGGTCGCGCTCCATATGGCGATCAACTTCACCGGCAATATTGCTTCCCTGCTCCTGTTCGGCAAAGACAATTCCCTTCTTGACAACCTCTCCTCCGGGGATCCGGCGCTGATCTCGGAAGCACTGCGCTCGCCCCGGATGATCGCCCTGCTTGTCTACCTGGGAGTGATCCTGATCAGCTGGATCGTCGGACTCGTGTTGTTCATCGTCAATGTGCGCCGCCTCATTTTCGAGCCGACTGTGCAGCAGCTTCCCCGCGGCACCGGTTTCCGGACCGTCGGGACGAGCCCCGGCATACTGCTGTTCGCTCTTGCCTGCACCGGCTATATCATTTATCTGCTGTTCCTTTGATCAAAAAAAAGCGCCTCTTTCAAAGCAGGAATCTTCCGCTTGGAAAGAGGCACTTTTTTAATTTTCCGATATTACAGGCAGCCGAATTCCACCATTGCCTTGCGGAGACGCTCTTTATGAGCCGGCTCCATCTCGGTAAGCGGAAGACGCGGAATGCCGCAGTCAAATCCCTGCATGTTGAGGGCCGCCTTGACCGGGATCGGGTTCACTTCACAGAACAGGCTGCGAACCAGTTCCGCACAGCGAAGCTGATCTTTTGCGGCGGAAACATAGTCGCCGTTCAGGCATTTCATAACAAGATCATGCGTAAATTTCGGCGCGACGTTGGAAAGTACGGAAATAACCCCGATGCCGCCCAGCGAGCAGATCGGAACGATCTGATCGTCGTTTCCGGAATAAACGTCCAGAGACCCTTCCGCTTTTTCGATCAGTTCGGCGATCTGGGAAATGTTGCCGCACGCCTCTTTGACCGCAACGATATTCTCCACATGCTTGCCGAGATAGGCCGCCGTATCCGGAAGGATGTTCGATCCGGTGCGGGACGGTACATTATAGAGCACGCACGGAATATCGATCGCGTTGGCGATTGCGGTAAAACTCTGAATCAGGCCGTTCTGTGTCGCTTTATTATAATAAGGCGCAACAAGGAGCACGCCGTCCGCGCCGAACTTCTGCGCTTCCTTCGACATCATGATCGCATGAGCAGTATTGTTGGAACCGGTTCCCGCGATGACCGGGACCCTTCCCGCCGTCTGCGCGACAGTAAAACGGATCGCTTCCAGATGTTCGTCATCATCGAGCGTCGGCGCCTCTCCGGTCGTTCCGACAACGATAATGCAGTCCGTCTCGTTTTTGATCTGATCTTCGATCAGTTTTTCAAATGTCTCGTAATTGATCTCTCCGTTTCCTTTCATCGGTGTAGCGATCGCAACGCCGGCACCCTTAAAGATAGACATAAGCTGTATACTCCCTTTCTTAGGTTAACATTTTTATCAATATAACTCTGTTCCTTTTAAAACGCAAGCACACATCTTCGGTAAATACCGTAAAATACGGCATTTTACGCCCGCTCTGCATCTTGCGGCATAAAATCCTTCCTTTGTTCCCGGACGGAAAGAGCTCCCGCTCAGTCCTCAAACAGCACCTGGCCGGTCAGCCAGATCGTCCCGCGGAAACGGCGGCCTTCGCGGGGCTCGCCCACAAGATCTTCCGCGTTGATCGCGACATCCATCGTGATCCCGTTGCATTCGACCGCAAGACACACGATCTCTTCTCCCGTTGCGCGGTTGAGACAGCGGTCCACGCTCTGAATCGTCCCCAGGATGCTGTAGCACTCACAGTCCGAGCCGTTCGGCATAAAATAGGAGTCTACGATCGTGAGGACATCCTCCCTGCTGACCCGGTCGATCAGCATCGAATAGGTGTCGTAATCCTCTTCCGAAAGGAATTCGATCGCGTCGGCATCGCCTTCCCGCGCCGCCTGGAGAAGCTGCTCCCGGTCGATTTCGTCCTGCGTTTCCTCTGCCGCATCTTCACTCTTTTCGACCGGCAGAAGGACCGTCCCGTCTTTCGACAGGCCGGAAAATACCGTCGCCCGGATCTCATTTCTCTTTTTTCCCTGCAGGGAGCGGACCGCGTACTCGGCCATGTTCTGCAGATAGAAAATGAGAGTCGCGCCGACGCGCAGGTCATCGCAGGCGCCGCAGCAGGAATCATTTGCGACATGCTTTTCTATGACCACGGATTCATGAGAGCTCTCAAATCGTCCTTTTAAATACGGAAATACGTACTCCGCGTAAAACATCCCGTTCTGATCATATTCCCCGCATACCGTAAGTCCGATCCGCTCTCCGAAATCCCTGGATATTTCCGCGTGCAGCCGTCCGTCCCGGTCCTCAAATACCGTTTTCGCGGTACTGAACCGGACGATCTCATCGATCACCATATTCAGTTGTGTAATGTCCCGAATGTCGGAAAATCCGACTGCCCGCAGATAAGAATGCATATCCTGTCGCGCTCCGAAAATTCCCGGACCGAAGCTGTCCGCTCTTTTGCCTTTAAAACCTGATGACCGTTACGGTCTGATGATCGTCTTTCCGCCCATGTACGGCTGCAGCGCCGCCGGAATGTTGACGGATCCGTCCTCATTGAGATTGTTCTCGAGGAACGCGATCAGCATGCGCGGCGGGGCGACGCAGGTGTTGTTCAGCGTGTGCGCGAGGTACTTCTGTCCGTTCTCGCCGTTCACGCGAATCTTCAGGCGGCGCGCCTGCGCGTCTCCGAGATTCGAGCAGCTGCCGACCTCGAAGTATTTCTTCTGTCTCGGCGACCAGGCCTCCACGTCAAGCGATTTGACTTTCAGATCCGCGAGGTCTCCCGAGCAGCATTCCAGCGTCCGGACCGGGATATCCAGCGTCCGGAAGAAGTCTACCGTGTTCTTCCAGAGGATATCGAACCACTTCGGGCTCTCTTCCGGTCTGCATACGACGATCATTTCCTGCTTCTCGAACTGATGGATGCGGTAAACGCCGCGCTCCTCGATCCCGTGCGCTCCTTTTTCCTTACGGAAGCAGGGAGAATAACTCGTCAGCGCCATCGGAAGCTTTTCCTCCGGGATCAGCTGGTCGATGAACCGTCCGATCATGCTGTGCTCACTGGTTCCGATGAGATACAGGTCTTCGCCTTCGATCTTGTACATCATGGAATCCATCTCCTCGAAGCTCATGACGCCGTTGACGACCGCCGAACGGATCATGAAGGGAGGAATGCAATAAGTAAATCCCCGGTCGATCATGAAATCCCGCGCGTAGGCCGTGACCGCCGAATGCAGTCTCGCGATATCCCCGAGCAGGTAATAAAAACCGTTGCCGGCGACGCGCCCCGCGGCGTCCATATCGATCCCGTGCAGCTTTTCCATGATGTCGGTGTGATACGGGATCTCAAAATCCGGAACGATGGGCTCTCCGAATCTCTCGATCTCGACGTTTTCGGAATCATCTTTTCCGATCGGTACGGAAGGATCGATAATATTTGGGATCACCATCATTCTCTTCCGGATCTCCTCTCCCGCTTCCTTCTGCATCGCGGTCAGCTCGTCGATCCTGGCATTATCTTTGGCGACTTCCGCCTTCACCGCTTCCGCTTCTTCTTTCTTTCCCTGCCCCATAAGTTTTCCGATCTCTTTCGAGATCTTGTTCTTCTGTGCGCGCAGGGCTTCCACTTCCTGAATATAAGCACGGTTCTTCCTGTCCAGTTCGATCACTTCATCCACAAGGGGCAGTTTCCTGTCCTGGAATTTATTGCGGATATTCTGTTTGACGATTTCCGGGTTCTCTCTGAGAAATTTGATGTCAATCATATCAGTGTCCTCTTAGTTAACATAATATTATTATATTGTTTTTCGCTTCATTCGCTTTATTCTTCAGCTGCCGCTTCCTTTTCCGCTGTTTCCGGATCCGCTTTCTTTTCCTCTTC
This sequence comes from Lachnospiraceae bacterium UBA1251, assembly GCA_002308255.1. Classification (GTDB taxonomy): domain Bacteria; phylum Bacillota; class Clostridia; order Lachnospirales; family Lachnospiraceae; genus Chordicoccus. The sequence goes on along the minus strand of DBVZ01000053.1, from coordinate 1,435 downwards.
CTCCGGCGTTTTCGTGGCAACGCTCAGCATCCTGGATTCCGTAGAGGCCTCATTGTTCCGGGCTGACTGGAGCGCTTCGATCTCTTCGTCGCTTAACATAATATACGACTCACCGTTTACGATCTCTTTCAGGTATAAGTAGCAGTTGTCCTTGCTGTGAATCGCATTTAAAACAAGTCCCGTGTCCTCATCATTGAGAAGGGCAAGAACAAAACTCAGTTTTCCTCCCACATCCTCAAAAGCGTCATATTTCACGATCCCGTATTTTGTAAAATTCTGCCGCTCTTTCTGCCGGAGCGCAGCGATCTCGCTCTTCTGGATCCGAAGCCGGTCCGTCAGTTCATCGAGGCGGTCAAATTCTCTCGTGAAATGTTTTTCCAGGGAGATCCCTTCCTGTCCCCGCATGAACCTTCTGTATTTGCGTTCCATCTTTTTGACCCGGAGGGCAAGATGGATCGACAGTCCTATCAGAACCAGGATCAGGAGGATCAGCGCAGCGATCAGATAAACGGCTATGCCTGATTCACCCATCTTCTCATTCCTCCTTTATGTATTGATCGACCGGATCATATCCAGTATGCGTTCCAGTTCATCCGCGGAATAGTAGTCGATCTCGATCTTACCCGCGTTTTTATTCTTTCTGCGGATGCTTACCTTCGTTCCGAGAACACGCTTCATTTGCTCTTCGATATCACGGTAGATTACGTCATTAGCCGGTTTCGGTTCTCTTTTCTTTCTGACGGCGGGGCTTAAGAGCTCTTTTACGATCTTCTCGGTCTCTCTGACGCTTGCCCCGTTCTGAACGATCGTTCTGGCCGTTTTGATCTGGACTTCCGGATCCGGTACGGCAAGAAGCGCGCGGGCATGTCCTTCCGATAGATCCCCGTAAATGAGCATTTCCCTGATCTCCTCCGGCAGCCGGAGGAGACGGACCGCATTGGTAATTGCCGCCCTGCTTTTGGACACTCTTTTTGCGATATTTTCCTGCGTCATATGGAACTCATCCATGAGACGAAGGTAGGCATTCGCCTGCTCAATCGGATTCAGGTCTTCTCTCTGGATATTTTCAATCAGGGAGACTTCCACAACTTCTTCATCTGAAAATTCCTTAACGATCACAGGAATTTCTTTTAATCCGGCCATCTTCGCAGCACGCCATCTTCGTTCACCCGCGATGATCTCATAATAGTCCTTTTTATCGGACACAAGGAGGGGCTGTAGTTCGCCGTACTGTTTTATGGACTCTGATAATTCGATCAATGCATCCTCATCAAACTTTTTCCTGGGCTGAGACCGATTCGGTTCCACCTTCGAGATGCGCACGGTTCTTTCACCGATGGGTTTTTCTTCTTTATCATTAAATTTTGATACAGCCTTTTTTTCAGACAGACTATCTTTTTTCTCTGAAGTTTTTGTCTCAGACTTTTTATCATCT